>JBJMGU010000253.1:0-18426 GCA_045807765.1 Blastocatellia bacterium
CCCGGCGCGTTCGCCAGCATGTCTGTGCTGAACTCCAGCGTGTAGAACTGATCCTCGCCGTGCGCCCCTTTCACCGGCAGCACATCTATTGCCGATGTCAGCCCGCCGATGAAGGTCGTCTGACTGTCGTTCGCCAGGTTGACTTTGCGTACTTCAGCCGAGCCGGGGGCGAATGGGAAGCCCATCAGATAAGTTACAAGGAGCTGTTTGCCGAAAACCCTGACGTTGTTCGGCACCGCTTCCATGATTGGCGGCCCGAACGGCAGCGGGTTGGGCTTGGGCGCAAACCGCGCCAGCACTTCGCTGTCGCCGCTGTCGAGGTCAACCCGGTAGACCAAATTCTCGCTGGCATCGGCGACATAGAGCGCGTTGCCGCGGATGTCTGCGCCAAAGGGATTCGAGGCGCGCACATTGTTCAACAGGTCGGGGCGCGGTTCGTCGGCGAAATCACGGAAATTCACCAGGACGTCAGCCACCAGTCGCTCGCCGTTGCCGTTATTGGTTTTTAACTTTCCGCCATTGGCGAGATTGGCGTAGTTGCTTGCGGTGAAGGCAAAGTCGCCGCCCGAAATATCAACCGAGGCGGGGAAGCGCAACGCCAGCACCGAGCTGAAGAGCGGCGAAGTGGGCGTTGGGTTCGCCACTTCCGAACCCGGTGCGGGGCCGGGCAACGTCGCGTCGCCTGAGCCGATAACCGCGTAGAGCGTGCGCCCGCGCAGCACCAGCGCCGCTGGTCCTGATGGCGCCGGCTCGCCGCCCGCAAGGTTGATTGCCGATGGCAAGCCATCGACAAGGGTGCGGCGGCTGCCGCTCTGATCGATGATCGAAACGCGCCCGTCCATATGGCCTGTGCCGCTTTCGGCCACCAGCAGGTTGCCGCCGGGGGTGAGGATCATTCTGACCGGCGCTTTCAAGCCGCCGGCAAACACGCTGGCTGATTGCGCCAGGGCGTTGATACCCGACAGGATGAGCGCCATCAAGGTGAGCATGGTGAGCGTTGCGAGTTTCTTCATCTGACTTCCTCCTTCAGGATGGTTTGAGAGCTGATTGCGTTCAAGCTCAATGCCGTTTAAGTCAATTGTCGGGACAGCGCTTTTGCTGCCCTCGTTTGTTCATGCGCAAACAGGTGGTGAAAAAGCTCACGCGCCGGCGAGATTCTTTTTGAGGTCTTTATCTCAAATCGCCAGTTATGATAATGTGCGCCAGCAGTGAGTCATTTGCGAGGAGGGCAAAGCCTGTGACCTCGGTTTCGCCCAAAGAGATTACACAGCTACTCAGGGCCTGGGGCAATGGCGACCAGTCGGCGCTCGACCAGTTGACGCCCCTGGTTCATGCCGAGTTGCACAGGCTGGCGCGCCGTTACCTGTCGCGTGAATCGCCCGGCCATACTCTACAAGCGACGGCGCTGGTCAACGAGGCGTATATGCGTTTGATTGACTGGCAGAACGTCGCCTGGCAGAACCGCGCCCATTTCTTCGGCGTCTCGGCGCAACTGATGCGCCACATTCTGGTGGATTACGCGCGCCGCCGCCGTTCGCACAAGCGCGGTGGCGAGGCGGTCGAAGTCTCGCTCGACCAGGCCGCGGTTATCTCCAGTGAACGCGCCGCTGATTTTGTGGCGCTCGACGACGCGCTGAACAGTCTGGCGGCTTTTGACGAACGCAAGAGCAAGATCGTCGAGTTGCGTTTTTTTGGCGGCCTGAACATCGAAGAGACCGCCGAGGTGCTGAAGATTTCGCCGGCCACCGTCAAGCGCGAATGGAGCCTCGCACAGGCATGGCTTTATCGCGAGTTGAGGAAGCAATCATGATAACGAACGCCGAGCGCTGGCAGCAGATCGAAGTCATCTATTACGCGGCGCTCGAAATCCCCGCCGCGGCACGCGCCGACTTTCTCCAACAAGCCTGCGCCGGCGATACGCAATTGCGCAGCGAGGTCGATTCGCTGCTCTCTTCGCATGACCAGGCGAGCGGCTTTCTCGATTCGCCGGCCCTCGAAGTCGCCGCCCGTGAAGTTGCCGAGTCGGCCAGCACAACCGTCATCAACGCGACGCTGCCGCACTACCGTATTATCTCGGCGCTCGGCCAGGGCGGCATGGGCCGCGTCTATCTGGCCGAAGACACGCGGCTGCGGCGCAGGGTGGCGCTCAAATTGTTGGATGTCACACTGGTAGCCAACCCGCAGTTGCGCGCCCGCTTTGTGCGCGAGGCGCAACTGGCGTCGGCGCTCGACCATCCAAACATCTGCACGGTTCATGAGATCGGCGATGCCGCCGGACAGCCCTTCATCGCCATGCAATTTGTCGAGGGGCAATCGCTCAAGCAGGTGATTGCGGGCCGCCCGCTGGCGCTCGACTCGCTGCTGTCGCTTGCCCTGCAAGTCGCTGACGCGTTGGCTGCGGCGCACGAGCAAGGCATCATCCACCGCGACATCAAATCGTCGAACATCATCATCACGCCGCGCGGTCAGGCCAAGGTACTCGACTTCGGATTGGCCAAGCTGGTCGCTGAAGTGGGTGATGCGGCAAGCGAGCTGACGCAGACCGGCGCGGTCATGGGCACGCCGGCTTATATGTCGCCTGAACAGGCGCGCGGCGAGCGCGTCGATCATCGCAGCGACCTCTTCTCGTTTGGTGTTGTGCTGTATGAGATGGCGACGGGCCGCGTGCCGTTCAAAGAAAAATCACAGCCCGAAACCTTGAACGCCATCATCAATCAGCCGCACCTGCCGGTGCGCGAGCTGAATCGCGAAATCCCGCCGCTGCTTGCCGCCGTTATTGACCGGGCGCTTGCAAAGCGTCCCGAAGATCGCTGTTCGTCCATGCGGCAGATGATCGCCGACCTGCGCCAGTTCGCCGCGCAAGCGGGGCGGCTCCAGAGCCAGGGCAGCGATGTGCCCGACGGGGTCGTCTTCCCTTATGTACCGCCGCGCCGGCCAACCTTCCTGGCTCGCCTCAAGCATGGCGTGCGCGCCGCGTCGCTCAACTTGCGGCTGATGTCCCGGCTTTGGCTGGTGGTTGTCGTCATTGCAGCGGTCGCGCTTGCTTTGTGGGGTTATATCCATTACCGCAATCGCCAGTGGGCTGCCGCGCAGGTGCCGCGCGTCGAAGAACTGGCGCAGGCCGGCAGATTCTTTGAAGCTTACGATCTGGCGGTGCAGGTGCGCCGCTACCTGAGCGATGAGCCGACCATTACGCGGCTGATGCCGACAATCGGCAACACGCTGTCGGTCAACAGCGAGCCGGCGGGGGCGCAGGTCTATCTCAAGCGTTTTTCGCCCGACGGCAGCACGACGCGTCAGCCGGTCGGCACGACGCCGATTCGCGACCTGCAAATCGCGCGCGGCGATTATCTGCTGACGATTGAGAAGCCGGGCTTCGCCAGCCTTGAGCGAACGATCTCCGGCGCGCTGTGGGACGAAGGCACAGGAGTGATCATCCCGCCGCCGCTTCGCATCGAAGCCCGATTGATTGAGGCCGGGCGCGTCCCCGACCGCATGGCTTATGTGCCGGGCAGCGACTATCGCATCGTCGCGTGGCGGCGACCGACCGACGCCCGCGTGCGCCTCGGTGACTTTTTCATAGACCGCTTCGAGGTCAGCAACCAGGAGTTCAAAGAGTTCGTCAACGCCGGCGGTTATCAGAAGAGGGAGTATTGGAAATATCCTTTCGTCAAAGATGGCAAACCGCTCGCGTGGGAAGCCGCGATACGCGAGCTGCACGACCGCACAGGATTGCCCGGCCCGCGCGAATGGGCCAACCAGACGTTTGCTGAAGGGCAGGCGCAGCATCCTGTCACTGGCGTTACTTTTTACGAGGCGGCGGCCTATGCCGAGTTCAGAGGCAAGCGGCTGCCGACGCTGTTTCAATGGGAGAAAGCGGCGCGCGATGGCGTTTCGAATTTTGTCGGCCTGACGATGCCCTGGGGATTGATGGAGAAGGGCGTAGACCAACGCGCCAATTTCAAGCGTGAAGGCACTGCGCCGGTCAACAGCTTCGAGTTCGGCATGAGTCCTTTCGGTTGCTACAACATGGCCGGCAACGTCTCCGAATGGTGCTTGAACGAAACCTCGCAAGGGTTCTTTATCGCCGGCGGCTCATGGGAAGACCCGACCTATCTGTTCGGCTATTATGGCACCTATCCGGCATTCTACAGCTCAAACAAAATCGGCTTTCGCTGTGCGATGAGCGCGACCGATTCGGCGGAAGATCAGAGCGCCATGCGTATGGACATCGCAGCGGAAGTGCCGCGCTACACGCCGGCAGCCGACGCCACAGTGAAGGAGTGGATGAAACTCTACGCTTATGAGCGGACGCCGCTGGATGCACAGGTCGTCGAGGTGACAGAGGCCGAGACGTGGCAGCGCGAGAAGATCACTTTCAAAGGCGCCGGCGGCGAGCGCGCGCTGGCTTATCTCTACTTGCCGAAAAATTTTCGTCGCCCCTTGCAGGTCATCCACCTGCTACCGGCGGCAGATGTCACTTCGCGTGCCCGCTCGCTGACCGATTCGATGGAGATTAACTTCGCGTCGCTGGTCGGGGCAGGGCGGGCATTGTTTGCCGTGGTGCAGAAAGGCTTCATCGGGCGCGACCGGCCCGCGAGTGCGGCGGCTCAGAATGATCCTGCCGAATATCGCGACCGGGTGTTGACCGATTTGATCGAGTTGCGGCGTGGATTGGATTACCTTGAAACGCGGCAAGACATTGATGCCAGCCGGATCGCTATGTTCGGCCCGAGCGGCGGCGTGCTGAAGCTCATTCTGCCAGCGATTGAAACCCGCTACCGCTCGGTGGCTTATAACGGCACGGGCATTCGCAGAGACTATTTGCAACTGCTGCCGGAGATCAATCCCATTAACTATGTCGGGCACATCCGGGCGCCAAAGCTCCTGGTGCAAGGGCGCTACGACGAGGCCGACCCGTTGACGACACAGGGCGAGCCGCTGTTTCAACTGCTCGCTGAGCCGAAGCGCCGAATCCTTTTTGATGGCGGTCACATCCCGCCGCCGCAGATGATGTTTCCGGCCCTCAACAACTGGTTGGATGAAACCATGGGCGCCGTGATTCGCAACTGAAGCCTTGTCGATTCATTGCGGGGGAGCAGGTGTCGCCGCGAGCGATTCATGGTGTTCGCGAGCGACGCGGTCGGCTTCTTTGATCACGTCGCCGGTCGAAACACCGTGCAGGTAGTTGCCGATCAATCGCAAGCCGGGCGTCTGGTCGAGCAAGGCTTCGATGCGCGCCACGCGGTCACGGTGGCCGATGTTGTATTGCGGGATGGCCCGCTCCCAGCGCGTGATGCCGACGACGGTCGGCTCTGCGCTGATGCCGAGCGCTTTTTGCAATTCGCCGTGCGCCGTGGCGCTTAGCTCGGCGTCGGGCAGTCGCGCCGCATCGGGGTTGCGCGCCCCGCCGACGAAGACCGTCAGCAACGCCTTGCCCTGCGGTGCGCGGCCCGCAAACAGGCTCGAATTCCACACGCAGCCGAGGATGTTCAACCCTTCGCTCGGCGCTACCAAAAAACCGAAGCCGTCGAGCGGCGTCGCCACACTCGCGACGTTATACGCCAGATAGACAATCGCCAGCGGCGGGTAGTAGATGCCGTCGAGTAACTGGGCCAGCTTAGTCGAAAGCGGCGCGACGAGTGAGCCTGCTGCCTTTGCCGGGGTGGCGATGATGACCTGATCGGCGGCGAGCTGACGCCACGCGCCATTCTGATTGAATGTAATCTGAACCGCACGGCCTGAATCCGCAACCCGCAAGCTACAATCGGCAATCCCGGTAATCAAGTCTTCGCCGATTCTGGCCGCAAGCCGCTGCGGCAAGATCGCCATACCGCCATTGAAAGAGATGAGCCGCCGGCGCGTCGGCCCGGCTTTATCAAGCACGGCGCTCGCGGCTTTCTTGGCGCGGCGGGCTTCGCGCGCTTTGGCAATGCTGCCGCGAATCAAGCCGCCATAGCTCGCTTCAAGGTTCCACAGTCGCGGGAATGCGGCCTGCACGCTGATCTTTTCAGCATCGCCCGCATAGATGCCCGACACGAATGGCGCGACCATGCGCTCTGCCGCTTCGCGCCCGATTCTTCGCCGCGCGAAAGAAAAAACGCTCTCTTCTTCGCCGGCCCTGCGCCTGCTGATGAACGGCTCGGCGAAGATGCGCAGCTTGCCAGTGGCGCTCAACAGCTTGCTTTTGATGAATGCGCCAGCGCCCGCCGGCACTGCATGAAGCTGGCCTTTGACATAAACATAGGCCGGCGCTTTCGGGTCGCCTTCGGCCAGATCACTCATCAGGCCAAGCTCTTCAATCAACGCCATCAACTCTTCAGAGCCCTGCGAGCTGTTCGGGCCGCGCTCGATCAAGTAGTCGTTGACGACCTCGGTCTGCATGACACCGCCGACGCGGCCTGAAGATTCAATGAGCAGCACATCTACGCCGAGCGACTTTAAACGATAAGCGCAGACCAGCCCGCTGATGCCCGCGCCGATGACGACGACTTGTTTGTGATCGTTGCTCATCGCTGGCTATAGGCTCGCCCGGTCGCAAGCGCAGAGTTGATTCGGCGTGTCGCTATTCGCCGTCGCCGGGCAGTAGCGACAGTTCATCCTTACGGCTGACCGCGCTTCGAGCGCCAGCGCGCGCTCGACCAGACGGGCGAGCGCGTCAATAAAATCCGCGCGGCAATTCATCGTCGGCACGCGCCGATAATCCTTGATGCCGACTTCTGCGGCAAGCTCGCCGTAAAGCAAGTCCATCTCGTAAAGCGTCTCGCTATGCTCAGAGACGAAGCTCACCGGCACCATCAGCAGTTGCTCGACGCCTTCACCGGCGAGGCGGCGCACCGTCGCGTCGGTCGCCGGCCCCAGCCATTCAACCGGGCCGACCTTGCTCTGAAACGAGAGCGTGAAGGGGCGATCCTTGCCGAGCCGTTGCATCACCATCTCGACGGTGCGTTCGGTCTGTTCAAGGTAAGGGTCGCCCTGTTTGATGTAGCTCACAGGGACGCTGTGGGCGCTGAAGAGAATGTGCGTTTGACCGGGATTGGGGAATTCAGCGAGCTTTTCAGCGACCGACGCGGCGAGCGCTGAAATGTAGCCTTCGTCATCTTCGTAGCTACAGACCACAGAGGCGCGCGGCAGGCGATAGCGGCGCTCTTTGATCAGCTCGTTCATGCGGTTGAGGCTTGAGCCGGTTGTTGAAACCGAAAACTGCGGATAGAGCGGCAGCACAACGAGATGGCTTATCTCATCACGCATGATCTGTTCGAGCGCCTCTTCGGTGAACGGCTTCCAGTAGCGCATGGCGACATAAGCGCGGGCATTGATGCCGCGGCTCTGGAGCGCCGTCTCTAGCGCCCGCGCCTGTTCGTCGGTGATGCGGCGCAAGGGTGAGCCGCCGCCGATCTTCTCATAGTAACCGCACGATTTTTTGTAACGTTGCGTCGAGATCATCCACGCCAGCGGCTTCTGCATAAAGCGAAACGGCAGGCGGATGATGTCCGGGTCGGCAAACAGGTTGAAGAGAAATGGGCGTACGTCTTCGAGCGTATCCGGCCCGCCGAGATTGAACAACAGCACGCCGATGCGTTCCTGCGAGTGGAGTTGGCTGGTCATACGAATGCGGGCACGGCCTCAGGCTCGCGGCGGCTTGGCGGCGTTGATGAATGCCTGCGCGTTTTCTACAGGCGTCATCGGCAGGATGCCGTGTCCGAGGTTGAGGATGTGGCGCTGGCCGCCGCCTTCCTTCAACAGCGCCTGTGCCTTTTCGGTAATAATCTCTGGGGTCGAGAGCAATACGCACGGGTCGAGGTTGCCTTGTAACGTGAAACTGTCGCTGATGCGGGCGCGGGCGTCTTGCAGGTTGACGCGCCAGTCCAGGCTCAAGACATCGGCGCCACAGCGCGCCATCTGTTCGAGGAAGGTGCCGCTGCCGTTGATGTACATGATGGCCGGCGCGGCGGTGCGGTTGATGCTTTCGAAAATCTTCTGCTCATAGGGCAGGGCAAACGTTTCGTAATCGCGCGGCGACAGCTCGCCGGCCCACGAGTCGAACAACTGGACGACCTGTGCTCCGGCTTCAATCTGGGCGTTGAGATACAGAATCACCGTGTCGGCGATCTTGTCTAACAACGCATGAAAGGTCTTCGGCTCGGCGAACATCATGCGCTTGACCTCTGCATAATTCTTCGAGCCGCCGCCTTCGATCATATAAGCCGCCAGCGTCCACGGCGCGCCGGCGAAACCGATCAACGGCACCGCGCCATCAAGCTCGCGGCGCAAGGTTTTGATGATCTCTATTACAAAGCCGGTCTTCTCGGCGGGGTCGGGCACGATCAGCTTATCCACCTGCTCACGGGTGCGAATGGGGTCGGGCAGCTCAGGGCCTTTCTTTTCGGTGAGCTGCACTTCCTGGCCCATTGCCTCGACGGGAATGAGAATGTCGCTGAACATAATCACCGCATCGACGCCGAGGATGCGGTAAGGTTGCAGCGAGACTTCGACGGCAAGCTCGACGGTCTTGCAGAGGGTCAGGAAGTCTATGTCCTTGCGGATAGCGCGGTATTCGGGCAGGTAACGGCCCGCCTGTCGCATCATCCAGACAGGCGTTCGCTCAGTAGGCTCGCCCTTTGCGGCTCGAATCAAGAGATCGTTTTTCATAATGAAAGCAAGTTCCATTCTAACCGCCGTGCCGTGCGTGCTCAAGCACGCGGCTTTGACGGCGGGCGGCTGACGAACGGGCTGCCGGTTTCGTAAAAGCGCCAGTCAAGTTCGGTTGCGCGTGTGATGCCAATACGTGGGCTCGCTGAAATCATTGGCTCAGCCTCGCGTGCCAGAACGCGAATGTCGCGGCCAAGCGGTTTGTTGTTCATCGTCAAGTCTATGCCGAATGCGGCGCAGAGACGGCCCGGCCCGCTGGCCAATTGCCGAAGATTGGTCGTGCCGCGCCGCTCGCTCATCAAGTCTATGCCGCGCATCGGTTCGACGGCACGCATCAAGACCGCGCCGATGCCTTCGCGTTCGGTGGTGATGTTCAAGCAGTAATACATCCCATAAATCAGGTAGACGTAGATGTGGCCGAAGGTTTCGCGCATGATCGCCGCCTGGCGGCTGCGCGTCACGGCGTGCGAAGCGGCGTCCGTGGTGTAGGCTTCGGTTTCGACGATGCGCCCGGCGCAACGCCCTGCGACCAGCGTCGAGCCGATCAAATCGCGCGCCACGGTCACGGTGTCGCGGGCAAAGAATTCGCGGTCGAGATCAGCCATAAAGATTCATTATTGTCGCTTGTCCTTTGCCCTTTGTCATTGATTTTTCGCGGCCACGACGCGGAGTCGAGCAAATGACTGGCGGCTAAAAACAGAGGAGAAACTGCTTTTTGCATTTTCGCTTTTTCCGCCGCTGTCGGCTGTGCTATAAAGGTTTGGCTTTACATCGGGCGACTTACGGAATCAGCAACAAAAGATATGTGCAGGCGCAGGGACGATTCTCATGCAGGAACAACGGCTCAAGCTGATCTTGGACTCTGTCATTCGACTGGCGCGGCGCGGCGCGATGTCGAATGCGGGGAACCTGCTGACCAAGCTGCGGCCCGTTGATATTGCGCAAATCCTCACGCAGGTTCCGCAATCCGAGCGCGAGGCGATCTTCAGTGCCCTGGTCGGCACCGACCTGACGCAGGCCGCCGAGGCGGTCTCGGAGATGGACACACAGAGCGCGGTCGGATTGCTTGCCGCGCTCAACCGCGGCGATGTGACGCGATTGCTGCAAGAGCTGCCTTCGGACGACGCCGCGCTGCTGGTCGCCGAGATGCCCGAAGCGCTGCGCGACGAGCTGCTCGAAACCATGAAGGCCGAGCACTCGACGGTCGTCAACGAGTTGCTCGGCTTTGCCGATGAGACTGCCGGGCGCATCATGACGCCCGACTACTTCGCCCTCGACGAAGAGCTGACGATTTCGGAAGCCATCACGGCGCTGCAAAAGCGCAGCGAAGAGTTCGAGATGGCCTTTTACATTTACGTGGTCGATTCGCGCAACCACCTGCTCGGCGTCGTCAGCCTGCGGCAGTTGCTGTTGAACCCGCCGTCAACGCCGCTGCGCAAGATCATGATCGGCGATGTCATCAAAGTGACGACCGACACTGACCAGGAAGAGGTGGCGCGATTGGTGGCAACTTATAACCTGCTGGCGGTGCCGGTCGTGGACCCGGAGAACAAGCTCGCCGGCATCATCACGGTGGACGACATCATTGACGTGATGCGCGAAGAGGCGACCGAAGACATCTATGCGCTGGCCGGCGTCGAAGCCGACGACCGCGCCATCGGCTCGGCCATGAACTCTGTGCGGCGGCGGCTGCCGTGGCTGCTGCTGTCTTTGGGCGGCGCCTTGATCGCGGTAGCGATTGTGCGTTGGCTGCTGCCGACAAGCGACCCGCAGTTCGCGTTGTTGCTGGCCATCCTGATTCCGGTGGTCGCGACGATGGGCAGCAACGCCGCGACTCAGACCATGACGGTCGTAGTGCGCGGCATCGGCCTGGGCGAGGTCAGTTGGGAGACGCGCTGGCGCGTTACTTTGAAAGAATCGCTGGTCGGGCTGACCAACGGCCTGGTCATCGGCGTGGTTGTCATGCTCATCGTCGCGTTGTGGTTCACGCCCGGACTGGGCGGTGTTCTTGGGCTGACGATGATATTGAGTTTGTTGTTTGCCGGCATGCTCGGCACCATGATCCCGGTGTTGCTCAAGCGATTCAGGCTCGACCCGGCGCTGGCGTCGTCGGTCTTCGTCGTGACGTTCACGGACATCGTCACGTTTTTTTTCTACCTCGGCATCGCGGCGCTGCTCTTCAAAGCCTTCAGGCTGTAACGCCGCGGCTGTCGTTCAGTTGTAGCCGCAGTTACTAATTCACGTTTGATGAAGGAGGAACCTTTATGAGCAATCAACCGCCGTATGGGAACCCGCCGGGTGGAGGGGGCTACCCACCACCGCCGGGTGGAGGCTATCCGCCGCCGCCGGGTGGGGGAGGCTATCCGCCACCGGGAGGCGGCTACCCGCCACCGGGTGGCGGAGGTTATCAGGGAGGAGGCGGGGGCTATCCGCCGCCGGGCGGCAATTACCCACCGCCGAATGGCAACAAGACCAAGACCTTCGGCATGGCTTACAACACGGCTGCGCTGTTGTGTTATCTGCCGACCTGCCTATGCTGCGTCAACCTGATCTTCAGCATCATCTGGATGGCGACCGAGCCGAAAGAGAATCGCTTTGTGCGCTTTCATGCGCTGCAAGGGTTGTTGCTGTTCGGCGTCAACTTTGTCATTCAGGTGATTCTCAACATTGCCAGCGTCGCCACGCGCAGCGCCGCGGTAGCGACCGATAACGGGATGGTTTACTTCGCCGGCGGTGGCATATTGGGAATTATCGGTATGATCGTCGGCCTCGCCTTCCTGGTGCTTCATGTCATCGGCATGATCAAAGCCAGCCAGGGCCAGTGGTGGAAGCTGCCGGTGATCGGCGACATCGCCGAGAAGAATGCGTAATTCGCATCACTTCGCTTGAATTTCAAGATTGTGTGGCGATTGGGGTGGACGATTTGCCGTCCGCCCCAATCGTCATCGCTGTCGGCCCGCCTCAGGCGCGCGAAGTCTCATCATTCGCAATGATCGACAGCGAGCGTTCGGGCTTGCCGTGTGTGGTGGCGGCGAGCATATCCGCTGTCGCGCGAAACCAGCCGCTCTTCCAGATCAACAGCGTCGAAAGTAGCAGAGCCAGCGTCGCCGCGGCGCCGCCTTCCGGCCCATAATCGCCGCCTGAAATCCACCACGGCGGTTTCGCCCCACCATGCAGCCACGCCAGCTTTGCAAAATCTGGGATGCCGCTGACATTCAGCCCGAAGACAAAAATCATCACGAAGTTCCACGAATAGTGCAGCGCCGTCGCCAGCCATAAGCTTCGCGTCTGCAAATAGGCGATGCCTAACCAGACGCCTGCAAGCACGGTGTTGAAGATGGCGAACGCCGAAACGTTGGTGTTATCGATGTGCGCCAGGCCAAACAGTATGGCGGTGATTGCAAGCGCCGGAAAAGCGCCCACGTTGTGCAATAGCGCCTGAAAGACAAAGCCGCGAAAGATCAATTCTTCAACCGCCCCGGCCACCAAAAAGAAGACCAGCAAGTAGCCAAAGCCGAATATCAGCGCCGCCTTATCTGTGAGTTGAACAGCGAAATGCGCTGCGCCCACCGCCGCGATCATTCCGACAGCGAAGGCAAGCGACGCCCCACCAATCAGCGAGCCGAGAGCAAAATCTTTCGCCCATCTACGGTGCAGCATGAAGCCGACCGATCGCAGCGTCCGGCGTTCCAGCCAGCGGGCACAGACGAAAGACGCGATGAAAGCGGCGGCGAGCGTTTCCAGCGCTCCGATGAGCATCGCCAGCAGACGCAAGCGATCCGACGATGTTTCAGAGAGCGAGTCAGCCACAAGAAAGCGCAATGACGGAATCAGCCGAGCAAGCGTGTCTACGACGCCTCGGATGAAGATAATGGCCATCACGAACGCCAGAAAGAACAGGAGCACACGCCAGCCCGAGCGCAATTCTTTTTCTCGGTTGATGAAGACGGCGGCGAGCAAATCGCTCAGGCTCTTTGGCGGGCCGTCCGGGTGATTGCTCATACCTGCGACTCTATGAATCACCTGTGTAAGTGTCAAGCAATCACCGCAACAGAAATCGCCGCGCGAGTGCTGCTTGCGCGGCGAACGAATGGAGGGTGGTGAGTTGCTTCAGAGGAAAACTGAAAACCGTGTGAAACGCTTCAAAGCCCTGGACAATGCGTTAGTGTGTGGGCGGCTTCTCCGCATTAATAGGCCGCGCCTTTGCCGCGATATAGCCGCGCCGCGTGCGAACGACCAGCCGATCTTCGGGCTTAGTCGAAGGCTGTGCCACATCCAGCTTGAGCTTGCGAAAACTGCCGTCGCGTTTTGTATTCGAAGACACAAAGCCGATGACATAGCGAGTGCGCAGATGATCGATCAGATCATTAAAGACATGGTTGAGCATCTCGGGCTTGTCGCTGAGGACTTCGCCGCCAGTCTCTTCGGCCAGCCGGTTGAGGTTCGACGCCTTCGCCTTGAAAACGCCGCCGATGCCAGTGACCGTGCGCATGATGCCGCTTTCGAGCCGCTGCTCGGCGGTCTTCGGGATGATGCCGCAGACGACCGCGCCACTTTCCAGTACCGTGCGACGCACTTCGTCGCCGCCTGGCCCCGGACAATCAAAATCGGTGGTGATGCCGGTCAGCACGATGATGACACGGCGGCCATCAGGATTGCCGGCGTGATTCATGTAATTCGCCGCCTCGTCAAAGGCGCGGTTGAAACAATGACTTGCCTGCTCGTCATGCGGCGGAATGCGGTGCAGCGCGCTTTCAATGCGCCGCCGATCACGCGTGAAGCCGGCGACCAGATCAACCGTGTTATGAAAGGCCATCAGCGCGACTTCATCCTGCGGGCGCAGACGGTTCAAGGCGGCCATCGTCGCTTCGTGAACCCGGTCACTGAACGGATCCATGCAGCCGCCCCGATCAATCAGCAAGATCACAGAGAGCGGCAAGGTATCCTGGCTGAAGTGAGTGATCGTCTGCTTCACGCCGTCTTCTGTGAGCGTGAACGATTCCTTCTTCATATCGCCGGCGATGCGGCCGGTTTTCTGTTGCAGCACCTGTGCGTCGAGGACGATGAGGTCAACCGCCAGCTTTACAGAGTCCGCCTTGTCAGTAGCCGTCATCGCCGCTTCTTTCGCAGGCAGGTCACGACGCAGGGCAGGGCGCTCAAGCGGCGGGCGGTCAAAGGGCAGATCACCCGACTGCTGAGTCGGTGGAGGATGTGTATTCGTCTGTGCGGCTCCGGTATCAGTCGGCGCGGGCCGCGGCGTTTCAGATTGAGGCCGTCCATTCTTTGGCGATTGCGAGGCGGTGCCGACAACGGCAATCGCGGCGATGAGGAAGTGGAGCAAGAACGCGCCGAAGCGATTTCTGTTCATCGTCGGTCTCCTTTTGGCAGGTCGAGCAGTAACGGGTGGGTGGCCGGTGGCACCGACCAGGCAGATGACCGAAGCGAAAGAGGATGAAGCAGATGGGGTGTTATCTCTTTAACTTATTCGTCTATCATCTGCCCAGTCCGTGCCACCGGTGAGTCGTTGCCAGTTGCCAGTTGCCAGTTTCATCATTTCAGCTTTGGTTTGCTCTCATAACGCGCCGGAACCCTGCTGACAACTGATAACTGATAACTGGCAACTGCTCAGGATTTCTTGCGCTGCTCTTGTTCGGCGCGGCGCTCCTGCTTTTGCTGATGGCGCGATTCGCCCGAAGAATCGGAGCGCGGCGACTTTGTCTGATTCGGCGTCGCGGTGTTTTGCTCAGGCGGCTTTTCGCGATGGCGGTTCTGTTCTTCGTTCTTCTGGCGATTCTGTTCTTCATTGCGCTGCCGGGCACGTTCTTCATCACGCTGGCGATTCTGTTCCTGCTCACGTTGCCGAGCGCGCTCTTCTTCATTATGGCGCTGTTGTTCCTCTTGACGCTGGCGGTTGCGCTCTTCTTCCGCCTGCCGCTGGCGCTCTTCATGGCGTTGCCGTGTGCGCTCTTCGTCGCGTTGTCGGTTCTGTTCTTCTTCGCGCTGTTTAGCGCGGTCTTCGTTTTGTTGCCGCGTGTGCTCTTCGTCTACCCGACGCTGCCGCTCTTCGTTGTGCTGGCGCACTTGCTCTTCATCGCGCTGTTTGCGCTCGCGCGCCCGCGTTTCCTCGGCGGCAGAGTTGCCCTGATTCGCTGGCTGCGGTGCTTCGTCATTCTTGCGTCGGGCCTTGCGCTCGGCCCGGTCGCTGTCTCCATCAGCACGGTCTACTGGCAGGATGCGAGGCTGCGCGCCATCGCGTTCCTGGCGATTCGGCTTCTGACGAACTGGATTGTCTTCCTGCCCGTCTGCCGGGCGAGCCACTGCCGGCGGCTTCATGCGTGATTCGTCGCCGCGCTCGCGTTTTTCGCGTCGTGCCGGCTCGTCATTTGACAGCCCAGGCGGGCGCGGAGTGATCAAGCGGCGCTCGCGTGGCGGATTCGTCGTCGCCTGAGAATCGCTTGGCCGATTGCGCGTCACCACCGTGCGGTGAATGATTTCGTTAGCCGGAATCGCAATCCGATGGCGCTCGCCGTCGCGCAAGACCGGAGCGATGGCGACAGGCGACGGCTTGATCTCAGGCAATCCGGCCCGTGCGCCGCGTTTGATCCAGTTGCTCAGATCGGTGTCGGGCGCGACCGGACGAGCCTTGGCGCGGTCGGCGCGTGTAAAGCCTTCGACCGGCAAGAGAGTGACGCCGCGCTCGCGATTTGGCGGCAGGATGAAGGTGTTGCGACCGGGACGCTGCCAACTGTCACGCGCCGTCGGGTTTTGCAGGTGCGAATGATCGCCACCGCGCGGCGCGGCATCAGGCCGCCGCCAATGCTGGCCGGGCGCTAGCGGATACCAACCAATGTAGTGGCCGCGCGGCGACGGCGCGTCGAAGAAACCGACCAGCGCCGGACGCCAGCGATAGTAAGCTCGCCATCTGTAATTGTCATTACGGCTGACAGACCTGCCATACCCCGGCACCCATGCCCAACCATACGTCGGACCAAAGACCCACCGACCGTAGTGATAAGGTGCCCATCCCCACGGTTCGCTCGACACCCACGTCCAGCCGGCGTAGGGCGTCCAGAGCCACTGGCCCTGGCGATACGGCGCCCAGCCCGCGCTGACACGCGGTCGCCAGCAGCGGCCATAGCTCGGATCGTCATACCACGAGCCATAGGACGACAGATCGCTCACGCCATAAAAGTCACTGTAAGTCGTTTCATATTGCGTAACGTCAGCAGGCGTGGTGCTCACACTCTGACCGATCGTTGCGTCGCGAGTCGTGCTCCATAAATCCCAGTCATCCTGTGTCGTGTCGTAAGCGACTTCGAGCCGTCCGCTGGCCGACGTATCTATCAACAAGCGGCGGCCTTCGCGGAGCTTGAAGCTCCCTTCGTCCGTAGAGACCTCGGCAGCGCCGCGCCGCACGATCACTTCGCTGTTGTCATCGCCGCGCACGTTGATCCGATAAAGCCCATCCTCTTGCAGCAAGAGTGCGGCATTCGGCACGTCCACTTCAAAGCGCTTGAATGCCGAGGCGAATTGCTCGACGCGAACGAACGCCATCCCTGCCGGCATCTCGAACTGCACGCCATCGTCGCGCAGGTCGGTGATTGTCAGCGCGGTGTTTTCCGAAAGGCGGATGTAGCTGCCGCGCCCAAGTTGCAATTCAACGCGGGCGCCATTGCCGGCATAGACCTGATCGCCGGCAAACAAGGGTAGATTCTCAATCGCCGCGGCCCATTCGCTGGTGCCGGCGCGCTGAAACGACACGTCGCCTTCGACGAAGCTGACGCGCACCACACGCCCGGCGGGTGCTTCATCTTCGACATCGGCATCGATGTTGTCAGGCGTTTGCGCAAAGCTGGTATTGCTGATGAACAGCAGAGACAGGAGCGTGAGGAGCATGGGGAGAGCGCGTTTCATGTCATTACCCTCAAACGAAAAGCTGTTTAACTCTTTTGGCAATTCGCCCAGGAGCAATGCCTGTGCCGCACCCCGCTGCTATGCGTCCTAGCTTAGCACACTCGCGGTTAAATTGTTCAATAAATAAAAGAAGCGACGATTGAAAAGATGCGGTGTCGGTTGCCTGAAGTTAGCCAGAGCGGCGGGCGCTATACGAATTAGTGTAACGCCTGTTTGATTAGGGGCAGAAGGCGAGCCGGCGAATCTCCGGGTGGCATTGCTCGTCGCTTACTATTTGTCGGTGGTCTGCGTGCGATAGCCGGTGCGGGCGCGCACTAACACATTCTTGCGGGCGACTTCGACTTTGAGCTTATGCAGCTTATTGTCGCGGCGCGCGGCGGTCGGGTAGTAGCCCAATACGTAAAGATTGTGCAACTCGTCGGCGATGGCAGCAAAGGCGGCGCGAGTGTTCTCGAAGGTCTCGGCCTGGTAAACCCGGCCTCCCGTGTGCGCCGTGATCGCGAGCATGAACTGATCGGCTTCTCCATAAAGCTTGTCGAGATTATCCGAGATCGGATCGGCTTCGCGGGGTTGCGGTAAGCCCATCGGAGCGTGCGACCCCGGATCGTAGACCACCGGCGGCTGGCGACGCGGCGACCCCATGCCGCCCATATCAATTTCGATCTTCGGCTTCTGCGGCGTGGGGATTTCCGGATTATCACTGGTGATGTCCGGCCCGCCAAAATCGGGCGGCAGCGGAATGCGCCCATCCACGTCGAAGGGCAGGCGCTTTTTCGGACGCTCGGCTTCTTGCTTACGAGCTTCGGCTTCGATGAACCAGCGCGTGTCAAAGCGCACAACATAAATCACCGCGCCGACCTCTTCGGCCATCTGCATGGTCTTCTCGGCGGTCGCTTCGATGCTTTTCATGTCAACGCCGTCGCTGAAGAGGATGATGGCGCGGCGGCCTTCCTGGTCGCGGAGCTTGTCCAGAGCGCGTACCATGGCTTCATAAAGCAACTTGCCGAAGCCTGACTCGACGCCGCGGATAGCCGATTCAAGCTCTTTCTGATCATGGGTGAATTCGGTCAGCTCATGGATATCATTGTCGAACGAGATGACCATCGTGCGGTCGCCGGCGGCAAGCTCTTTGGTGAACGTTACGGCGGTATTTTGAATCGCCCGCAAGCGATCCTGAGCGCTATTCGAGGTGTCGAGAACAAGCACGGCATTGAATGGTTGTTTGAGCGCGGTGAATAGTGCGACCTCTTGCCGTTTGCCGTCTTCAAAAATGGTGAAATCGGTTTTTGTAAGGTCGGTGATAAACTTGCCGCCACGCTCGGTAACGATGGCCGGAACCTGCACGAGCGTCGAATTGAGCCGCACCGGCGTCTGCTCGTCGGTCTTCTGTGGGTCCTGCGCGTAGGCTTGCGCGGCGACAATCGTCACTACAAATAAAAGCCACAATGTGAAACGGGCTTGACCCCGCGGATTGCTTTTCATAAATCGATCACCGGCATCTGCTTGATGGATGAACGCGCCGGCAAATCATTATTGCAGCGCGGCACAGAGAAGCCAACTCAAACGCCGCCGCGGACGCCTTCGTCACGCGTCAATGCTTCCGTAAGCGCCTCGACCAGTGCGGCGGCGTTGTAGCGCTGCGGTTGTACGATGTCTGTGAGACCGTGGGCGCGCAAGGCGTCCGAGGTCACCGGGCCGATGCCGGCGACGACGATACCGCGCAGGCGATTGGCGAGATCATCTGTGCCGATGAGCGCCGCGAAATTGCTGACGGTTGAAGGACTGGTGAATGCGATGGCATCAACCTGACTCTCTGTGATTAAGCGAATCAGGCTGGCGCGGTCAACATCCGGGCGCAGG
>JBJMGU010000254.1:0-9058 GCA_045807765.1 Blastocatellia bacterium
CCTCCATCGCCCAGATCACTCCTCTTGTGAAAGAGAAAGGGCCGCTTCACGTGAAGCGGCCCTTTCTCTTTCACAAGAGGAGTGATCTGGGCGATGGAGGAACGATGGTTGTCGCTGGACTACTTGTTCAAAACTTGAACCTGACCCACCTGAATCTTCTTCCAGTAATCCTCGACATAATCTTTCATCGGGCCGTGACCCCAGCGGGTGTAGAAGTCATAGTTCTTCATCTCGCTGTAGGTGCGGTCATAATCCCAGCCATCAAGCGTCATGCGATAGACCGCGCCAGCCACGCCTGTGCGGTGACGCCCGCCGGCACAGTGGACATAGAAAGCGCCCGTCGCCGGGTCGGCTGCCAGCTTCAAGAACTGCTGAATCTGGTCTTCTTTGGGATAGTGCGTGTCGCTCATCGGGATATTGACATAATGCAGCCCGAGCGATTCGGCGACGCTTTTTTCGTAGCCGGTCGGATCGTCGCGCAGGTCAATGATCGTTTTGATGCCGAGCCCCGCGAGGTCTTTGATGTCTTCGGCTTTCGGCTGCGCGCCACGATAGAAGCGCTCGTCCATCTGGCCGAAATTCTTAATATGAATCTTGGAAAACTTGTCTTGCTGGTCGGAGCGCGCGCTGGCTACTGCCGTAATCGAAAGGGTGAATGCCAGCGCAAGCGTGATCGCTTGCAAACGTCTGGACATGAATTGGCGAGCTGTCTGCTTCATCCTTTATCTCCTCTACCTTCAGTACGTTACTGCTAAGGGGCAAATCCTAGGATTCGCCCCGCGCCGATCAGGTAGCTTCCACATCCCAGCCCCGTCGGCTCGTTGTTATTTGGATGATTCTATTATAGCACCGACTGTCTGTCATGCACCTTGTGAAATTGTTGCGCGCCGATGCCAGGCGCGGCGGCCATGTGCATCAATCATTCTGCTCAACTCTGTCAGTCATTCTGATGTTGATTTTACGGCTTATGCCGTTTGCCCTGCGCGTTTGAGCCCAAAACTTCTGCGAAAATACCAAGATTGGGTAATCAAATCATTGATTTTGAGCGAATAGTCGCGGCGCTGCCGCAGTGGCCCTGCGTTTGCGATAGCACGCGTGGCGAGATGAAGTGGACGGTGATGATCTCTAGCGGGCAAATAACTATCTCCAGCCGTCTCCGCGAAGTCTAGTAACGACATAAGGTGTTTATTGCTATGTCCAATGTTGTAGCTATCTCTGTATCTAAGCGCAATCGCCAAAAGCTCGGCGGCGGTGAGGCGGGCTTCGGGGTAATGGAACTTGCCATCGTCGTGGCGATCATTGCCATTATGGCCACCACGTCGCTGATCATCTTTGGCAAGTCGCGGGCGCGTTATCAGTTGCGTCAGCAGGCGCAGAACATTGCCTGGCAGATTGAGCGGGCGCGGATGCTCGCCGTCAAGAACTGTCAAACCTTGACGCTCGGCTGCACCGCGAACAACACGGTCTTTGGTCTGACGTGCAGCACCTGTGACGGCGCTAAAAGCGAGCTGCTCCCCTATACGATTCCCAGCAGCGTGACGCTGTCGGCTTATCCGACCATTACCATTAGAGGCAATGGCACGCTGCAAGCCACCAGCGGCGGCACGGCGATTACCAGCTTGACGCTCAGCGATGGTCAAGGCCGCCAGGTGTTGCTAACGCTTAGCAACGCGGGCCGGGTCACGATCAGTGATATTTACAGTGGATGAACTCAGAGCAGCAAAGGGGATATGATGATGAGAAGCACCAGCCAACAAGTCCTCTGCCGCTCTAAGGAAGCCGGCGTTTCGCTGATTGAGCTGTTAATCAGCATGAGCGTCCTCGCCGTGGTAGTCGGGGCGCTGGCTCAGGGCCTGACGCTCGGCGTCCGCATGAACACCGATAGCAAGGCGGGAGTCTCCAGCCTCAACCTCTGCAAGCGTGTCCTCGAAAAAGTAAAGAGTCAGGTGCAGTACTCATCGGCGAATTTCGACGCGGCGACGACGAATAACAACTTCAATAGAGCCTTCTACACAGACGCCGATGGCATCGAGATCACCGACAACTCGGTGGGCAATTTCAAGGTAACGACGGCGGTAAGCGATTGGACTGACAGCGGCGGCACCAGCCTGAGCGCCACCGACGCCAATGGCGTTTCGCACGTCATGGTCAAAGTGCTGACCGTCACCGTGCATACCCAGCAGAACGCCGCCACCAACTCTAACAACACGTCGCACGATGTGGTCTTCAGCGTCGAGATGGTTCGTCCGGCGTCATAGGAGCAGTATGAGAGAGCGGGCCGAAGCAGGATTCTCCTTACTCGAATTGATGGTGGCCATCGGCATTCTGCTGGCGGTGCTGGGCGCTACGCTGTGGTTCTTCTCAAAGGGCCAGACGGTTTATAGCGACGAGCGCGCCACCTTAGACATGGCGCAGGACTTGCGCACCGCATTCGACCGCTTCACCGACGAAGTGCGGATGGCGGGCGCCGGCCTGCCGGGCTATCACGGAGTCGTGAGCGGCTCGGTCAACACTTTGATCGTACGCGGCGACTTCAATAATACGACAACGACAATCACTTCGCTCGGAGCCAACACCGGCGGCATCTTCTCTGTGGGCACGACCAGCGGCTTCGCCGTTGACCAGACGGTCTCCTTGCTCAATTCCGTCTCCGGCGCTTGCGCCCTTGCCAAAATCACTGCGGTCGGCTCGCTCGCCAATACCATCGCCGTTGACTCCAGCGACCTCCTGGCGATCACTTCCGGCGCCAGCATCAGCGACTTTGGCCCCGGCACGATCATCAGCGTGATCGAGCGCCGGACTTATAAGGTCATCACTGCTCAGAATGATCCGCGTTATGGAGCCATCACCCGTACGACGGCTTACGAAGACACACAGACTGCCGGCTCCACCATCTCGGCTGAAGAAGTGATTGCCCGTAACGTGCTGACGACGAGCGGTAACGTCGGATTAACATTTACCTACCTGGATGCGATTGACGGCAGCATCGCCTTTGATGCCACGAGCGGATTGATCGATTCGACCAGAGTGGCCAAGGTGCAGATTGATTTGCAAGCGCGCACTCAGGGGCAGGATTTAGAGAGCGGCAAGTATAGAACGTTGAAGCTTATCGCGCTGATACAGGTGCGCGGCCAGTACATCCCGGCAGTGGGATTCTAACGGCGAAGTCTAGCGGAAGGAGGACGGATGATGAATAACCATCTACAAACGGAGCGCAATAACGAGCGGGGTGTCGCCCTGGTGACTTGCATTCTGCTGACGCTCTTGCTGTCGTTGCTGACAGCAGCCATGTTAATGGCTTCGACGACCGACGTGTTAATCAGCGGCAACGATATACGGACGAATCAGGCATTCTATGTTGCCGAATCCGGCATCCATCGCGCCGCCGGCTGGTTCACCTCGAAATTCGGTGCTGATCCGAACACCGGCCTCTACATCCTGCCGGCGCAATACACGTCGAACACGGCGGGCGTCGCCGGACAGCTCAGCTACACCAACACGCCTTTCTTTCAGAGCGCTGCCGCCGCGACTTCCGCTGATCAAACCATTCCGACGTCGGTCAAGGTGTTGAACAGCAACGTTCTGAAAAACGTCGTCCTTGCCGGCGACAGCAGCAACACCTACCCGGCGAGCTACAGCTTGAGTGCCAACGATCCGTCGGGGACGTCAACGACCTTCAGCTATAACCAGGTGGTCAATGACTTCGCCGGCAAGCTCTACAATCAGACGGAAGGGCAGGGTCGGTTTTCGGTCAAAGCCATTCTGGTTTCAATCGTTCCGCCTAGCAGCTTGAAACCCGGAAGCGTCACCTGGCTGATTCAGTCCACCGGCACGATCAACCGCGGCAGCACGACGATAGCCAGCGCCACCCTCTGGGCTTACATCTCGGCAACGGCGACGCCAATCACCGAGACGGTCAGCATCGCCCCGAGTGCCCAACAGGCAGACGCCGGCGCCGGCCTCGTTGCCAGAGGCATGATCACTATGAGCGGCAGTGGCCGAATTGATAGTTATCACTCATCGCTAGGCCCTTACGGCACTTCGCTGCCGGCAAACACCTATCCCGGCCAGATTGGCAGATCCAACATCGGCTCTCGAGGTGATCTGCGCACCAACAACGAATTCATCAACAATCAATGGGGCTACATCAATGTGAACACAGGCACCATCACCGGTCAGGCCTATGCGACGCTTGAGCCGCCTTACCTGCTTCAGCCCTCCGGTTTTGCGGCCATAGACATTGATCTGACAGGGAACAAGGTTAAGGACGGTCACGGAAATTCTTTTTCAGCGAGCAGCGAGCATCTCGGAGAATCGCCCTTGATCTTCAACAACGTGCCGCCGCCTCCCGCGCCATCGGGAACCACCGATTATAGTTGGAGCAAGAATCAGGCGGGCACACTGCCTGCGGGCAATTACCATGACATCACGGTCTCTCAGGGATCGCTAACGATCCCGCCCGGCAACTATGGGACGATCACCACCTCGGCATCCTCGGTCATTTATCTGGGGACGCCGGGGCAGACCACGGTTTATAACCTGCAATCGCTCAACACCAGCAGCTCAAGCAAGATCATCTTCAAAGGGCCTGTGACCTTCAACATCGCCGGCAGCTCGACGATGAGCGGCAGCAGCGGCTTACAAGACCCGAATCTGAAGCCGACAGACGTTCACTGGAACTTTACCGGCGGCGCCAATCAGACCGTGACGCTCAGCGGCAACTCTGACACCTATGGCATCGTCTACGCGCCGCATAGCCAGTTGAACATCAGCGGCAGCGGCGATTTTTACGGCTCTTTTGTCGGCGCGACCGTCGCGATCAGCGGCAACGGCGCCGTCCACATTGATGAAGATGCTTCGAGCGGCGTCCTCACCACGATTGTCGCCGCAACCACATCCACCAACATCATTGGTTATAGCGCGACCAATTTCAGCCTCTGGCGAATCACCCAGGCGCTCAACTAGCCGGCGCGGTCGGCATCTGACAGCCTTCACTGGCGGATGCCGACCTGCGCGAGCATGAAGGCGTAATCGAAGGCGGTGTCGCGCAGCGTGTCGTAACGGCCCGAAGCGCCGCCGTGGCCGCCGCCGCCGAGCTTGATGCGGAAGAGCAGCGGGTTATTGTCGGTCTTCATCGCCCGCAGGCGCGCCACATATTTCGCCGGCTCCCAGTACATCACCTGCGAATCGTTCAGCGACGTGCGCACAAGGATCGTCGGATAGCGTTTCGCTTCGATGTTGTCATAGGGCGAATACGTCCGCATGTAATCGTATTCGGCTTTGACCTTCGGGTTGCCCCACTCCTCGAACTCACCAACCGTCAGCGGCAAAGACTCGTCGAGCATGGTGTTCATCACGTCAACAAAGGGGACGTAGACGACTGCCGCCTTGAACAGCTCCGGGCGCATGTTCAAGACTGCGCCCATCAGCAGGCCGCCGGCGCTGCCGCCGGTGATGATCAAACGGTCGCTTGAAGTGTACTTCTCAGCGATTAAATGCTCTGCCGCCGCGATAAAGTCGGTGAAGGTATTCCGCTTCATCATCATCTTGCCCTGGTCATGCCAGACTTCGCCCATCTCGCCGCCGCCGCGGATGTGCGCGATGGCGTAGATGAAGCCGCGATCTAGAAGGCTGAGGCGCGGGATCGAAAAATTGATATCCGACGAGATGGCATACGCGCCATAGCCTTGCAGCAGCAGCGGGCGCTGGCCGTCGCGCTGCAAGCCTTTCTTGTAGACCAGCGACACAGGGATGCGCGTGCCGTCCGTTGCCCGCGCATAGACGCGCTCGGCCTGGTATTGCGCCGGGTCGAAGCCGCCCAGCACTTCCGTGCGCTTGCGCAAAACGCGTTGACGCGTCTTCATGTCGTAATCGTAAACCGACGCCGGCGTCGTGAACGACACATAGTTGAAGCGAAACGTACTGGTGTCGTACTCTGGCCCGGCGGCAGGCAAGACCGCGTAGACCGCTTCCGGCATATCGATGACATGCGACTCGTTGGTGTTGAACTCGGTGACGCGCAACTGCGGCAAGCCGTCCCGGCGCTCGTAAGCGACATAATAATCCTTAAAGAAATCCATGTCGGCGAGCAAGACTTCGGGGCGGTGCGGGATGACTTCGCGCCAGTTCTTCTTCTGCGGATCATTGATGGGCGCGGCGACCAGACGGAAATTCTTCGCGCCTTCGTTGGTGCGAATGTAGAACGAATCGCCGTGATGGTCGGCGTAGTAACGATGCTCCGCTTCGCGCGGCAGCAGCAACCGCGGCGCGTCGTCGGGACGGTCGGCGGCGATGGCGCGGACTTCCGTAGACTTGTAGCTGCCGCTGGTCACGAAGATGAATGCTTTGCTGCGCGACCGCGCGGCGTCGAGATCGAACAGCTCATCTTTCTCTTCATAGAGCATTTCGGCGCGACCGCCGAGATGCTGGCGATAGAGCTGAAAGGAGCGCTTCGTCGTCGCGTCTTCGACCGTGTAGAAGAGGGTGCGGTTGTCGCGCGCCCAGTTGAGCGAGGTGACGCGCTCGGCGGTGTCGGCCATCGACTGGCCGGTGCGCAGGTCTTTGACCTGTAGCTTGAACTGGCGGAAGCCTGTGGTGTCTATCGAGTAAGCCAGCAGGTTGCCGTCGTCGCTCACCGAGGTCGGGCCGAGCCCGAGGAACTTCAAGCCCTTCGCCAGCTCGTTGAGATCGAGATAGACCTCTTCTTTCGCGTCGAGGGTGCCGCGCTTGCGACAGAGTATGGGATATTGTTTACCTTGCTCGGTGCGCGAGTAATAAAAATAATCGCCGTTCTTGTAAGGCACACCCGCGTCGGTCTCCTTGATGCGTCCGACGAACTCTTTGTAGAGCGCCTCTTGAAACGCTTCGGTCGGCTTCATTACGGCGTCGGTGTAAGCGTTCTCGGCTTCAAGGTGAGCCAGCACTTCAGGGTTATTCTTCTCCCGCATCCAGGCATAATCGTCCACCAGCGTGTCGCCGTGGATGGTCATGGTCTTTGGTGACTTCCTGGCCACGGGCGGTTTGACGGAGTGGTTCTCTTGCGCAGTGGTCATCAGCGTATTTCCCATAGAGAACAGAGTCAGAAAGATTAAGCCGGCCACCCATCTTTTCATATCTCTTCTGTTGGCCATTACAATCAATGTGGCGCGTCTCGAACGCGGCTCAAATCTCGCGCGTGATCATTTGAGATATTGCCTCAGCCCCGTGCGCGATGACTTTCCATCATGCGCGCGAAGCGGTCGAACAGGTGCGCCGGGTCATGCGGACCGGGACCGGCCTCCGGGTGGTACTGCACTGAGTAGACCGGCCATTCGCGATGGCGCAGCCCTTCGACGGTGTTGTCGTTGAGGTTGATGTGCGTCACTTCGCAGTCTGCCGGCAGCGAGTCGGCATCAACGGCGAAGCCATGATTCTGCGCCGTGATCTCGACGCGGCCCGTCGCCAAATCCTTCACCGGCTGGTTGCCGCCGTGATGCCCAAACGGCAGTTTGTAAGTACGACCACCGAAGGCCAGGCCGAGCAACTGGTGCCCCAGACAGATGCCGAAGATCGGGTAGCGCCCAAGCAGCTTGCGCAGGTTGGCGATCACGCCGGTGAGCGGCTCAGGATCACCCGGCCCGTTCGACAGCCAGATGCCGTCCGGTTGCAACCGCATCACCTCTTCCGCAGAGGTGTGCGCCGGCACCACCGTCACGCGGCAGCCGAGCGCCGCCATATTGCGCAGGCTGTTGTACTTCAAACCGAAGTCGTAGGCGACGACGTGAAAGCGCGGTGCTGTCGCCGCCTGTCCGGGCGCAGCCTGCTCGTCGGGCTTGACCTGTGGGTGCAACAGACGCGGCGAGCCATAAGCCGACGCCTGGTCATCCGTCCAGACGTAAGATTCCTTACAGGTCACCACCGAGGCGAGATCGAGGCCGACCATTTCGGGGGCGCGGCGGGCACGCTCGACCACCGCCTGCTCGTCAGTTTCGTCGGTTGACAGACAGCCGCGCATCGAGCCGCGCTCGCGGATGTGGCGGACAAGGGCGCGCGTATCAATGTCAGAGATGCCGGGAATGCCGGCTTGCTTCAGGTAGTCGTCGAGCGACAGATCGGCGCGCCAGTTCGAGACCGTGCGCGACAACTCGCGCACGACGAAGCCTTCGGCGAAGGCGCGGTGGGCTTCGATGTCCTGATGGTTGACGCCATAGTTGCCAATCAGCGGGTAGGTCATGGTGACGATCTGGCCGCAGTACGAAGGGTCTGTGAGAATCTCCTGATAGCCGGTCATCGCCGTGTTGAACACGACCTCGCCGGTCACTGCCAGGCGCGCGCCGAAGCCGCGCCCGCGCCACACTCTTCCGTCTTCAAGCGCGAGTATTGCTTCCAATGCTCCCTCTCTCGAATCATTAATCGGCAGCCGCTCAGTGTATCAGTGAGGCTGTATGCAGCGGGCGGCTGTTGCGGGCTTAACGCAAACTTTTATTATCCATAACCGCGCGCCTTATCGCTACCGGTCGGCGGGCAGCGAGCGCAGAAAGGCTTCGGCGTCGCTCATCCAGCGTTTTTCGGTGCGGTACTTGTAGGCCGGCGCGGTGCGCGCCGCCGAGATGCAGGCGCGCATCTCGGCGGCGGCTTCTTCCGAGCGACCGAGCTGCGCAAGCGCGAGCCCATAGCGGTAATGGCCCTCGGCATCCGAAGGCCGGCGGGCCAGGAAACGCTCGAAGGCGGCGGTGGCGTCTATGGTCTGCCCGGCCTCGAAATAGGTGCGTCCGACCTCGCGCCAGACCTCGCTCTGACTGTGATCTTGGTTACGCTGAACAACGGCGTCGAAATGCTGGATGGCTTCGCTGAAGCGGCCCTCTTCGCGGCTGATGCGGCCAAGCTGGTAGTACGCGTCCGTTTCGTTTTGATCGATCTCGATGGCGCGGCTGAAACTGCGGCGCGCTTCGTCGAGCTGACCGCGCTGTTGATAGATCAGGCCGAGGTTGTAATGCGCCGAGGCGTCAGCCGGGTTGAGAGTGGCGATTTCGAGGTGGCGCTTGAAGTCTTCGCGGGCGCGCTGCTGGCCGATCAGGTC
>JBJMGU010000255.1:0-13571 GCA_045807765.1 Blastocatellia bacterium
GACCACATAACCTTCATCAAGAAAGTGGCGAATGCGCTCGGTCTTTATATCAACGATGCGCGCCGTCGTGTGAACGCTTTCAGTGATGATGCCGAGTTGCGCGCCTGTCAGCGACACCGCCTTGCAACCAATGTCATTGAGCGCCATCGCCACCAGGGCAATCGAAATCTGCTCACCGGTCGCGAGCAGCATATCGTACTCGCGCTGATTCGGAGCAGTCGACATCTGCCGCGCCAGCTTGACCAGATAATCGGTGGTGTCGCCCATCGCTGAGACCACCACGACAACCGCGCTCTGCCCAGCCGCCCGCGCCACGATGCCGGCGACATTTTTGATGCGCGCCACCGATTTGACTGAAGTGCCACCGAACTTTTGAACGATCATAATGGGGAGGGAGTCAGGAGTCAGAATTCAGAAGACAGAATGGAAGAGGAAGTCGGCGGCAGCCAGTACGCTTGTCGCGAGTCCGCTTGTCCGCCTCCGCTTCTATTCTATCTTTTAGACTCCCCTTCGCTATCCATACTGACTCCTGACTCCTGACTTCTGGCTTCTTCTTACTCAAATACCCGCAAGAGGACGCCGACTTCGCGGGTGCTTGCCTGCGCTTCGATCTCGCGAAGGGCGCGCATCAGTTGACGCTCGCGGGTGCGGTGCGTCAATAGAACGACGGTCGCCGCGGCGTCGCGGGCAACGCCGCGTTGCAGGAAGCTATGCACACTGACGCCGTGACCGCCGAGTGCATGGCCGATATTGCCGATGACGCCCGGCGTATCTTCGGCTTCGAGACGAATGTAGAAACAGCCTTCGGCGTCGTCCACGCTACACAACGGCGCTTCGCCCGCCGCGATGATCGGCTGAAAATAGGGAGCGAAGTCCGGCAGCCGCAGGGCGCTCGCGAGATTGATCAAGTCGCCGACCACGGCGCTTGCAGTCGGCATCTGGCCCGCACCGGGGCCGACCAGCATGACTTCGCCGACCGCGTGGCCTCTGATAAAGATGGCGTTGTTGGCGCCTTCGACAGAGGCCAGCGGGTGATGCGCGGGAACCAGCATCGGGTGGGCGCGCACGTCGAGACAATCCTCGCCTCGCCGCGCCAGCCCGATCAACTTGATGCGGTAGCCGAACTCGCGCGCCATCGCAATGTCTATGTCGCTGATGCGCGTGATGCCCTGGCGGTAGACTTCATCTGTGTGAACGAACTTGCCGAAAGCCAGCGACGCTAAAATCGTGATCTTGTAAGCCACGTCGAACGATTCGACATCGTTGGTCGGGTCGGCTTCAGCGTAGCCCAGCGCCTGTGCATCGGCGAGCGCGTCGGCGAAGGTCTGACCGCGCTCCTGCATTGCTGTCAGAATGAAATTCGTCGTGCCGTTAAGGATGCCGGCGACGCTCTGAATCTCGTTCGCCTGTAAGCCGCGCTGAATGGTGGAGATCAACGGGATGCCGCCGCCGACGGCAGCTTCGAATAGCACCGTGACGTTGTGGCGGTGCGCCAGGTCGAAGATTTCCGAGCCGTGCTTGGCGATCACTTCCTTGTTGGCGGTGACGATGTGTTTGCCCTGCGCGATAGCGTTGCGGATCACTTCATAAGCCGGATTGGTGCCGCCCGCGACTTCGATAATGATCTCTAGCTCCGGGTCGTTGACGAGATCGAAGGGCTGATCGGTGACGCGGATCGCTGACAGGTCAACCGTGCGGGCTTTCGCTTTGTCGCGCACGGCGACCCATTTGACGCGAAAGCGCGGGTCGTCTTGCAGCAGTTTGATGACGCCTGTGCCAACGGTGCCGAGCCCGATGACCCCGACGCTGATTTTTGCCATTCGCCTACCTCTGCTTTGCTTCAGCTTCCCTTTAGTGGCGGCTAGGAGAGCGTAGCCGAAGGCCCCGGCTTTGCGCAACTGTTTCGATTTTGACAATGCCGGCGTGCGTGCCTAGAATGGACACTCATTCAGATGCCTAGGGGAAACCGCATTTCAAAAGTTATCACGCGCACAGGCGACGCCGGACAGACGGCGCTTGTCGGCGGCGCGCGCGTCAGCAAAGCCAGTCCGCGCGTTGACGCTTATGGCGAAGTTGACGAGCTGAACAGCCTGCTCGGCCTGGTGCGTGCGCGCCTCAACGACGCGCAGGTTGATGACGTTCTCGGGACGATTCAAAACGACCTCTTCACGCTTGGTGCCGACCTGGCCAGCCCGGCAGAGATCGAAGTGCCGCGCATCACCGAAGCATATGTCGAGAGGCTCGAAGCGGCTTCTGAAACATTCCTTACCGAACTAGAGCCGCTCAAAGAGTTCATCTTACCGGGCGGCAGCGAAGCCGGAGCCTTGCTGCATGTGGCGCGCACGGTTGCGCGCCGAGCCGAGCGCCGCGTTGTCGCGCTCGCCGATCAGGAAGCCGTGAACGCGGCGGCCATCGTTTACTTGAACCGGCTTTCCGATCTGCTCTTCATTATGGCGCGGGCAGTCAATCACCGCGCCGGCGCTGCCGAGAAGATGACCGATTTCAGCAAAAGGACGACATAGGGGCTAGGGGCTAGGGACTAGGGACTAGTTGGTCTTTTCCGCTAGTCCCTAGCCCCTAGCCCCCAGCCCCTGCCGTTATGAGTTGGTTTAAGAGAAAAGACAAGCCGAGATCGGTCGACCCGGGCGAAGAGAAGACCGTTCGCACCGAAGGGCTGTTCGTCAAATGCCCTGGCTGCGAGCAGATGCTTTTCAAGCGCGAGGTCGAAGAGAATCTCAACGTCTGCCCGAAATGCGATTACCATCACCGCATCAGCGCCGCCGAGCGCTTGCGCCTGACCCTTGATGACGAGCAGTGGACTGAACTCGACACCGGGCTGGCTTCGACCAATCCCTTGCGGTTCGTTGATACAAAGGGCTATTCCGAACGGCTCAAGGGCATGCAGAAGAAAACCGGCATGCTCGACGCCATTATCACGGCGCAGGGTAGAGTCGGCGGCCATCCTGCAATCGTCTGCTCGATGGCGCTAGAATTCGTCGGCGGCTCGCTCGGCTCGGTCGTTGGCGAGAAGATCACGCGGGCAATCGAGTGCGCTGTGAAAACGCGCGCCGCAGTGATTATCTATTCGGCGTCGGGCGGCGCACGCATGCAGGAGGGAGCCATTTCGTTGATGCAGATGGCGAAGATTTCAGCGGCGCTGGCTCGCCTGGATGAAGCGGGCCTGCCCTACATCTCGGTGCTGACAGATCCGACGACCGGCGGCGTCACCGCCAGCTATGCGATGCTCGGCGACCTCAACATCGCCGAGCCGGGGGCGTTGATCGGTTTCGCCGGGCCGCGAGTCATCGAGCAAACCATTCGCCAGAAACTCCCCGAAGGCTTTCAGCGCTCCGAATTCCTGCTCGAACATGGCATGCTCGATGCCGTCGTCGAGCGCAAAGATTTGAAGCCGTTCATCGTCAATTCGCTCGCTTTCATGTCAAACAACGGGATGAAGTAAGGCGCCGCGCATCGCAGGCGGGTGGATTATGGATTTCAAGCAGTCGGTCGCGTACCTCTACAGTCTCGGCCACGAAGTCCTCGCCGCGAAGTTCGGGCTTGACGGCATCCGTCACTTGCTTGAGCGCGCGGGCCGTCCCGACCGTGTCTATCCCTCCGTCATCGTCGCCGGCACTAACGGCAAAGGCTCTGTGTCGGCCATGCTCGATTCCATCGCCCGCACGGCAGGCCGGCGCACAGCGCTCTACACGTCGCCGCACCTCGTCCGCATCACCGAGCGTATCCGAGTCAACGGCCAGGAGATCAGCGAAGCCGATTTTGCGCGGCTCGCTACCAATGTTCGAGAGATAGCCGAAGCCCTGGTCGGCGAAGGGCGGCTGGCCAGTCTGCCGTCTTTCTTCGAGCAGGTGACGGCCATCGCGCTCTCTTACTTTGCCGAAACCGCTGTCGAGCTGGCCATACTTGAAGTCGGACTTGGCGGGCGGCTCGATTCGACGAATGCGGTGGCGGCAGTGCTTTCGGTCGTGACGACGATTGACATGGATCATCAGCAGATACTCGGCGACACGATCACGAAAATCGCTCAAGAGAAAGCCGCGGTAATCAAGCCGGGTGCGCGCGCCGTTATCGGCAGGCAACAATACGAAGCCGCGACCGGCGTGCTGATGCGACGCTGTCTCGAAGCCAAAGTCTTACCGGCTTTCGCTAACGAACCGCACAACGTCTCATCCAACGAGACAGGTCGCCTGGCCTTTGATTATGAGTCGTCAAAGTCTGTCTATAGCGCCGTGACGCTCGGGCTGCGCGGGCGACACCAGGCCGACAACGCTGCCGCCGCCATTGAAGCCGCCGAGACATTGAACGAGCTGGGCTTTGATATCAGCCGCGAAGCGATCATCAAAGGACTGCGCGCTGCAACTTGGCCGGGACGCCTGGAGTGGATCGATGACCGCCCAGCGCTGCTGCTCGACGGCGCGCACAACGCCGGCGGCGCACGCGCTCTGCGGGTTTATCTGGATGAGTTCTGGCGCGGCGAGCTGACGATGATTTTTGCAGTGATGAGTGACAAGGACATCCATGCGATGGCGCGGTCGCTGTTTCCGGCGGCGCGGACGGTCGTGCTGACGCGGGTTGCCGATCCGCGCTCGGCGACCGGGGCGCGCATCGCGCAAGCGGCGCTCGCCGGTGCTAACAATGTCTTCTTCACTGAAACTCCTCAGCAGGCGCTGTCGTGGGCGCGCTCGGTGACGCCGCCCGATGGGCTGATCTGTATCGCCGGCTCGCTCCATCTGGTAGGCATGGTGAAACGCCTGCTGGAAGAAGAAGATTCGCAACGCCGCATGCTCGGCGAATATCGTGAACGCTAGATTGATTCTGTGTGGCGCAAGGCGGTTAGCTTGCGCACTGCCGCGCGCAAGCTAACCGCCTTGCGTCACAAAAACCATGACTCACGAGCTAGTCAAACGCGATTACAAGTACAGAGGCCGCATCCTCGATCTGTCGGTCGGGCGCTTCGTTTCGGCGCGCAGCGGCGAAGTTGATATCGAAATCATCCATCACAACGGCGGCGCAGGGGCGCTGGCGGTCTATGATGACGGCACGGTGGCGCTGGTGCGCCAATGGCGCTACGCGCTCGGTCGGTATTCGCTGGAGATTTCGGCGGGGCGCATCGAGCCGGGCCACTCGCCCGAAGAAACTGCTGAGCGTGAGCTTGAGGAAGAGATGGGCTTGCGTGCCCGTGAGTTCATCCCGCTTTCAGCGTTTCAAGTCGCGCCGGGCTATTGCGAAGAACGCATCTGGGTTTACCTGGCGCGTGGCCTTGAGTCGTGCGCGCAGCGGCTTGATGATGATGAAGAGGTCGAGGTCATGCGCATGCCGTTTGCCGAGGCGCTGGCCAAAGTTCATTCGGGCGAGATTGACGACGCCAAGACGATCATCACCTTGCTGCTCGCTGCGCCGCACTGCGCCGTGCTTGATTTCTGAGACTGTGGAGCAAAAGCTAAGAAAGATTCTGATTTATCTCTGGGCGCCGTTTGCCAACCTGCTGTGGTACACGCACACGGTGGTCATGGCGACGCTGTCGCTTTTGCTCTGGCCGTTCGACCGCCGTGGGACGATGCAACATTGGTGCGCCCGCTGGTGGTGTCGCCTGGTGGCCTATTCAATCTTTGCGCGCATCCGTGTGCATGGAGTGGAAAACCTGCGAAGCGATGAAGCCTACGTTTACATGGCCAATCATTCGAGCCTGATTGATACCCCGGCGCTGTTTGGCTACTTGCCATATCAATTCAAGATCATGGCGAAGAAAGAGTTGTTCTATGTGCCGTTCATGGGCTGGCACCTGTGGACGTCTGGAAACTTTCCGGTTGACCGCAGCGACGGGCGCAAGACCGCGCGCAGCCTGCGGCGCGTGATCGAAGGCGTCAAAGGCGGCAAGTCGCTGGCGGTCTTTCCCGAAGGCACACGAACGCCCGACGGCCACTTGCAAGACTTTAAGCCGGGCGCTTTCAAGATTGCTTTGCGTGCCGGCGTTCCCATCGTCCCTGTGACCATTCGCGGCACGTTCAAGTTATTGCCAAAGACGACGCTGGCGCCGCGGCCCGGCAGAGTTGATGTGATAATCGGCCAGCCCATCGCGACCCGCGACTACAGCGAGAAGCAGATGGCGGAATTGATCGCGCGCGTCCGCGCGGCGATTCAAGCACACCTCGAATCGCCCAGAGTCGAGACCGCCGTGCCGACTCGTATTACAGAGTCGCCGACGCGATAAGCCGAAGGCTTGGAAGTCGCAACTCTTGCCACTCGTTAGCCGTTCAAGTAGAGTCGAAGCTAACCGCAGAATTTGAGAATTATGAGCATGATCGAACCACCGCCGACCGCTGCTTTATGCCGCGCTTGCGGCGCGCCGCTGCCTCAATCAACGCCGTCGGGTGGCTTCTGCCCGCACTGCGGAGCCCCGCAGGCCGAAGCCGAAACGCCGCCGGACGTGCAGCTTTATCCGCCGCCCGCCGATCAATTCCCGTTGACGCCAGTGGCTCAACCGACGGCGCTCGACCCCGACCATCCGCGCTGGGGCGTCTGGACGGCCATCGGCGCATGGCTGTTCAGCGTCGCCGCCTTGATCGTAGCGCAGGTCGCCGTCGTGATGGTGCTTTACGTCATTGATCAGCGGCGCGGCGTCTTTCCGTCGCCAGCCGACAAGGAAGCGCTGCGCAACTGGGCAATGACGCCGCACGTTTTGACGGCAAGCGTCTATTCGACGATTCTCGCTCACCTGTTGACCATCCTGTTTTGCTGGGTTGTGGTTACACGTCTGCGCTCGCAACCTTTCCTGCCGAGCCTGGGGTGGAACTGGGCTGGCCGCTCGCCCTTATACTGGTTGCTGATTGCGGTGGGGTTGTTCGTCGGCATCAATCTGGCGAATGCCTTATTCGTTCGCATCCTGCCACAGAAGGAAACCGACTTTGACCAACTGCTCAAATCCGGCCCGCAGGTGCGCATAGCCATCGCCATCCTCGCCAGTTTCAGCGCGCCGCTGGTTGAAGAGATCGTCTACCGCGGGGTGATCTTCGGCGCATTGCGCAAACGCTTCAGCGCCACAGTGACGGTCGTCGTTGTGACGCTGCTCTTCGCGGGTGTTCACGTGCCGCAGTATTTTGGCGCGTGGGCGACGGTCGCCGGGTTGATTCTCTTGAGCCTGATTCTCACGGTCGTCCGCGCCAGGTCAAAGACGCTGTTGCCGTGCATCGTCATCCACTTCATCAACAACGCCGTCGCTTCGCTGATGATCGTCCTGGGCAAAGATGTCTAGCGCCGCTCAGCGCAGCCAGGTATCTCGGTTCGCAAAATAATCAGGCGAGCGGTCGGGGTGGCGGCGGTGGAACGCGGTATAGCGGCGCAGAGCCCGCTCGTATCGCGCCTCGCTGCCACGAATGGCGCGGTGCGGAATGTCCTGAAGATGACGCTCGACCTTCTTGACATTGCGCAGCGAGAAACGCCAATCATAATTGCCCAGCTCGTACAAACTCGCCACCGCATAGCCGACGATCCGCCCCGAGCCGTCAATGTAAGCGTCGTAATAGCTCATCACCAGATCGCGCACCGTGCGAAAAACCGGCTTTCGCCCGTGTAGGGCGATGTCGCGTGACCGGGCCACCGCACCAAACTTGCCGCGCACTTCATAGAGAAAGAGGACGTGGTCGAGATGATCCTGCGATTCGATGCTGACCAGAAGCGGCGGGTAGCCATGCTGTTCGAGTATGGTGGCGGCGACCAGCGCGCCTTCCAGACAATGAGCCCGGTTCTCGCGCAGCACGCGACGGAACGAAAAGCAGGTGGCGCCTTCCGGCTCGCGGTTGTATGGAATGGTCTTCAGGTATCGCTGCACCTGAAGCGGCGTCCGGCAGCTTTCAATGAGACGCCACTCGTTGGTGGTGAACTGCCGGCGTACGGGTGTCATCGCGTCGCTCATTACCAGCACTTGTAAAGCACGGCCTCGATGCCGTCGAGCGGCGTCGGAAACCTGCCGACCTCGTGGAATCGCTGCGGGTTGTTGCGGGCGGTCGCTTCGATCAGGCGCTCGACCGCCTGCACGTCTTCGGCGTGGTCGAGCCCTGAACGGACGAGCAAGTAGTCGCAGTGATCGAGGCGGTCAGCCATCTCTGTCTCATTGCCGACTGATTCAATAGTCACCAGCGGCATGCCTGCGCGCTCAGGCACCATCGTCCGCGCCGACCACGCGCAGGCCGAAGAGTTCAGAAACGGGCGATTGACGACGACGCCGAGCGTCGGCCAGACGAAGAGGTCTTCTTTGCCATAAGGCTGCTTCTCGGCCCGCTCGGTCTCGTGCGGGTCGAGCGACAGGTACTTTTGCCGCAGCACCATCGGGCGCGTCATAGCGCGTACCGAAGGCGATGTTTCATCATAAGGGAATTCAGCGACCGTGCGGACGACTTCGGGGATGCTCCAGTCGTGCGCTTGCGGGCGGTGGTCGTAGACAAAGTAGTTGCGCCCGAATACCCACCAGCGAAAGTAAGGCGTGTCGACGTGCGTCCCCTGGCCGGCGGCTGGCCACTGCGCGTTGAAGAAACTGACCCCTGCCCAACCGACGATAAGAGCCACCAGAGCCAGTTTCAGGGCGAGCAGAGGTTTGCGCCATCGGAAGGTTGACGGCGGCGATTCGTCCGAGCGCGGCACGGCGTGGCGATAGAATTCGCGCAGCCAGCAGACCGACAGCAGCGCCGCTGCCGGCAGCACAGGCACCGTGTAGCGCACGTCTTTGTTGGCGACCAGCGTGAACATGATGATGCCGCTCAACAGCCAGAGGTAGAGCATCAAGCTCTCACGGCGGGCGCGTATCAGCGAATAGATCGATCCGAGCCCAAAGAGGATGGCGAGCGGCATCTGCATCTGCGCGCTGATCAGCGTGTGCCAGTAAAAGATCAGCGAGACAGTGCTGAAGACCGGCGGCTCATGCTCGTCCACCGCGCCGCGCTGGTTGATGCGGTAGATCGCAATCGCATCCTGCAAATGTGGGCCATACCAGATCGCAACGATGATGGCGATGATGGCTCCAGCCAGCAACACGTTCAATATGGCGCGGCGGTCACGCGTCATCAGAACTCGCAAGCCGACGTAAGCGGCAGGGAGGATGAAGAAGAAGCCAAAGGTCTGCTTGGCCCAGAAGCCCAGGCCGGCGGCGATAGCAAACCTCACGGCGTCACCACGTGATTCGAAGCGGTCAGCTTTAATTAGCAGCGCGAAGGTCAACGTGACGTGAGCCAGCAGCGGGTAATCGAGAAAGGCGTCGTGCAGCAGCCAGGCGTTGAAGTGATAACTGACCGTCAGCACGCCTGCCACTATCCCAATGGCCGCGCCGCCCGCGAGGTCGCCGTGGTTGTCGTATAGCCTGCGGCCAATCCAATAGACCGAGCCGAGCAGCACAGCAAGCGACAGCAGATTGATGGCGATGCCGCTCAAGCGCGACGCGCCGAAGATCAGAAAGAAGCCGGCGGTCATCAGGTGAACCAACGGCGCGTAATAGTGCTTCGTCTGAAAAAACTCGCGGGCAAAGCCGCGCAAGTCGAAGTGGCCGAGCGGGCGGTAATAGTCGTAAGCGGCGCAGAGATGATGTGACGGGTCCCACGACGGCGGTGTCTGATCCTTCAGCGTCCAGAGGACGGTAGAGGCTGCGCAGACCAGAAAGACAACGGTGAGCAGCAGTTTATCCAGGTGAGGTTTGAGCTTGTCCACAACAGGCGATGATTATGGTGAACCGCCGTCAGCCGGTCAAGCAGACATGGCGTCCCCCGACGCAGACAGGCTCGCCGTGCGCTATTCGCATCGCCTGACCCGCGCGATGTGAGCTATGAGAGCTGAGCTTTAATCACCTCTGCGAGCTTCGCAGCGGTGATGTCAAAGTGCGAGGCGTTCCAAACTTCGCGCCCGTCGCGCACCAGAATGGCTTGCGGCGTCTCGTGCCTGACGTGCAGCCGCGACGCCGTTTCGTTCGATGCGGCGCGCGCCGTCTGCACGGTGATCAGGTGATAGCTGACCTGCGGCTCGGCGTTTTCCAAATAGCTTTGAAACTCCCTGTAAGCGCGCGCGCTTATGGGACAAGTCAGGCTGTGCTTGAAGAGTAAAACGGGCCGCGCGCTTGATTCTTCAAGCGCTTGATTCAGCTCGTCAATCGATTCAATCTGGTTCAAAGTCTCTGTCATAGTCGTCTCTTGCATGATTTAGATTAGAATTGAATTTTCTCAGCGCCACCGGCAGGAGGCAAGTGCGATAGACAAACCTTGTCATTGCCCCTAAGATTCTTTGGGACGCAGGCCACGCGCGCGCGATTTCAAAACATCCAACTCCGTGGGTCTGAGCAGTGGAGTCCGAGTTGTACAGTTCCCGCCTGCTCGACGACCCGGCCACGCGGGCATTACACGCCGCCGAATTCAAGCTAACGGAGTTTCAATATGTGCCGCAAGTCGTTTCGGTCATTTCTCGCATCGCTGCTCATCCTGGCATTCGCCATCTCGTTAATGCCGACGATTACTGCGAATGCCGGCCAGTCAACGCAGAAATCGGGTTCGCAAACGCCGGCCAAAAAGCCTGAGCCGCCGCCGTTTGACCGTCCGCCGATGAAGGCCGACCCTGACACATCATCTACTACAGACCGCAGCGAGCCGCCGGCGAATCGCGACACGCACACACCGCCTTCAACCCGCTCGTCACGTTCGACCGACGCGCCACCTTCGTCAAGCTCGCGCTCGTCCGGCCCGCCCGTGCTGCAACGCCCGCCGGCCTCGGACAGTCGTACCGGCTCGACAAGGCAAGGCTCAACGGATCGCCAGGGCGATGATGGGGTTTTCAGCAATGATCCGGCTTCGTCGGGCCGCAACCGCGACCAGCGGCCAACCTTGCACCGCCCGTCAGACCCGCAAGATGACCGCAACGCGCCTGATTATCAGCAACAAAATGACCGGCGAAACAACCCGCCGCCTGCCAACCAATCTACTGACGACGGCCAGGATCAGGTCATCAAGCTCGAATCGACGCTGGTCAATATTCCGATTGTCGTCAGCGACCGCTCTGGCCGTTACATCCCGCGCTTGAGCAAAGACGATTTCGTGCTTTACGAAGACGGCGTACAGCAGGAGGTCGCCTCGTTCGGCAGCGAAGAAGTGCCGTTTAACGTCGCGCTCTTGCTCGATGTCAGTCCAAGCGTCGAAGGCAACATCGAAGGCATTCAGGATGCGGCACTGGCTTTTGTGCGGCAACTGCGCCCGCAGGATCGCGTCTTGGTGGCGTCGTTTGATCGCAATATCAACTTTCTGACTGATTTTACGAGCAACCGGCAAGAGCTTGAATGGGCGATTCGCCGTGTGCGCACAGGCTCAGGCACGAGCGTTTACGAAGCGGTCTATGAAACCGTGGCGCGGCGGCTGCGCGGTATCGAAGGCCGCAAGGCGCTGATCTTATTTTCTGACGGCGAAGACACGACCAGCCATCGCATTGATTACGACGACGCCATCAATATCGTCACCGAGTCGGACGTGCTGGTCTATGGCCTGCGCTATCCGGGGGCTGGCGGCGGCGGTGGCGGCTATGGCTCGTGGCCGCGCAGCCCGTTCCCGCGTGGCCCCTGGCCTGGCATTCAACTTCCGTTGCCTCTCCCGTGGCCGCGCTCGCGCCGCAATGGGCCGTATGGCGGTGGCGGTGGCGGAGGCAATGGCGGCGGGCGCCACTGGGGCGGCAAAGATTTCATGAAGGACATCACTGAAGCGGGCGGCGGGCCGGTCTTTGACGCCGAGCGCGTCAGCGACATGAGCGGCCTGGCAGCGCGCATTGCCGACGAGCTGCGCCACGTTTATGTGGTCAGCTACTACCCGAAGAATTCGCTATCGAATGGCGGCTACCGCTCGATTCGCATCCGTGTCAAGAACCGCGACGACATCGCCGTGCGCCACCGCCGCGGATACAATGCTCGTGAGGTCGGGTCGGCTTCGCACACTGAATAACAGGACTGACGGCTAGGGGCTAGGGACCGGAAGGTTTCTCTAGCCTCTAGTCCGTAGCCTCTACCTCTCCACTTTCCGCCAAGCCTTCCAGAATGGCCCTCACCTGAATGGGTGAGCAGTCCTTTGATTGACTCCAATTCATGCCTGTCAGACAATCTTCGGTAGGCACCAGCTCGATTCGCGTTCGAAGTGGACTCGTAGCAGCGACGATCAATTCGTCCTTCACTGTGCAGTATTGGAGGCAGTCTATGTTTAATCTAGCTCCCACCCGGCGACGTCGAATGACTCTGGTTGTGGCGTTGCTCAGCTTGACTATTCCCGTTATCAATCACCCTTATGCCAGTGCCCAGGCAAGCGCAATGCGCATCGAATCTTTTGATTTGAACGCCGATGGCCTTGTGCGCATCGAGAATATGCGCGGTGCGATTCGCATCGAAGTATGGGAAATGCCGACCGTGCGCGTCGTCGCCGAAAAACGCTCGCCCGCCGGCTCCCCGCTTGACCCTAACGAATTGCTGCTCATGGGCATTCAAAACACGATCACGGTTCAATGCCGGCAAACGGCTCGCGCGGGCCGCATCGATCTAACAGTGACTTTGCCGCGTCGAAGCCAGGTGCAAGTCGTCGCCGGCGCGTGGCCTGTCGAAGTCAATGGCTCGCTCGGCGGCGCCGTGGTGCAGACGACGAGCGGCGCGATTGCTTATCGAATTCCGGCCAATGACGATGCGACAATCTCTATGCGAACGGCACGCGGACTGGTGCGCTCGACCGCGCCACTGGTCGTATCCTCGCGCAGCGGTGCGCAAGCTATCGAAGGACGGCTCGGCAGCGGCAGCGCTCCGATCATCCTGAACAGCGAAGTGGGCAATATCACAATGACGCCCGGCGCGAACATCAGCGAAGCGGCAAAGGCAATGGACACCATGCGCCGTGCTAACGCAGCGAGCGATCACGCAACCGCTGCGGCCAACCCCGGCCAACCGCCATCTTTTGCCAGACCGCCGCAATCTCGCGGATCAGCCGCGCTCGGCGGCGCATCAACGTCGCGTGATGCCAGTTCAGCGCGCGGCGGTGTGGACGTTGCGAGCGATGCCGATTGGTCTGCCGGAGCCCAGCCGACAACCGGAAATATGAGCACCGGCAATGCGACGGGCGGCAGCGCTATGGCTGACTTTGCAGGCTCAGACCGCGCCAGTGATTCGGTTGCCGAATACAAGGGCAGCAAATTCTCGCGGCCTGTGCAGCAAAGACAAACGAGTAGCGGCAGCAGCGGCCTGCGCGTTCGCATCATTCCTTCGGGCACGGCGCTCAAGCCTTCGCGTGACGCCGGCAATCCGATCTACTCACAACCCAACGATCCCTTTGCGGCACCAGCGAATGATGATTTATCCACTGGCAGCGCGCAGGGCCGCAGTTCTAACTATGATCTTCAGCGCGGCACGGCGGCGCGGCGTACCCCATTGCCTGAAGCACCGGACAACGAGCCACCGGCCATCGCTTCACGCGGCGGCCACACCGCAGAGCCGCCGGTGTTGCATCGCGCCAATGGTGACGATGCACCCATCAATGGCTCGTCACCGGCTGGCGCAACCAGCACAA
>JBJMGU010000256.1:0-9899 GCA_045807765.1 Blastocatellia bacterium
AAGGGATGCCGGGGATCAGTATATGCTCGGTGGCAAATCCGAGTTTGTTGAAAACGTGTCTGGCGAGGTCAACGGCGCGTTCACTGCCGGGCGGCGAACTGGCATGCAGAACACAGACCGGCACCTCCCGCCCCGCTTCTATTGAGAGCTTGCCATCTTTTCCCTGCCTGCCGGCAAATAAACGCCGCATCATGGTCGTCGTTCGCCTGGCGATCCGTTTGAAATAGGCGCTCGCTGGAGCGATAAGCACCTGACGGATAATCTCAGAATAATGCAGATTGAAGAATAGGAGTTTACGCCACGCGTCTCTGGTAAACAGCTTATGGCGGTACAGCGCCAGGCTCTTGGCGGGCGTTACGTCGCCTCCTTCAAATCCCGCGAGCAGGTCTTCCGGCCATTTCATCTGCGCCAGATTCCAAGCGATGACGCGCTCAACACGCTGGTCAAGCTTAGCGTAATAGGCCGATAACAGACCGCCGAAGCAATCTCCCAGCAGGATCAACCGGTCGATGGGCAGCACTCCGCAAAGATACTTAACTGCCGGGATGATGCCGCGCCAGTTCAAGTAAGGATCTTCAGTCAATTCTTCGCTTTCACCTTCGCCGAGCAGATCGAAGCGCAACACGGCCACTCCTTTCGCTTCGAGTCGCCGGCTAAGCTCGACAAACGACCGTTTGTGGCCAATCTTACTACCGCCTTGAGAGTGAATTAGAATGAGGCCAACGCGCCGCTCCTGCGCTGCGAAATCGCACGGCGTATGCAGAATGCCATAGATTCCCTGCATGCGATTCGGAATGATGATTGACTTCTCCAACTCGCAGTATCCTTTAGGCGAAACTTGCAGATAAACGATCTGACGACAATGCCGTGACGTAGGTCATGGTTTCCTGTTCCAGTGCCGACAGCAACTCAGAGGCTTCTGAAAACTCTTCTGCCTCCCAGCCGATGTGTCGCCGCCTTATCGGCAGTCGCTTGACCGTTAATTCGCTGCGACCTTGCAGGTCGTTGGCCACCTGAGAAGCTCGCGCCGTGAGGGGCACATCAAGCAACAAGATCAGCCCGTTGCTGATGTGCAAATCGGCAACCGGGGGCAGCGAAAAGCCTGCCAGTTGATCGTAGAAGAGCTGTCCGAAGAGCGTGCTGCTCAATTCAACGACGCCATCCTCTGCCAACCTTCGGCTGATCGAGTAGGCTTCGCCCCGATCTCCCATCATCTTATGATTGAGCAGCGTCTTGTTGACAAAGGAGGTCTTGAACTCTCTGCGCATGTCGAGGATAGGATCCCAGAGAATCAACTCGTCGGTCTTGCGATAACGGCCCGCATAAATCAGAGCCAGGGTGGCACCAAAGCGCGCACCCACCAGACAAGTCGGGGTGATGCCGTAAGCACTCCCCGCAAATTCGCGAATGCGGTCGATGTCGTCGAGCAAGGTTTCCAGCGATATTTTAGAGAAACAACAGGAACTGTTACCCGTGCCCCGGTAATCGAAGCGCAACACCGGCACTTGATTGTTGGCGAGCAGCCGCGCCATGCGGACGTAAAATCGCACTGCGTTGTTGGCTTCGTTATCGAGCGGGTTGAGCAAGAGGCAACTGCGAGACGCTGCGGCCCGCCGCACGGGCAAATAGGCGACCCCATACAGCCATTCCGATTTCGCCTCGACGACGAACGACTCCTCGATCTGCTCGGTTGCGCCGATGGCTTCGACCATTATGGATTTCATCCTGAGGGCAGTCGCCGGTTCAAAACAGCGACAGCGCGCCGCTTCGCCTCGCCATGTTCACAAGGTAGGTACAAAAGAAGACGCTGACCGGCAACAAAGCAGCCGTGAATACGGCCAGCGGCACAAGGTGCGGAAGAAGCTGTACCGGATCATAGCCGGCAAGCATCGCATACCGTGTGCTCTCCAGCGCATGGCGAACTGGAAAGAGATACGAGAGCGCTTGCGCCCAGCCAGGCAGCAGATCAATCGGAAACAGAATTCCGCCGAAGACGTATGACAATTGAATCACGAGCCAGTTCACCGGGTCGCCTTTCTTGATGACGATCAGCAAGCTGGCCGAGATAACGCCGATGGCGTTGAAGAGAACGAGCGACAGCGCCACGCTGATCAAGGTGCTTGCCACGTTCAGGTTTCGCAACGTGAATCCGAATAATAAGAATGCGGCGATGAATTGCAACAGAGTCTTCAGGATGGCGTAGATAAAGGGCCAGGCCGACGAGTAAACGATCAACATATAATGCGGCGTCGGTGTGGCGAACATGGCTTCGAGAGAGCCTTCGACCATGAACTTGCGGACATTCTCGGTGTAACTTTGCAGCGCCGCCTGAAGGATATTCGCAGTGGCGATCCCGACCATGACGAACGAAAAGTAATCGCAGGAGTACTTCGCCATCTGCGTCGATGATTTATCGCCGATCATCTTCGCCAGAAAGTAGTAAAGCACGACCGGAAAAACGACGTAAAAGAGGTCGGAAACGAACTTCGTTTTATAGGCTATCTCCATCTGGAAATCGCGCTTGATAAATTGCAGAAGCTTGTTCATAGCGGGTTCAGTGCTTGACCAGGGAAAGATATATCTCCCCCAGAGAGACATCGTCTTTTTCAAAGCTGATCAACTCGGCCCGAGTTTCATTGAGCAGGAGGTGGAGAGGCATCGCCGCAAATTGGCCCTCATCGGCGAGCGAAAACGAGTAACGCGAGTCACGCAGGGTTTCGCGTTCGGGCCGGTAGAGAGCGCGCACGCGTTTGGCAATCCGGGTAGTATCGCCGCGCAAGGTGATCGTCAGCCGTGCCGGGCGCAGACGATAGCATTCTTTCAACTCGTCTATTGGGCCGAGGAAGAGCAGCTTGCCTTCATTGATGACCATCACCCTGTCGCAGAGTTCGTCGATCTCTTCGAGTCTGTGCGTCGTCCACAGGATAGTCTTATCGGAAAGTTCAGTCTTCAGCAGTTGCTTCAAATTCATGGTGCTCAACGGATCCAATCCGTTCGTCGCTTCATCAAACAGGATGATGTCTGGGCCATTCATCAGTCCGCGAATGATCGATAGCTTCTTGCGCATCCCCGTTGAGTAGGTGCCGAATGGTGCGTCGAGCTTTTTGCTGAGGCCGAAATATTCGGCCAGCTGCAAAGCGTTGCGATCCGTCCCGCCGCCGGCAAGCGAAAGGAAGAAATGCAAGTTCTGCCGCCCGGTCAAGCGCCAGAAAAAACTGCGCTCATCGCAATTCACATAACCGATCTTGCGGCGCATCTCATGGTGATGAGCCGTGAGGCGCTCGCCGCCGACCCATATCTCGCCGCTGTCGGGCAGGATCAAGTTGATGATCAACTTGGTCAGCGTCGTTTTGCCGGCGCCGTTCGGGCCGAGAACGCCGAGTATCTCGCCCTGATTGCAGCACAGGCTGATATTGTTGAGCGCCGTCACATAGGCTTTCGAGCCGAAAGGCAACAAGCTGCGAAAGCCTTTGCTTTTGACAAATCGCTTGCTTATCGAGCGCAACTCAATGGATGGCGCAATCTGCCGGAGGCCGCAGGCAGGCGGGTGCGCGTCGTGTGCTTGCAAGGCGTGATCCAATGAAAGTGGTTGAAGCATCTGGCTCAGTTCGTCGCCGCCTCGACGTTGAAGCAGGTACAGGCGAAAAGTTCGTAAGGATAATCACGAAAAATCTGCGCCCTGGCATCGACGAAATGTATATCTATGCGTATCTCTTCGATGGGCAACAGCGCCTCGGCAATGCGCTGGAATTGCTCGGTGAAATCGTTGCGCTCGCCCGCAAAATCAGATACATAGACGGCGAATCTCGTCGGCTGAGTCTGTAGCACACGCACCTGTGTGTATTGAAAGTCGAAGGCCCCGTAGAGAAATCGCGTCACTTTGCTGAACACATCGCTGCCGAAAAGGTCCTCCTGCCCGAATATGCGCTCTAAAGGTCGTCCGGGCAAGATTTCAATGACCGGCGACGACTCGCCACAATCGCAGGCATGCATGGCGTACTGCACCTGATCGCCAAGATTGTAGCGTATGAACGGCATGGTGAAGCCGTAAAGGCTCGTGATAAACAATCTGCCTGTTACACCCGGCTCAGCAATCGGCCTGCCGCGATCATCAAGTATCTCGGCGATGATCAATTCGTCGTTGAGGTGCAAGCGCTGATTGTGGCATTCGTAGGCCACCGTCCAGACTTCGCGGCAGTTGTAGTTATCAATGACCGGACAGGCAAATGCCTGCTGGATGGTCTCGCGGCTGCGGTCGAATAACTTAGAGCCATTGGATTCAATGTAATCGAAGCGAGCCAGCTCGCCCATGGCAGGGTCATCCAGGATGATCTCGGCCCACCATTCAAGCCCCTGCGGATGTCCGTGCAGCCAGATGTACCCGCGTCTGCTAATTTCATCGAGAATCTTTCCGACATTGTCGGGCGAGTAATCGCCGGTATCGTAAGGGAACTCGAAATGGAGCGGCGCATGCTCAAAGGGAAACATATTGACCGGAGTGACCGCCGCGTCCAGACGACGTCGCAGTTTCCAGGCGCTTTTGCCTGCGCTCAAGCGCTCGCGCATGCTCTTGACCATCTTCAGCGGGTTGCCGGTCGAGCCTGAGGTTTTCTCAAAGAACAGCGTCTCCCCGCAGACCAGCGCCAGCGGCGATTCGTTCTCCAAGTTGGACTGATTGCTCAAAGCATGCAAGACGAGATCATGATCGGACGGCTCGACAATCACGCGGCGAGAGAGAAACTGCTCGTAATCGCCGCAGATCACTCGCTTATCGATGAGCGGCAACTCAGCCAGCGCCTCGAACGGACGTGCCTCGGCTGCGTCTGTAATTAGCCTCTCATAGAACGGCACCTGCGCTTTGCAGTGCCGCAGCAAGGCTTTGAGCTTGCGCTCCTGTTGGTGCAGTCGTCGCATGTCGATCATTCAGAGATTGAGGATGGGCAGTTGCGAATGCTTCGCCGCCACAGGTTCTGACCACGCATCGCCGGTGCCGGCCTGGCCTGCCGCAATCAGCTTCTCCACGCCGTTTCTCATCTCTTGCGAGTAATTGAGGAATTCGTCAAACAGGTGCGCTTTGCCTTCAGTGGTCGCCCGGCGAAAGGCGCGCAGGTATTCGATCAGCGGGTATACTTGCAGGTTGCATATCTTGTAATCGCCCATACAAAGTTTGTGCGTCAAGGCGTTCATGGACTCCCTGCCGCGAAAGAACGATTCATCCGGCAGATTGAAGATGTGTCCTTCGCCAGGCTGATCGGCGATGTCACAGCCGTTCAGCCGTCCATCGTAGAAGACCTTGCAGCTGTAGGGCGTGAACACATGGCAGGGAGTAATCACGCCGTAGGGGATCACCCGTACAGGAATGTCGAGGTCAACCATTTCCTCAAGCGCGACGCCGCATTGCCGGAAGTAGTCCTGTTCCGTCAGATCGTTTCTGTAGCTGAGATTGAAGTTGTAATTGACCACATTGACCACCATGAAGGACAGGTTTTTGATGCCGAATCCTTTGATGAAGCGCAGAAAGTCTGGCATGGCATCGCGGTTTTCATGGTCGAGGTTGTATCTGATGATCAGCAAATTGCCATCGCGGTCGAAGTGCTCCTTGTTCTTGATGATATTGTTGACAATGAGATCGAAGGTAGGCTGTCCACCGACCAGTGGCCGCGTTCGGTTGTGATGCTCTGGCGGGGTCAGCGAGACGGAAACCACACAGTTGCGGCAGGCAGAAAGAAATGCGGAGTTCAATTGCGCGCCGTGCGTATCCATGGCGACTTTCCAGCGGGTCGCCGGCACCCGGTCCAGCACATCGGCAATCCGGGAGTAAATATAGAGCAATTGCTCTTGATGCAACAGCGGCTCGCCGCCGATGAAGTTCAATTCGAATTCTTGGATCGGCCTTTCCGAGAGTACGAAGGTGGCGTATTTGACGCAGGCATCCATGACCTCCCTGGAGATGACGTTGCGATAATCGTGGGTGCCGGTCTGATAGCAATAAGTACATTTGAAGTTACACGCCCTGGAAAGTTCCACCGTGAACTCGAACGGTTTTACGAAGCCCGCATAATAGTCGCGCAACAGTCTCGTCTCGTTCCGCTCGGCAGGCACCAAACAACCGATCTCGCGCCATCGCCGTCGCGTCTCTGCGTATGGCGACTCAAGGTAGCGGGTCGTTAAGAAGGCCGCGTGTTCCTCCGGTGTGAAGGCGCCCAGCAGGTTGGTGATCTTGTTGAAATAGATGAAATGATCGCCCTCTGCAAAGGCGAGGTTGAATTTCGATTTTTTCCATGCCGGCATAATCCCTCCCCAGCTTTGGCACGGCTACGACTTCGGCGCAACGACATCGAAGAAAATGGACTCGCCCCACTTGATGCCGCCGGCATCAATGAAGCGTTTCTGCATCCCCTCGGTCAGTTCGGCGATCACACTGAGCAGGCGAAAATATTCTTCCTGATCCCGGCATTCGGCGCTGATGACGTAATCGCTGGCGTTGGCTGGCTTGGCAATCACCGAGCGCCCAAGGATCCTAACGTTTTGATAGCCTCCCTCAATGCATTTGCTGCGCAGCCAGATGAGCAGCTTCATCCGCTGCATTTCCGAAGATGCCTGCGAAAACCAGATCTCAGTAAAAGAGATGACCATGTCAAATCCTCTAGATTTGGATGCCGAACAATCGGCGGTAGTGGGACAAGCATGGGAGATGGCGTTCAGCGTTCGCCCTTTGGGTTGCTGATGGCAAACGCGCTTCAACTCTTCATTGCCGTATACAGGCCGCCGCGGTCGAAGCTATGCAGCACCTTGTTGATGCCGCACTCCCGAAACCATTTGATCACTTCCTTCTTACGGTGCCGGAATTGGTAGGTTGGCGCGAGATTGTCGAAGAGAATGAAGGTGTTTGAAAGGTAGCGCAGTTTGAAATCGGGCACCGCGTGATCCAGCAAGTGGCCGAACGGTGAGATCAACAGGCTGAGGAGCTTGCACAGCCATAGCAAGAGCCTGAGATTGAATCGATAGGAGCAGCTGAGAAAGAGCTTGTCGCGCAGGAAATAATAGCGCCGCCATTTGCGGTACTCTTCCTGCCTGGCCATCGCTTTCAAGTCTTCAAGGTCTGGATAAAGCCACACCGACAGCAGGCCGATGCGTTCCAGCAGGTCGATGGTGTTGTGCAGGGCTTGCCTGGGACTAGATGTGTGATGCAGCACGCCGAGCGACAGAATGAACTGGAAGCTATCGGACGCGAACGGCGGCGCCAAGATATCACCTTGAACATAATGTAAATTACTTATCGTTTTATCCCGGCGACTGACCATGCCGATGGCATCGCTCAGGTCCATGCCGACGGCTTGCAGATGCGGGTTCTTGAGAGCGATTTCGCGGATGATCTCGCCGCTGCCGCAGCCGCAATCGAGATACCAGCCGTCCTTATTTTGCACCTTGTAGGATAGCTTGGAATGATCTTTGCCCCAGAGCATCTGGTCTGGCTCGGAGGACTGGCTGAATCGCAATCGCCACTGAAAGGTGAAGCATTCTTGTTCGCGCCGATGCTGCTTGAATTTGAGTAGCAATCGCGGAACGCCCTCGGTGATGTCATAGCCGCGCGCGCAGACCGTGCAAATGAGAGTGCCGCTTTCGATATCGTCGGCCATGGTCATCTCGCGCGTTTCGCCGAGTTCGAGCGCGCCGCGACAAGACGGACAGGCAAGCAGGTTCAAGATGCTGATTTTCATAACTGAATCCAAATAGACGCGCGCTTCAGCCGTCGCCAAGAATGCTTCCCCATGAATCGCCGATATGGGTCAGTCACAGGGAAGCCTCGGCTTGCCGGTCGTGCGGCAGGAAAACGCACGATGTGTCAGTGAGCAAGTTGCGTGGCGTACATCTGCCACTGGCCATTGTTGTATTGGAGGCTGGCGTATCCCATGACGGCAAGTATCGTCGTCGATTCGCCGCCGCTCTTGGGCACGCCGGTCATCTCAAGAATGGCCTTGATCGAGATGAGGCGCGAATCGGATAGGTATCTGAAGTCAATCACACGGTAGCGCGTGTTGATAGATTTGTACTCCTGGAAAACCCGCTCCGCCTCCTTGAGCACGGAGCCCTTCGAGATGCCGAGATGGTTATACAGCGGTGAATAGAGAACGGCGATGCGGCTCATATTCTTGCTATCCCAGGCAGCTTTCACCTGCGCTTCCCAGCGCTTCTCATTGAAGGCTCCAGTGCCTTTGATCGTCCGCTGAGGGGCAGTTAATTCTCCTTGCTCGGCGGCGCTCCATGCTGGCCAATCGCCGCGTTCTTCTGAGAATCGGAAGTTGGTCCCACCAAATGGACAGGCAAACGCATTGGCTCGCGCCACTGTCCCTTCAGCCGAAACCGTGTCGTACATCTTCCAGTGCCCTTCTTCAAAAACCAGACTGTCAAAGCTTTCTCCCTGACTCAGCGTCACGAAGTCGGTTTTGCCGGCTGGTAAGGCTTTGACCAGCGACCGCGCCTTCACAACGGTGTGGTCGTCGGCATCTGAGGGCTTCACTTCAAGCACCTCATACTGGCAGACGATCTTGTCATATTTTTCGAACTCGGCAGTGGCCCTCTTGATCATATCTTCGCGTGAGCCGCCGGCTACATTGTAGAGCCTGGAGATGTGCTCGCGCAGAAGCGCTGGATCCTTTTGTTCATAAGCGGCGGCATAGCTGGCTTCCCACAACTTGCGGTCAAAGGCTTTCGCTTTGCCTGCACCACTGGTTGCGGAAAAGAGTACGCAGGCAAGGAGACAGGCGAACAGGAGCGACCCAATTGATTTTTTCATCGCAATTCCTCCTATGGGTTTAGATTGATTGGTGGAACAAAGTTCTCTAACCGATCGTGCGGTTTGCGCGCACAAGGCAGAGACATAATGAGAACAAACCGGATCCGTAATTTGAAATGCAAAGATGTCTATAGACTTGCCAGCGCCAGGCAGTTCGCCGCCAAACAGGTAGTCGAGCGGAGGGCTACCGTAGGAGCGGGCTGGGGCCAGCTGCAAGCTCCATAAAGCGATGGAAGTTTGCGGCTGGCCCCAGCCGCAAGCGCCGCGCCGCTTGAAGGGGCGTCAGCAGAGCGGCTGGTCTATGGGTTCGCATCAGCTTGTCCCTAACGACAGGCAAGCCGCCACAGCTCACCATTGCCGATGGCGCATCCGGTCATTTTCTGGGAAGCTGAGTGGCATAGAGTTTCCAGGCTCCATTTTCGTTGATTAGACTGCCATAACCTGTGGTTGCGAAGATCAGGGATGAGGTGCCGCCGCCCGCCGGTTCGGCGTAAATCTGGATACTCGCTCGAATGGCAACTAGTCTGCTTCCAACGTACCTGTAATCGATCACCTGATACCGACACGTGAGCTTCCCGTGCTGATTGAAGAACACCGCTGTCTGTGTCAGTACCTCGTTCTTCCCGAAGCCGATGTGGCTGTAGAGATCCGAGTAAAGGTCGCCAGCCAGCTGAACATTTTTGCTCTCCCAGGCGCGTGTGACCTGCGCTTCCCAGGCTGCCGGGTCGAAGGTCAGCGACTGCGCGAAGGTGCTGACGGGTACCAGCCGCTTACGACTCCATCTGCTATCTTTCATCATCGCTACTGCCGCCGCCGTCGTCGTATCTCCTCCGCAGGCAGCAAACAGATCCGTACTGTCTTGCGGATTGACCATGCTGCTCGTTGCCACCGTATCGAACATACGCCATTGCCCGTCTTCGAAAATCAGGCTGTCAAAGCCTTCCTTCTCATAGAGGGTGTCGAGTCTCTTCTTGCCGGCGCGCACGCCTTTCATCACCGACTTAATTTTCAGGACGGCGTGATTGGCTTCGGGCTGTTTGACTTCAAGAATGTTATACTCCAGAGCGACCTTGTCAAAGGCTTTGAAGGTCTTTTCCAGGCG
>JBJMGU010000257.1:0-4693 GCA_045807765.1 Blastocatellia bacterium
CCTACTGCCTACTGCTTCCTGCCTACTTCCTTGCAATGATCCAGAGGTGCCAGCCCCAGCGGCTTGCCAGCAGGCGCTCGACCGTCTGCGGCAGGAAGCGACCGACGAGCGGAATCCATCGCTTATTTAAGAAATGGACTTCGGTGCGCGCCTCGCGGAAGCGCGCAAACATGCGCGCGGCTTCGCGGCGCGTGTAGACGCGCGCCAGCGGATTGCCGGCGCCATCGGTGTTCTGATTCAAGAACTCGTCGGGCGCAAGCAACCGGCGCGAGTCGCGCCGGTAAGCTTGCTGAAGCTCTAAGAGCCGCGCTTCGTCTTCGCCGGTCAAACGGCGAACGAGGCGCGGTCCCCAATCAAACCCGAGCAGGCGTACGCCCAGCCGTCTGAGCGTCATGATGTTGACGCGATAGTTATAAGAACTGCGGTGATAGAGCATCACCATCGCCGTGCCGCCGGGCCTAAGCACGCGATGCGCTTCGTCAATGGCGCGCTGAGTGTCGGGCGTGTGATGCAGGACGCCGTGCGAATAAAACAGGTCAAAGCTCGCGTCGGCAAACGGCAGCGCTTCGGCGTCGGCAACCCGCAAGCTGGCGGACAGACCTTCGAGCGCGAAGCGTTTTTCAACCAATGCGATGGAGGCTTCCGTGAGGTCAACGCCGGTGTAACGCGCGCCCTGGCGAGCAAAGTTGATGGCGTCGGTGCCGAGTCCGCAACCGACTTCGATGACGTCGCGGTCGCGCCAGCGCGGGAAGTCAATCACCGCGGGGATGTGCGGTTCGGTGCTGTAACGGTGTCGCTCGACGGCGTCGAAGAATTCGCGCGAGCCGATCTCCGCGTAGGCGAACTTGGAGCCGCAAGGGTTCGCCTGCCAGAAATCATGAACGCGGGTTTTGAGGTCTTGAGCCATATTCGCGCAATCAATCGATGAAGACCCGATGCCATAGCTCCAAAGTTAGCAGTTGAAAAATCTTCAAGCTGTTATCTTCGCGGCCCGATAGATTGTCGTCAATCAAGCGCCGCACCGTCGGATAATCGAAATAGCCGCGCCGCGCGATGTTCGCTTGCGACAACAAATCTTCGACCATCGGGCGCAGGTCGCGCGCCAGCCATGCGCGCAGCGGCGCGCTAAATCCCGCCTTCTTGCGATAGATGATTTCGCGCGGCAGCCATGCTTCCGCCGCCCGCTTCAAGATGTACTTGCGCGTCAGCCCTTTCAACTTCAAGCGCGCGGGGATGCGCGCCGCCATCTCGACCAGTTCGTGATCGAGCAGCGGCACGCGCACTTCTACGGAGCTGGCCATGCTCGTCTTGTCCGTGTAGGTCAGGTTGAGACACGGCAGAAAAGTCTTCAGGTCAACGTAGAGCATCTGGTTGATGAAGTCCTGGCCGGCGACGCGGTCAAAGTAGCGGCGATGCTCGCGGTAGGCGTCAAAGTCATGCGCCGCATCGCGCAACTGGCCGGCGTACAGCTCGGCTTTGTCGGCTTCTGTGAAGTAAGTTCCAAACCCAAGATAGCGCTCGCGTTCGGGCAGGCGGGCCGAGCGCGCCAGCTTCTTGGTGTTGCGAAACAGCGCCGTCAAACGGCCTGGACGCGCGCCGGGTAGGGCGGCGACCACCGGGCGCGAGATGAACGACGGGATCAGGTTGTAGGCTTCAGCGACCTTGACCGCCGCGTGGCGCGGATAGCCGGCGAAGACTTCGTCGCCGCCCATCCCTGAAATCAGCACCGTCAAGCGTTCGCGCGCCGCCCGGCAGATCAAATAACTCGTGATGATGGCCGGGTCGGCCACCGGTTCGTCCAGGTGATAGACCAGCTTCGGCAGCAGTTCGATCACCTCCGGTTCAAGCAACGCTTCGTGATAATCGGTGCCAAGCTCGCGCCCGACGATGCGGGCGTACTTCACGTCGTCTTCGAGAATGTCATAGCGCAGGTCTTCCGGCTTGAAGCCGAAGGTGTAGGTCGTCAGTCGTTGTTCGCTCGCCCCGGCCATTAGCGCGACGAGGCTCGACGAATCGAGCCCGCCCGACAGGAAAGCGCCGAGCGGCACGTCGCTGACCATCTGCATCGCGGCGCTGCGCTTGATCTGCTCGCGCAGCCGCTCGACCCATTCGCTTTCCGTGAGCGTGTCGTCTTCGTTGAAGTCAACGTCCCAGTACTCGAAGCTTTCGGCGCAACCGTTTTGATAAACCAGATAATGCGCCGGCGGCAGCTTGTGGATGTCTTGAAAGATGGTTCGCGGGTCGGGCGTCCACAGGAAAGTCATGAACTGGTCGAGCGCCGAAAGATCAACCCGACGTTCGATGCCGGGAATGGCAAGCAGCGCTTTGATCTCGGAAGCGAAGGCGAAGCCGGCGGGCGTGTCAGCGTAATAAAGCGGCTTGATGCCGAGCCGGTCGCGCGCCAGCAACAGCGACTGGTCGCGCGCGTCCCAGATCGCCAGGGCAAACATGCCGTTGAGCCGCGTCAGAAAATCGCGGCCCCACTCGCGGTAAGCGTAGATAATGACTTCGGCGTCGCTGTCCGAGCGAAAGCGATGGCCGGCGGCTTCAAGCTCGCGCCTGATGGTTTTGAAGTTGTAGATTTCGCCGTTGAAGGTCAGCCATATCTGGCCGCTTGCATCGCTCATGGGTTCATGGCCGGCGGGCGACAGGTCAATGATCGAAAGCCGCCGGTGCCCTAGCCCGACCGACTGACCGCTTGTGGTGTTGGTTAGATAGATGCCTTCGTCGTCCGGCCCGCGATGGGCGATGCGCGCGAGCATCGCTTTCAGCAAAGCTTCGTCGGCTTGACCGGCAACGCCGCAGATTCCGCACATAGTCAGATTGTCCAGGGAAGCGGCAGAAATCTCAAATCAGAAAATGTGGATTAGCGCCGCCTTCGCCGGGATGTAGCGCAAGGCGGTTGGCTTGCGCTACATGGCAAACGGTTATTTAAGCAGGAAGACGTCGCCGGCGATGGTGACGAAGAGGATCACGCTGACGAAGGCATTGGTCGTAAAGAACGCCGCGTTCAATCGAGACAGGTCATGGGCATGCACGATGCTATGTTGGTAAACCAGCAACACTCCGGTCAGCAGCACACCCGCAAGCCCCAGCCAGCCGAGATGCGCCGCCGCAAAAAAAACAACCAGCGTCGCAAACATCAACGCGTGAATCGTGCGGGCGATCCATAACGCCCGATGGATGCCGAAACGCTGCGGGATCGAATGCAGGCCGCTGCGCCGATCAAACTCGTAATCCTGGCAGGCGTACAGCACGTCGAAGCCGGCAGTCCACAGCATCACCGCCAGCGACAGCAGCACCGGCAGCCAGTTCAATTCGCCTTTGATCGCGATCCACGCGCCCGACGGGGCGATTGCCAGGCACCAGCCCAAGACGAGATGCGACAGCGACGTGAAGCGCTTGGTGTAGGAGTAAAGAAAAACCGACCCCAGCGCCACCGGCGACAGCAACAGCGCTAAGCGGTTGAGCTGCGAGGCGGCCACAACAAAGAGCAGCGATGCGGCAATCGTGAAGGCCCACGCGAAGCGCACGTCGAGCAAGCCCGCGGGCAAAGCGCGCGTCGCGGTGCGCGGGTTGGCGGCATCGATCCTGCGGTCGGCGATGCGATTAAAGGTCATCGCCGCCGAGCGCGCGCCGACCATTGCCAGGGTCATCCAAACGAGCTTCGCAATCCAAAAACTCGCCGGCTGCATAGCGACTTCGCGGGCGGCAAGCGTCGCGCCGAGGAAGGCGAACGGCAAGGCGAACAGCGTGTGCTCGATCTTGATCATTTCGAGCGTCACGCGAAGCCGCTCACCAAATGGCATCTTTGTAGCAGGAGCGTTCGACATAGCCTTCACAGCACTTTGCTGACGTCGCCGCGCCAGACGGTCTCTTCCGAGTGCGCGACGCCGAGGTGATCCATCACCCGGTAAACAAAATGGTCGGCCATCGCATTGATGTCAGCCGGTCGGTGATAAAACGCCGGCATCGCCGGCACGATCATTGCGCCCGCCTGCCGCAGCCGCAGCATATTCTCAAGGTGAATAGTCGAAAGCGGCGTCTCGCGCGGCACGATGACCAGGCGGCGGCCCTCTTTCAAACAGACATCGGCGGCGCGGTGCAGCAGGTTGCGCGCCGCGCCCGACGCCAGCACGCCGAGCGTCGAAGCCGAGCAAGGAATGATCGCCATCGCATCCACCGGGTAAGACCCCGAAGCGATGGCCGCGCCGATGTCGCCCGCATGAAAAAAGACGGTTTTCGCAGACGGGCGGCCCGTCAACTGGGCAATCATCTGCTCGGTGTCGGCGGTCGCCTGAATGTCCAGTTCGTCGGCCATTATGCGCCGCGCCGGGCCGCTGATAACCAGATTGATCTGCCGCACTTCGGGGCTGGCTTCGAGCTGCATCATCAACCGCTGTGCGTAGATGACGCCGCTCGCGCCGCTGATTCCTACGGTTATGCTTTTCACCTCTCGTATTGTAGCGGCGCGTTTGCGGGGCATCAACGTAGGAAATGATGAACGATGAATGATGAATAGACCTCGTGCGCAGTAAGAATGACGGAGGCCCCAGCCTCACTAGTGGAGCATCAATCACTCAGGCTGCTGCTTGCATCAGTCGCTCCTGCGTCCGTAGATTCGCCAACCCGCACACCGTGCGGCAGACTTGATCGTATGCTTTTTCTCGATGCCGATACTTGCTGCCCATCA
>JBJMGU010000258.1:0-24429 GCA_045807765.1 Blastocatellia bacterium
ACAATCTTTCCCTACACAAAGAACATAAGATAAAAGATATTGTGGATGAGCATGACGGTGAGCGGCGCGCCGTTCTTGTCGTCGTTGCGGCTGAAGGTGCGCCCGACGGTGGCCTGCGCGCCAAGCAGCGGAAAGAGGTCAGCCGAGACGTTCGCACCCACTAAGCGCGCCGGGTTGTCGTCGCCCGTGAGCGTGAAAGAGTCCGAATCGTAAGCGGCGATATATTCGAACACGTCGGCCTGATCGCGCCAGTCGGCGAAATTCGGATAAGAAGCGCTCGTCTGCTTGATGCCGCGGTCGGGTCGGGATTCCCAGACGTTGACCAGCCGCTCCGGCTCGTTAAAGGGCAACGGGCGCAGCAGCACCGTATTGATGACTGAAAAGATCGCCGTGTTCGCGCCAATGCCTAAGGCCAGCGCGATGACAGCCACCATCGTGAAGCCCGGATGTTTGACGAGCATCCGCGTTCCATATCGTAAATCTTGTAATAACGTCTCCATCATTTTCTCCAGTAAAGGCCAGCGACTAGAGGCTAATGCCCGAAGTCACCATGAGACGACTAGCATCGCAGCTATTCTTCTGGCTCTAGCCCCCGGTCCCTGGCCTCTCGTTCCCCTTACTCGTATCTCAAAGCGATCATCGGATCAACGCGAGTGGCGCGACGAGCCGGCACGAAACCGGCTGCCAGAGCCACTCCTGCCAGCAGCAGCGCCGTCGCTGCAAAGGTCAGCGGGTCGGTGGCGCTGACGCCGTAAAGCAGGCTCGCAAGTAAGCGCGTCAAAGCGAGCGCGCCGCCGAGCCCGAGCGCGATGCCTGTGAGCGCCAGCCGCAAGCTCTGCCCGGCAATCAGCCGTAAGACGTCGCGGCGCTGCGCGCCGAGCGCCATGCGGACGCCGATCTCATGTGTGCGCTGGGTCACCGCATAGGACAGCACGCCGTAGATGCCGATCATTGCCAGCAGCACGGCGACTGCGGCAAAGGCGCCGATCAACAACGCCGGGTAGCGGCGAAAGAAAGTCGAAGGCGCGTCGGCAATCAGTCCGGTCATCGGCTTTTCATTGAAGATGGCTGCCTCGGGCTCGAGGGCGCGGATTTCTTCGCGCGCCGCGCCGATCAAGCTCTCAGGGTCGTTCGATGTGCGTACCACAACGGCGTTATAGGTGCCGCCGTCCTGCGCATAGTTGAAATAGATGACCGGCGTGACGCGGGCGTCGAGCGCGGTGACGTTTTCGTCGCCGACGACGCCGACGATCTCGCGCGGTTGCCGTCGCGAATCGAAGCCGAAGATGACCCGCTGGCCGACGGCGCTCTGCTGCGGAAACACTCGCTCGGCCAGGGTGCGATTGATGATCAATGCCGTCGGCGCATTACTGTTGTCGTGCTCGGTGAAGAAGCGCCCTTCGACGAGCGGCAGGCCGAGTACAGGAAAATACTTTTCGCTCACCGAGCGGACGTTGGCTTCCATCATCTCGCCGGGCTGCGGCGCGGGCCGGCCTGCGATATAAAACGACGCGGTGTTGCCGCCGCCAGCAAGCGGCAGGATGTCTGTCGTCGCCGCGCCGCTGACTCCCGGCAGGCGTTCGAGGTTGGCGAGCATCTGCTTGAAGAATACCGGCGGGCGCGTTTCGTCGGCGTACTTGTCTTCGGGCAGGCCGACCTGCAAGGTCAGCAGCTTCTCGGTGCGGAAGCCGGGATCGACGTTGAGCAGGCGGAAGAAACTCTTCATCATCAAGCCCGCACCAACAAGCAGCATCATCGCCAGCGCGACTTCCGAGACGACGAGCAGGCTGCGCATGCGCGTCCGTATGGCGCCGCTCGGCGTGCGGCCTTCCTTGAGCGCGTCACTCAGATCCGCCTTCGACGCTTGCAGCGCCGGTGCTAAGCCGAACAGCACGCCGGTCAGCGTTGCGATGGCGAAGGTAAAGCCGAGCGCTTTGAGGTCTACGGCGAGCGTCGCCAGGTAAGGCATATAGAGCATCAGCGAGGCCGGGATGCCGGCCAACAACAGGGCGATGATCCATTGCGCGATCAGCAAGCCGAGCGCGCCGCCGGCAAGCGATAGCAACAGGCTTTCGGTCAGCAACTGGCGAACGAGCTGAGCGCGGCTTGCGCCCATCGCCAGCCGGATGGCCATCTCTTTGCGCCGCGCCGCGCCGCGCGCCAGCATCAGGTTGGCGACATTGGCACAGGCGATCAGCAGAACAAAACCGACCGCGCCGAGCAGCACGAGCAACAGTGGTTTAAGGTTGCCGACGATGTCGTCGCGCAATGAAGCGATGCGAATGCCTTCGCCGGTGTGCGAGTTGCTGTACTGCCGCTCGATGTTCGTGACGATGGCGGCCAGGTCCTGTTGCGCCTGTTCCTGAGTAACGCCAGGCTTGAGCCGCCCGATGACGTTGAGCCAGAAAAGATTGCGCCGCGCCACTTGAAACGGCAGCGGCTGAAGCGGTCGCCAGACATCAGGGCTGCCGGCTTTGGCGAAGTGAAAGCCCGGCGGCATCACGCCGATGATCTCGTAGCTCTCGGCGTTAAGCGTGATGTGCTGGCCGATGATGTTAGGGTCGCCGCCAAAGCGCCGCTGCCAGAAGCCATGACTGAGAACGGCGAGGCGTGCTGTACCCGGCAGGTCTTCGCCATCGCGGAAGGTGCGACCGAGACTGGCCTGCGCTCCGAGCATGGGAAAGAAGCTCGATGTGACGCGCGCCGATTGAATGCGCTCCGGCTGGCCCTGGCCGGAAAAGAGCGCCATGCCGGCGTTATAACCGGCCATCTCTTCAAAGGCGGTTGACTGCGCCCGCCAGTCGAGATAATCCGGGTAAGCGGCTTCGTGCTCGCTGAACTCGCTTTGCGGGCTGGTCTCCCAGATGTGAACGAGCGCTGCCGGGTCTTTGTAAGGGAAGGGACGCAGCAGCGCCGCATCAACCGCCGTAAAGATGGCGGCGTTGGCGCCGATGCCAAGCGCCAGCGTCAGTACGGCGACAAAGGTGAACCCCGGCTTTTTCAACAACACGCGAATGGCATAGCGAACATCTTGGAGCATCAGTTCCTCCAGGAGGGGCTAGGGACTAGGGGCTAGGGGCTAGGGCCGGAAGTTATGCTGCGATGATGGTCACCGCAGGTTTCTCCTCACCCTAGTCCCTAGTCCCTAGCCCCTAGTCCCTTACTCATAGCGCAGCGCGATCATCGGATCAACGCGGGTGGCGCGGCGCGCCGGCAGGTAGCAGGCCGCGAGCGCTACTGCGGCCAGTAGCAGCGAAACCAGGGCGAACGTCAGCGGGTCGGTTGCGCTGATGTTGAAAAGTAAGCTCGATAATAAACGCGTTAGCGCCAGCGCCCCGGCAACGCCCACGGCGAGGCCCGCTACGACCAGCTTGAAGCCGCGCCAGATGGTCATCTTCAGAATGTCTGTGACCGTCGCGCCTAACGCCATGCGAATGCCGATCTCTTGGGTGCGTTGCGTGACTGCATAGCTCATCACGCCGTAGATGCCGGTCACGGCCAGCAGCAGCGCGACCACAGCGAAGACGCCGAGAATCACCAGATTGAAGCGGCGGTCGTTCAACGATGAAGAGAAGATTTGCGCGACGGTGCGGAACTTCATCGGCACGTCATGGCTCAGTTCCTCTACTGTGCCGCGCAGACTGGCGATCAGCGCCGCCGGGGCTACGTCGCCGCGCGTCACGACGGTGAAGTCGGCGGCCTTGCGCGGGCGCTGCAAGTAGTTGGCGTAGACCGTCGGTTTGACGTTACTGGCAAGCCCATAATCGCGCACGTCGCCGACGACGCCGACGACGTGCAGCGTGTGCAAGTCGCCATCCATGTTGCCGAACTGTATGCGCTTGCCGATGGGGTCTTCGTCGGCGAAGTACTGCCTGGCCAGCGACTGGCTGATGACGGCGACGTGCTCAGTGTTCGCTGTGTCCGCCGCGTTGAAGGTGCGCCCACTGACGAGCGGGATGCCCATCGCCGCGAAATAATTCGCGCTGGCCACGCGGTACTCGGCGCTGCCTTTGCCGGTCAGCGGGTTCTGCGCCAGTGCCTTGTAATACTTGAAGTCTTTCGCCTCGGCTTCACTGGGGTCGGCGCTGTTGACGATTAGGAACAGGCCATCGGGGCCGCCGCCGGTCATCGGCAGGTTGCTGACGCCGCCGGCAGCCGTGACGCCGGGAATCCGGCTGACGCGCTCAAGCAACTGCTCATGGAACTGCGCCACCTGCTGCGGGTCGGACGATTGCAGCGAGATGTCCATGGCCACGGTGCTGTCGGGGCGAAAGCCCGGATCGATCTGCAAGACGCGCATGAAGCTCTTCGCGAGCAAGCCCGCGCCGGTCAGCAGGATGAGCGTCAAGGCGACTTGCGCGATAACCAGTCCGTTGCGCAAACGGTTGGTCGCGGCGTGTGCCGACGAGCCGCGCCCCGCTTCTTTCAAGCTTGTGTGCAGGTCCGTGCCTGAAAACCGCAGCACCGGCACGAGGCCGACGATGATGGCGACGACAAAAGCCAGGACGAGCGTGAAGCCGAGGACTCTGGCGTTAACGCCGATCTCGCCGGCGCGCGGCAGGGCTTCTTGATTCAAGCTCAACAGCGCATCAAGCCCCCAGAAGGCGAGCAGCACACCGACGCCGCCCGCCACCATCGCCAGCAGCGCGCTTTCGGTGATGAATTGCCGCGCCAGGCGAAAGCGGCTCGCGCCGAGCGCCCGCCGGATGGCGAACTCTTTATAGCGCGCTGTTGCCTGTGCCAGCAGCATATTGGCGACGTTGGCGCAGGCAATTAGCAACAGCAAGCCGACCGCCGCCAGCATCACCAGCAAGACGGGCCGTGTGCTGCCGACCAGATAATCACGCAGCGGCACGAGCGCCATGTCTACGGCGTCAACGTCGTTGCCGTACTGCGCTTTGAACTGCCGGACAATGCTGCTGACGTCGGCGCTCGCCTGTTCGAGCGAAGTGTCGGCGCGCCGGCGGCCAATCACTTGCCAGTTGTGAGCCGTGCGCGACGTGTTGGGCGGGAAGATGACGCTCGGCACCCAGACCTCGGCGTCGCCGGGGAACTGGAAGCCCGGCGGCATCACGCCGATGACCGCGAAGCTCTCGTCCAGAAGGTTGAGCCGCTCGCCGTCGAGATTGCTTTTCGCGCCGAGCAGCCGTTGCCAGAAGCCATAGCTAACGACAGCGACGCCGCCCGCCTTGCTCTCTTCGGCGGTGAAGACGTGCCCGACCACCGGCTGCACGCCGAGCGCCTTAAAGAAATCTTCGGTGACCGCATAGGTGCCGGCACGCACAGGCTCGGTGCCGCCGGTGACCGTCATGACGCCGCCGCCATACGCGGCCACCGCGTCGAGCGTGTGATTGGCGGCGCGCACGTCTTTGAAATTCGGCTCGGTGACGTTGCTCTGCCTGCCGCGCTCGTTCACCTCTTTGAGCTGCACCAGGCGTTCGGGCGCGGGGTAGGGCAGCGGGCGCAGCAGCACGCCGTCAACGATGGAAAAGATGATGGTGCTTGCGCCAATGCCGAGTGCCAGCGACAGGATCGCCGCGAGCGCAAAACCGAGGCGGGCGCGCCACATGCGTGCGGCGTACTTGAGGTCTTGCCAGGTGGTCAGCATAACAGTATTCCTGAAGGAACCACAGATGAACACCGATGAACACCGACAGAACAGAAAAGAACCTTATCTGTGTTTATCTGTGTTCATCTGTGGTTTCATTTCCGTTTTAATCGAAGCTCAGAACCAGCAACGTCGCGTCGTCATGAAAATCGCCCTTACAGAATTCCATCACCTTCTCCATCACGACTTCCTCTAAGCGGGCGGCGGCAAACGCGCGGTTGTTAATCAGGATGTCAGTCAGCCGGGCTTCGTCAAACTCTTCGTTGCAGCCGTTGTCGGCTTCCGTGATGCCATCGGTGAAAAGCAGCAAGCGGTCGCCCGGCTGTAACTGAAACTTGCCCTGTTCAAACGGCGCACCGGGGAACGGCCCAAGCATCAATCCGCCTTTGTCGAGGCGCAACACCTCGCCCGAGGCGCGCACCAGCATCGGCTGGCAGTGACCGGCGTTGGCATACGTGAACGTCTTGCGCGCGGTGTCGAGCAAGCCATAAAAGAAGGTGATAAAGCGGTCGTCGGCGATGTTGCCGCCGACGACGCGATTCAGCTTCTCGCAGATGGAGGCGGGCGCAAGGCCGCTCGTGGCAAAGGCTTTGACCGCCGCCTGCACATTCGACATCAGCAGCGCCGCCGGCATTCCCTTGCCGCTGACATCGGCGATGCAGATCGCTGCGCAGTGTTCGTCAAACTTCAGCACGTCGAAATAATCGCCCGACACGGTGCGCGCCGGTCGCCAGGCGGCAGCGATCTCGCAGCCTTCGATCTGCGGGATGGCTTTCGGCAACAGCCGCTCTTGAATCAAGCGCGCTTCGGCCAGCTCGCGCTCCTGGCTCTTGAGGTGAAAGTTACTGATGCCTGAAGCGATCTGCTCTGCCACGGCGTCGAGAAATTTCATGTCGTCGGCATCAAAGCCATCATTCGCGTGCTTGCCGACGACGCCGAGCAAGCCGACAATTTCATTATTGACTTTGATGGGCACGATCAAAGCCGGCGGCTCTGTCGAAGAATACGCTGCCAGCGCTTCGTCGAACGCAACGCCCGCGAGGTTGAGCGGGTGACTGCCGTCAAAATGCCATTCGCGGTTGGCCATGCCGGCGAGTTGCGCCAGTCCTTCAGCGCCTCCGGCAGCAGCGGCGCGCATAAAGCCATGCTCGCGTGGCGCGCGCGTGAAGATCGCCGTGGCGCGTTCGAGCGCATGGGTAATGCGCCCGGCGATCATCTCTAGCATGGTGCGCTGGTCTGTGGCTTCGAGAACGATCTGGGCGATCAAACGGCGCTCGGTTTTCAGATGCTCTTTGTGGCGCAGGGCGCGACCGGCTTCGACCTGAGCGCGCAGCGTGTTGACGAGCCGCGCATTCTCCCAGGGCTTCAAGACGAAATCGCGGACGCCGCGTCGCATGGCTTCGACCGTAAGCTCAATGCTGCCCCACGCGGTCATCACGACGATGGGCAGGGTGTCGTCGAGCGCGCGCACGGCGTTCAGCAAGTCTAACCCTTCCTGCCCAGAGGTCGTGTCGCGCGCATAATTCAAATCCATCAGCAGCAGATCGTAATTATGCGCCTGCAACGCTTCGATCACTTCCGCCGGCGACATCACGGCGTCGGTTTGAAAGCCTTCGCCTTTCAGCAGCAGGCGCAGGGCTTCCAGCACATCGGGTTGGTCGTCGGCAATCAGCGCTCGCCAGCGCCGCGCTTCTTCACTTGTAGCTACGTTCATCATCATTTGCTCGTAAAACTCCGCTAGACATAGCCAAGCGGCGTGCCAAAGACGCAGTAGGCAGTAGGCAGTAGGCAGTAGGCAGGCAGAGACAGGGCGCGCCAGGCATCATCGGATCTAATTAACTCTAAAGGTTAGAGGAGTTGCCACGCGTGCGGTTTGATGAGTCAAGGTCGTCGGAACCGGCTAGACGCGATCTTTACTGCCTACTGCCTACTGCCTACTGCCTACTGTTTCCTGTTCGCTTGTGGGATGCGCTTTCCCACAACCGCTTAGGCCAAGATGGTTTGAGTTGTTGAGCTTAGCGTGATTGGCGGCCTTCGTTGATGAGCCGGGCAAAGTTGACGATGGTGGCTTCGGCCCAGAAGCGGCCCTCGCCTTCGCCGTTGGCAGAGACAAAGCCGACATGGCCGCCATGCGCCGGGGCGATCAACGCGACGTTGGGGTTGGCGGTGACTTCGCGGCTCTCGAACGGCGCGAAGGGGATGAATGGGTCATCCTTGGCGCTGACAATCAGCGTCGGCACACGGATGCGCTCAACGAAGGGCAAGGCGCTGGCCCGCTCGTAATAGTTGGCGACGTTTTGAAAGCCCATGTGCGGCGCGGTAATCAAATCGTCGAAGCGGCGAATCGTCCAGACGCCGCGTAGCCGCGAGGCGTCGTAACGGTCGGGGAAGAGTCGCGCTTTGCGGCGCAGGCGGTTACGCAGGCTGGTGATGAATTTGAAATGATAGATCAGGTTCGAGCGCATCTCGATGGCATCGGCGCAACCGGCGAGGTCTATCGAAGGCGATATGGCGATGACGCCGCGCAGTGCCGTCGGCGCCGCCGTGGCGTATTCGCCCGCCAGCTTCAACACCATGTTGCCGCCGAGCGAGAAGCCCGCAAGATAAATCTCGCTCAAGCCATCGCGCTCGCTCAGTTCATTGATGATCTGTTTGAGGTCCTCGGTCAGCCCTGCGTGGTAGAGCGTCGGCGTCAGGTGCTCTGTGCCGCCGCAGTTGCGGACGTTCATGCGGATGACGTTGAAACCGGCTTCCAAAGCCTTTTCCGCGGTGCCGAGCATATAGCGGGATTCGGTCGAGCCTTCCATGCCATGCGCCAGCACGAGCGTCGGACGAGTGGCGCGGTCTGCCTGCCACGAACAGTGGCCAAGCACCTGGCCGCCCGGCGCGATGTCAAAAAGGCGCTCTTCGCAATTCTCGATCACTCGCTTGAAGCGGCGACGGATGAGCGCGCCGGCAAGCGTCTGCGCGTGACCGTTCCTTAGCCTCGGGTGGGGCACGAAGGGCTGTTTCTCTAGCTCGTTTAGAATTGCGTCTTTCATCATCAGCTTTTCAGTTGCTACTCTTAAGACCGCCGGCGGTCATCCTTCAATTGATTGTAGATACCGGCGCGGCGCGCAGCAAGATGGATAACGATGGCGAAGGCAAGAGACGAGCGGCACCGCTACGGACAACACTACACGCCGGTCGAGGTGGCGCGGCTGCTGGCGGCGTTTGCCGTGCGCTCGGCGGCTGATCGGGTCTTTGATCCGGCGTGCGGCGACGGGCGCTTGCTTGCGGAAGCCATCAACCTGAAACGACAGCTTGCGCCGCAAGCTTCGCCCGACGAGCTTGCCGGCGAAGTCTTCGGCATTGATCGCTCGGCAGAGGCGGCGACGCTTGCGGCAACGACCGGCGCGCAGGTGGCGCGGGCCGATTTCTTCGACCTTGAGCCGGGCGTGCCATTCAACGACAGGTTGCGGCTGCCGGAACGCTTCGATGCCGTCATCGGCAATCCGCCTTACATTCGCCAGGAAGTGATAGGCGCGTCCGACAAGCGGCGTATCGAGCACCGGCTGTCTGCTGATCGACAAGCGGCGCCCGATGTGAGCTGGCCGCGCTGGTCGGGGCGCTCGGACATTTACGTCTACTTTTTCGCGCGGGCGATTCGTTTCTTGAGAGTCGGAGGCAGGCTGGTCTTTCTGACGGCGAGCAGTTGGCTCGACGCCGGTTATGGCGCGGCGTTGCGCCGGTTCTTGCTCGATAACTTCCGCGTCATCGCCGTGATTGAATCAACGGCGGAGAGCTTTTTCGTTGACGCCTCGGTCAACACCAGCATCACCGTGCTTGAGCGCGAGCCGGACGCCGAGCAGCGCGCCGCGAACACCGTTCGCTTTGTTCAGCTCAGTCAGCCGCTGGCCTTGATCTTGAACAAATGGCAGAACGCCATTGCCGCAACCATCGGCTTTGCCGATGCCATCGAGCGCGCCGACGTGGCGGCGACGACTGCCACGTATCGCCTCCGCAGAGTTAGCCAGGCGGCGCTTACGGACGCTGATGCGGGTTCGCGAACAAGTATCGCGGCAAACGGCTGGGGCAAGTACCTGCGCGCCGATGACGTCTTCTTTCGCATCCTCGAACGCGGCGGCGCACGCCTGCTCCGCCTGGCGGAACTGGCGCAAGTCCGTTTCGGTGTGAAGACCGGCGCCAACGATTTCTTCTATCTGCAAAATCCTCAGAAAGCACAAAGGACAAAAGGCGCGCTGCTGGCTTTAGACGACATCGCGCGCGTACAGCGCGGACTGACGACCGGCGCGAATGAATTCTTTTATCTCAAGCCGGTGTGCGATCCCTCAGCTACGACCAACCATCGAACGCGGAAAGTGGCGAAGACTACAGATCGTTCGATCATTGAAGTTCGAGATGCTGCGGGCGCTCGTCATCAAGTTGAAGCGCGCTTTCTTGTGCCGGTGATCTTTTCGTTGAAAGAGATTCCGGCGATCTGGCTAACGCGCGTCAACTCGCGGCGATTGTTTTTCAACTGTGCATTGGCGACAGATGAGCTGCGCGGCACGCGGGCGCTCGCCTATATTCGCAGCGGCGAGCGCGCCGGCTATCACCTGCGTCCGACCTGCGCGGCGCGCGACCGTTGGTATGCGGTGACGCGAAGCCGGCGCGCCGCGCCGCTCATTCTGCCTTCGAAGATCGGTGAGCGCTGGCTGGTGGCGGTGAATCGCGCCGGCGTCTTTGAAGATAAGAAACTTTATGGCGTCTATCCGCGACGCGGCGTTTCGGAACTGTTGCTGGCGGCGCTGCTCAATTCGACCTGGGCGCGCTACTACGCCGAAGTGACCTGCCGGCAGATGACCGGTGCGCAGGCCATCGCCGATATCGATGTCGCCGTCGCCGCACAGTTATTGATTCCCGACCCGCGAACGATTCCGACGGGGCTGCAACGCCGTCTCGAAGCGGCGATAACTGAGATGGCTCAACGGCCTGTTGGCTCGATCTTTGATGAAGTACAGCGCGCCGACCGCCGCCGACTTGATGAGCTAGTGCTAGCGGCCCTCGGCTTCAAGCAGCCGGCAGAGCGCCGCGCCACGCTCGATGAGCTGTACACGGCAGTGACCCAGCTCGTGCGAGCGAGAATCGAGAAAGGAAGGGGCTAGGGATCAGGGACTAGGGGCTAGGGGCCGTGGCGAAAGGTACGCTTGTCATCCCATGTCCTGATTAATTCACGGACTACCGCTGGCTTCTCATTCCTACCCTAGCCCCTAGCCCCTAGTCCCTAGTTCCTAGCCCCTTGTGTCGCATCGGCTGACGGCATAGAATCGCAGGCAGGAGAGCGAGTTGATGCTTGAGCAACCTTTCAATCGCGTGCTGTTGATCGTGCTGGATAGCTGTGGCATCGGCGAGATGCCCGACGCTGCGGATTATGGCGACCTGGGGGCGGATACGCTCGGCCACACGCTCGCTTCGCGTGAGGTGCGCGTGCCGAATCTGCAAGCTCTGGGACTCGGCAACATCCGTCGCTTACCCATCGAGCCGGTCGCTACTCCCACAGGCATCTATGGCCGCGCCGCCACCGCTTCGCGCGGCAAGGACACGACGACCGGCCACTGGGAGATGAGCGGCCTTATCACCGCCCGGCCCTTCCCGACTTACCCGCACGGCTTTCCGCCGCACATCATCGAAGCGTTCGAGCGCGCCATCGGTCGCCCGATGATTGGCAACAAGCCGGCGTCGGGAACCGAGATCATCAAGGAACTGGGTGAGGAGCACGTCCGCACAGGCCAGCCGATTGTTTACACTTCAGCCGACAGTGTCTTTCAAATCGCCGCTCACGAAGAGGTGGTGCCGCTCGAACAGCTCTATGAGTGGTGCAAGATCGCCCGCGCCTTGCTCGTCGGCGAAGACGAAGTTGGGCGCGTCATCGCCCGTCCGTTTATCGGCACAGCGGGCAACTTTCGGCGCACCGAAGCGCGCCAGGATTACGCTATCGATCCGCCCGCAGACACCCTGCTCGACTACTTGAAAGCGGCGGATTTGGCGGTTGCGGCAGTCGGCAAGATCGGCTCGATCTTCTGCCATCGCGGTACGACCGAAGAGTTGAAAGCCGGCAACAACAACGCCAGCGTCGAGCAAACGCTCAAAGCGTTACAGACGACGCCGCGCGGCTTGATCTTCACCAATCTGGTTGACTTCGATATGCTCTACGGCCATCGCAACGATGTCGAAGGCTACGCCCGCGCTCTCGAAGCGTTTGACGCCCAACTGCCGAAGATTCAACAGGCGATGCGCGATGACGACTTGCTTTTGATTACCGCGGATCATGGCTGCGACCCGGGCGATGTTTCGACCGACCACACCCGCGAATATGTGCCGGTGCTGGGCTGGGGCCGCCGCGCTCGCACCGGCATCAACCTCGGCACACGCGCCTCGCTTGCCGATGTGGGGCAGACGGTCGCCGAAAACTTCGGCCTGGAGTTGCAGGCGGGCAGCAGCTTTCTCAGAGAGATTGTATAAGCCGAAACGATGCGCCGCGCCTTGAGGCGGCGGAAATTTTTTGAAGGGGAGATAATGAAAGAACAACTGGTATCATTGCTGGTGTCGAAGGTTGGTTTGGATCAACAGAAGGCCGAGCAGTCTGTAGACACGGTGCTCAACTTCTTCAAAGAGCATCCCGAGCAGGCGTCATCGTTACTGGGCAAGCTGCCGGGCGGTCTGGGTGATAAGCTCGGCGGTATGTTCGGCAGTTAGCCGTCGTCAATGCCGATGGCGCGGCTGGCCCGCTTGCGGTTGGCTCTGAATTTAATCATCCTGGCCGCGAGCCTGCTATACGTTCTCGGTGCAGTCTGGGCGATTGCCGGCGGTGAGCGGGCAAGCGATTCCTGGTTAGCCTGGATTTATGCCCCGGTGATTCGCGCCTGGGCGACCTATTCGCAGTTCGGCAGCGCCGGCAAGCTCGTCGCTTTGCTGGCGGCGGCGGCGGCGCTGGCCCTTTTTCTCTTTGTATTTTTGCTCACTTTTCGATGGCAGATCGAAGAGTGGACGGTGGTTGTTATTGGCGGGCCGGTTTATCTACTTGTCGCCGCGATCATCGCACTGGCCGTCAATCTGGGCATCTCGATAATCAAATTAATAGCCAGGGATCAATGACGATGAATCTAAAGATCATGATTGCGGTCTGTGGGCTGGGCCTGGCGCTGCCGGTGGCGGGCTGGTGTGGCGCGCTTCAAGGTTCCGCTTCGGCGGCGCAGAAGCCTGATGACTTCGCGAAGCAGGTGCAGCGATTGAAGAGTACGGCGGCAGCCGACCGCCACGACGCCGTAGACAAGCTGGCCGAGCTGGAAGATGCGCGCGCCGTCGAGCCGCTGATCGCTATGCTCAAAGACACGGATGCCGGTGTGCGCGCCGCGGCGGCCAACGCGCTCGGCGGCTTGCCCGACAAACGCGCTGTCGAGCCGCTGATGGCCATGTTGAAAGACGAGGTGGCTTTTGTGCGCAGCGCCGCGGCCCGCGTGCTGGGCCAGTTGGGCGACAAGCGCGCCGTCGAGCCGTTGATGCTGGCCTTGAAAGATTCGAACACGAGCGTCTGCGCCGCAGCCGTGATGGGGTTGGGCGCGTTGAGGGATGAGCGTGCCGTGCCGGCGCTATTGCTTTTAGTCAGGGAGCCGGCGCCCGATGTGCGCGCGACGGCGGCAGCGGCGCTCGGTGACCTGCACGACCGGCGAGCAGTTGAGTCGCTGATTCTGCTGCTTAAGGATGAGTCGCGAACGGTGAAGCTGGCAGCGGCACTGGCGCTTGCAGACATCGGCGACAAGCGCGCTTTGAGTGCGCTCAATGACGCGGTGACCGGTGAGCGTGAAGAAGAAACCCGAAGCCAGATGCAAGAGGCGCTGCGCCGCTTGCGCGCCGCGCCGGATCAGTAAAGCAGTTGCCAGTTCTCAGCAGGTAACGATAACAGCGTTCCTAACTGAGAACTGGCAACTGAGAACTGTTTTACTCGTCGTTGGTGGTGCGCTTGCGCAGGCTCTTGCGGGCGCGGCGGCGCGCGACCTGCGATTTCAGGCGGCGGCGCTCACCCGGTTTCAGATAAAAGGCGTGCTTTTTGGTGTCGGTGATAATGCCTTCGCGGGCGACGGCGCGCTTGAAGCGACGGATGGCGCTTTCAATACTCTCGTTATCGTGAACCTGTACTCTTGCCACTCAATACCTCCGAAAATTCATAGCGGGTTTTAATCTATTTGGCCTACAGACATGACTCGATAAAAAATCGAGTCGCTTCCAAGCTTTTTAGCTTACCAACGCCGCTAGTGGCTGTCAACGCATCATTTGGCCTCACCGCCCCCGTCGGTCGTGATTCAGAAGTGATGCTCCTGTATGGATGGTCTTAAAGCGCGGCTTCCATCGCCAGCAAGACGGCAAGGGTCGTATGATAATCATTGCGGAAGGATACCCAGGCTTGATCACCGTCATCCGCATCAGCTTCAGTCGCGCTCCTTCTAGCCGTCTCGCCGAAACCTTCCATCTCCTCTGTGACCGGGCCGCTGAAAGAGCCATCTGGATTCTGCGCGATAAACAGTAACATCCAGCCATGCTGATAGACAGGCAGACCCTCCAAACCCAGCACACGGAGAGCCAACAGAAACTCGGCGGATAGATCCCAGTTCCCGCGTCGCAGGTAATAGGCCAACAAGCGCGGCAGCGCCACACGGAAGTAAGTCTCGTCAGCAGCGGAAAAACAAGAGGCTCTGGCGCGGCCAAATTCGGTCACGAAAAAGAGGGTATGCGTGACTGTATAGGCATCGGCAATGGTCAACGGGTACAAGCTCGGGTGCCTGGCCAGAAACGACTGCTTATACAACTCGGAAATCGACAGGTCATCGGGCAACCGTCCCATCAGCGTCAAGTTATAAGCAAGGTCCATCTGCATGGAGGGCACGCACTCCACGGCCCTGAGGTAACCATCTTCCAGCAAAGCTTCCAGCTTCTTGCGGAAGGGCGCATCTTCGTAGCCACACTGGCTGAGAGAGACATACAAGCTGTAAGAGGGCAGACCTGACGGATTGCTCAGGAGGAATTCCTGCATGGCTTCGTTCTTGAACACCTCGTCCCAGATATAAGCGGCAAGCTCGCTGTAAACCTGGCGCGGCACGTCGGAGCGGCGGCTGGTGCAGGCCAGGCTGCACACGAGGGAGAGTTCGGCGGCGGCTTTGACTGCCAGCTTCAGCCTTTGCACGTTGCTATGGATGAGAGGGTTGAAATCGTCACGGTGCCGAACCACCCAGGCCAGCGCCTTCTCCTCGGCTTCCAGGCCCGCGCTGCGAAGAGCCTCAGCCGGGAAGTTTCCCCTCCGCTTGATTGTCTTTACCCTCATCTCCGTGTTCCTCTAACGCTTCTCAGTCAGACTACCTGCGTGCAGACCCCCAGCTTGAAGGGCGCCCTGGCGGGATAAAGGCAGTCCAGCAAGGCCCACAGGCTAGCAACCGTCAGAGGCAAATAAATCTCCAGCCTTTTATCGACCGAGCCGCCGACCGTGAGCGACTGAAGGTGTATGGCCATCTCCTGCATGCCGAATCGCCCATCATCCTTACTCTGCTGGAGTATGAAGTTGAGGCCGTCCAGGTATTCCGGAACGGTGGTGAGGCCAAGGTAGTTGAGCGCGCGGACGAGCGGCGCCACCATATCCAGATCGTTCTCCTTGATGTAGAAGAATGTCCAGAAGGGAATGAAGTCTTTCAGGTAGTCTTTTGCCGTCTGGCTCAGGGGCAGGGGGGTCTGCCCGAAGGCTGAGAGAGCGGCGATTTCTTTCACGATTTGGTGAATCCCGTCGCTGCTGATGGTGTAGGGCATGGGCTGCCCTGAAATCTCTGTAGGCCATGGCACGAGCTTGTGCAAGGGCTGAGGCGCGCCGCTAATGACCAGATCAAGATGGCGACCGGTCCACAGGGGGGTCGCTCTTGCCCTCAACTCCGCGCTCTGTTCAATAGACGCCCACTCGCTTCGACATCGCTTCCGGTAAGTGCGCGCCGTCGGGCTGTCGGAAACCAATGCCGCCGCCGCCATCATCGCCGTCACAAAGATCCCGGATTGAAACTTTGCCTGGAGGCCGTCCGCCGGCTGATCCCAATCGTCCAGCAGTTTCTCAACTACCCGGTCCGCCGTCTTCAGCATCTCCGATGGCTGATCGCTTGCTGCCGAAGCGCGTAACGCACATGAGAGTCCGAACAGCGACAGGCACTGCGCCTGCACGCCCATCTCCGCAAGCCTTTCCTGCGTGCAACGCGCCACCCAGAGACCGGCTTTCTCCATTACGTCACGGGAGCGCGCTTGTAGCCGGGCCAGTGTGTGTGTACTCAGTCCCGCGGTATCTTCTTCGCGAAAGCCGGGATGTGAATCCATGCGCGGCACCTGGTTTCCGCTTCAGGCAAGTAAAGACACACGCACCCCGGGGCGAGGCGGATTTGCCTCGCGGGGAGCGAATGTCCACATTGAGGAAACTATTTCAGCAGCTCGTCTGCATTCATGCGGACAAGCTTCAGAAGCTAACTCTGATGAAGCAGCCCCGTGAGAAGCAAAATACGTAGTGACTAATCCGCAGGCGCGTTTCGCCGAAAGAATTACCGATCTGCGTCAGGGCTTTGCGGACTTCGGGCTTGATGGACGTGCCGTCATCGTACTTTCCGGCCTTGGCGTCCTGGTCAGCACCATCGAGAAACTGCTGGATCGAGACGCCTATGTACCGGGGTTCTTGGCTTTTGCGGGAGGATTGGCTTTTGGAAGGGGATTTACTACTCATAGTTGTCTCCTTAGGTTGGCTAGAAAGGTTAATGCCACGTTTGAGTGGCTAGTTATCTTACTATCTTTCAGGAACGCTTATATCCTTATCCGTGGAGGTTGTCAAGCATTTTACTCTGCGGAGGGTAAGGCAATTGCGAGCAGCTTGCTGCGAGGAGATTCATTTGATCGGCTCTCAGCTGGCAATCTCGTTTGTAGGGGAAGGGTGAGATCATTTGGCAGGCAAGAATGACTTGCTTCGCGGACGCTCGGTTGGCGGTTAGTTGATGGGCTTGAATCGCCGCGCCAGACGCCCAGCGTGATACTTCATCGCATCGAGCATTGCCGAGCGGCCTACGGGCCTCGGTTTCCAGCCGCGGCGACGCAACGCCGCGTTGACGCCATAAACGACGGCGCGGCGCTCGCTCGCCGGCGTCCTAAACGTGATGCTGAACGACACCGACACGCCGTTGCCGTTTTCGACCCAGTGCGGCGCGGTCACCGGAAAATGCAGGCCGCGTCCCGGCGTCAGCTCGAACACAAAAGCCCGCGGCTCGTGCTCGGGCTTGAACCTGAGATTGTTCTGCGCCTCTGACGTGTAGAAGTCTTCGAGGTCTTCATCGGTCAGCACCGTGCGATCTTCGGGGCTCCAGATATGCACAGACTTGCCGCCGCGAATCTGCAACAAAAAGTTATATTCGGGGTCAAGGTGGTAAGGCGTCACAGAGGCGGGCGAGCTGATGAAAATGAAACCTTCGCGCTTGCGCATGCCGGGCGCTAAAGGCTCAGAGTGCATTTGCACTTCATCAAGGCATTGATCGAGCAGCGCGTTGTATTCGCCATCTAACTCGACGTGCTTTAAGACCATCCACGACTGGCAGTCTTCGATGCGGCGGATTGTTTCTTCGACCGACAGGCCGGTGCGCGGGCCTTTGTACAGACCTTCGGCGACCGCAACGCTGCCGGCGTTGTAAGCGACGCAGGCTTCGGGCAGGCGGCAGGCCAGCTCTAGCAATCGCGGCAGCTCGAATAGCGGATGGCCGGCCAGATGATGACCGATCAGAAACGGCTGACGGTTGAAGCCGGCGCGAAAGTCGTCAGCCTTGATCTCCAGTCGCTCGGTCGCCGCCTGGCTCGAACCTGCGCCAACATTCGGTTGAATCATTGCTAGGCTACTGCTTGAGGTCATCACTTCCACTCTGCTCATTAAGCCTTATGGTTAAGCGGCTCACCGCCCGATGATCTGAATGTCGCGGGCCGGCGAGCGGCGTGACAGGTTGCGGCGAAAGACCTGGCGGTTGGCCCACTTCAACAGCGGCATCAGCGCCACCGCGAGCCGCCCACGCCGCCCTGTGCTGACGGCGATGCTCTGCACCGGCAGGCGGTCGAGCCACAGGCGATTAATCATGGCGTTTTGTGGATTGGCGCACGAGTCCATCCACTCCATCGCGTCGCTGGCGTGCAAGCGGCGAATGTTTTCCATTTCGAGCAGGATGCCCGGCGACGCCGCGGCGAACTGCTCGTCGTAGGCGATCTTGAAGGCATAAGAGCCGCGCCCGGCGATGAAGTTGCACTTGCAGGCGATAGCGCGGCCCGCGGAGCGCAATGACAGCATCATCAGGCGACCGCGCGCGAAGGCCGCAAGCGCGATGGCTTCAAAGAACTCGCGCTCGCCCGGTGTGCTAGAGAGCGCGCAGCTCTGCTTGCCTTTCCAGCTAAGGTCTTCGACCGCCATGTATTCAGCGATCCAGGCACGCGGGTCATCATTTGGCCCCATCGTCGCGTACTCAACCGCGCCGCTCTCGGCGAGCCGCCGCTCTTTGCGTCGCAGGTCTTTGCGATGCTCACGCGACAACGCTTCGCGCAGGTAAGCGGTCGCATCCGTGCGTTTGTTGAGCAACGCCCGCGTGAAGGATTGCGCCAGATAGCGCGGGCGCTCTGTGTGAGCCAGATATTCGACCAGCGCCCGATGAAACGGCCCTTCGGCAAGGTAACGAAAATCCATCAGCGCCGCGCCATGCGCGAACCTGTCGAGCCACGCGAAAAACGCTTCAACCGTTTCAACCGCGCCGCCTTCACGCACCAGCGGTGTGCAGAGGTAACCGTACTTGTGCTTCCACAGGCTGATCGTCTTCAGCGGCAGCGGCCTACCCAGCCCGTCGTAACGGTTGCCGAGGTCGAGCGGGAAGAAGCCGCAGAGCCGTGGGCGAGATGAAGCCGAGTCAGTGTCAGCAATGAAAATGAAGACGAAGATCAAGCGCCGGTCTTTGCCAAAGGCGGCAAGAGCGGGCTCGAACATCCAACGTTCGTAAAACGGGTTGGGCTCGCCGACCGATTCGGCCAGCGCTTCCCAATCATCGGCATACTGTTCAAGCTGTGCAGCGTCTTCGACGGCGACCGCGAACATCTTGCCGGGTTGCGGTTGTGCGACGCGCTTGCCGGAGCGACGGAGCCAGCCGCGCAGGGGCAGCAGCGAAACCGTCAGGTCGCCGCGCCGGCTGCCTGTGCCGACCGTCACGTCGCGCAGCAGCCGATCACCCTGTCCATCTTTCGAGTCAGAGTAATCGTCGGATTGGTGCAGCACAGCGTTATGATCGAGGTAGTCAACCAGCAGATGATGAAATGCGCCTTCGCCGCTGACGCGATTGAATTCCATCAAAGCGCAGCCGTGATCGGCGGCGGCGAGCCACGCGAAAAATGCTTCCATCGTGGTCTCGGCGTGTGCGGCGCGGACGAGCGGCGTCCCCAGCTCGCAACCTTCGTACAGCCACAGACTGAGGGCGCGGCAAGGCATCACTTTATGCCGGTGGCGCACCAGCGGAAAGACGCCGCACAACAGCGGCTCTGTGAGCCGTGCGTGATTGGGGCCGTAGATCAGCACGATTCGTAGGTCAGCGCCGGCGCCGAAACGTGTGAGCGCGGGCCGTAACATTTCAGGCTCAAAAAACGGATTGCGCTCGACCGACTGCTCCGCCAAGCTTTGCCACTTTTCTATGATGCCGTCGAGCTTAGCGAAATTGGTGAGGCTGACGACCGAGAACTTATCTGTTGCCAGAGCCGGCTGAATCATATCGCGCGCCTCGTCGCTTGACGCGGGCCGCGTCGCGGCATTGTCTGGCGTTGCGATGGCGAGCGCTGATTTCATCTCCTCCTCAATCCCTTCTCGGCGTCTGTGCGCCGCTAGCCGTGCAGATAGTTCTCGCTCGGTTGAAATGACCAATGCGCGCTGGATTCCTGAATGACGCTACCGCCGAGTCGGAAGAATTTACATCGTTGCCACCGGTCGCTATGAAAAAAATTCAGAGGCCATAGCCGCCGCGCGTCCGCGCCATCCTTATATATGCCGAGTCCCCATTTTGATGGAACGCTGCTTGCTCACCCAGCGCCGTGATTGGCCTATATCGTCCTGATCGGATTCGCGGTAAGATTCGCGAAAGCGCGTGAAGGTTGATAAGCGACCAATTCAGCGATCTTTGATCTGGCGGGCCGAGACAGTTTGTACAGGCCATCACAGTTCGACTTTGGGACTGCGATGGCAAGGGCTTTCCCAAACTGTTACGAATCCCGTCAAAATCCGCGTTCGGCTCGGCCTGAGCCGGCGCGGTCGTTTCACCGATAAAGGCACACCGGAAGTGATTCCGGGTCGCAAAGCCAAGGCCTTTGAAATGATGAACGATGAATGATGAATGATGAACTGCGGTTCCAAATTCATCATTCATCATTTCGCGTTCATCGTTTCGAAGGATGACTGGTTACCGAAGTGAGATGCTCCTTCCTTGAAGCTCATCTCACTCCACATCGCAGGAAGTCCCCTGGTGTTTTGCCACGACTCTGGTCGGGCAGTATCCCAAATCGCAACACTCATGGCGACGAGAGGCCGCATAGGTAAGCGGCTCCAGGCCACGACAGACAGGCGATAAAGATGAGGTTATGAGATGAAACAGCGAACGACTCCTCCGCATTCACCACCTTTACTCACTCTCACGACAGGCTGTGTTTTTAAGAAGCCGCTTGCGGCTTCAACAGGTCTTTCACTGTCGGTTCACGCACGCTCTGCGCGGACACTGAAGCGATAGCTCTATCCGTCCATCGGATGGTCACGGCTCGAGTCCCTGCGAGACGATTGGCCGCGCTTCAGACGACTGGCTCCCACAATAGACCACAGACACAGCTCGACTTCAGTGTTGCAGCCCTCATTCGGCAACCGGTCACAAGTGAAGAGTGAGGTGGGTATGAGATCCAAGTCTTTCAGCGTCTGCTTAATCATCGTGTTGATGATCGCGCAGCAGACCATCATCTTCGGCGCCGCGCGCCGCAACGACAACTCCGCAGCCATTCTGCCGCGCGCCGGCAGCGTCTATGTAGACGCCCTGCGCAACACCCGCGTCCTGCGCGTCACCGACGAGAACGATGCGCTTACCGCAAGCGTGATTTCAACAACCAGTTTTAACGCGGACGGAACACGCTTCATCGTCAACCTCGATGGCGTGGCGACGCTCTACCGCTTCGACGCGGCATCCCTGAACCTCTTGAAAGAAGGGCCGCTCTTTGACGGCCAGGGATTGGCCGCCGACACGCTCGCGTGGTCAGCCGCCGACGCCAATACGATCTTCAGCCTCGACACGGCGGACGGCGCCGCGCGGCTTGTCGCCTATGACACGGTGAGCCGACGCAGTCAGATCATTAAGGATTTTTCCGCCCAGCTTGGGCGCGGCGAAGCAGTGCGCTTGAGCAAGGCGCCGTCTGCCGACGACCGCTTCGCTTTCGCATGGCGTGAAGCTGGGCAGAGCGCATGGCAGTTGGTCATCGTTTGGGATCGCAACGGCGACAACCTCTACACCTATGACCTGAGCGACCCGGCGGCGAGTGTAGCGAATTTTACAAACGCTCGTTTCAATGAATCAGCGGAAGCGCTGGTCATCAACGGCGCAACGTCGCGCGTCTGGCGCTTTGCGACAAAATCCGCGCACGACACGGCGCAGCTTGAGCCTGAGGCCGCCGCGAGTGCGTCGGCGCAGAGTGCCGCGCGTGACGTGCTGAGCGCCGCTAATAACGCGGCAAACACCTGGCCGCGCGAGCGGCTGTCACACGACGGGCGCTTTGCGCTCTTCAGCAGCGGCAGCGGTGCGCGTCAGGATGTCTTCATCGCAGGGGTGCCGCCGACCGCCGCTTCAACGTTGGAATGGGCGAACCTCGTCAACAGCACGGCGCACGGCAATAGCGTGCAGAAGACCGCCGGCCAGAACGACGCCGACGACGCCAGCGCTACCTCTTTGCAGAGCGTCGCCAATGGCGATGCCTACGTTGAGTTCACCGCCATTGATAACGACAAAGAGCGTGCCTGCGGCCTGAGCAACAGCAACGCTATCCATACCACTGCCGAGGACATCAACTTCGCGATCAAGCTGAACAGCGCTCGCAAGGCTCTGGTGATCGAGAACGGTAGCGTCAAAGCCAAGGTCAAATACAAACCGAAGAATGTCTTTCGCGTCGCCATCGAATCGAACGCCGTTCATTACTACAAAAACGGCGAGCTGATTTATACCAGCCAGTCGCGCCCCGTCTACCCAATGCTGGTGACCGCATCACTGGTCAACACCATGTCGTCTGTAGACAACGTGATGGTTTCCGGCGCGGGCTTCAGCCCGGTTGTCAGCCTCAGCCCGACCAGTGCGGTGCTCGACGCCGGGCAGAGCCAGCAGTTCGCGGCGCTCATCACCAGCGCGCAGATCATGGCCATGAACTGGTCCGCCAACGGCGGCACGATCAGCGACCGCGGGCTCTACACTGCCCCGGCGACCGCCGGAACCTACACGGTCACAGCGACGCTGTCCGCCGTGCCGCCCATCACGGCGACCGCAACCGTCACCGTCAAGCCCGTCGGTGACACGAAGCCGCCGGCCATCAGCGCCGTCTCCAGCTCAGGCATCACCGCGAACGCTGCGACCGTGACCTGGACGACCGACGAAGCCAGCGACACACAGGTGGACTATGGCACGACGACGGCGTACGGCAGCAGCACGGCGCTCAACTCGACACGGGCGACTTCGCACAGCGCCAGCTTGAGCGGGCTTGCGGCAAACACCCCTTATCACTTCCGCGTCAAATCACATGATGCGTCGGGCAATCTCGCCACCTCCGGCGATTACACGTTTACGACGGCGGCTTCAGGCGGCGGCGGTGGCACCACAACCGCGCCGATCATCTCTGTTATATCAACCGGCGGCCTGACGACGAGCGGCGCGACCGTCACCTGGACAACCGACAAAGCTGCCGACACGCAGGTTGACTACGGCGCGTCGGCGAGTTATGCCAGCAGCACGGTGCTCAACTCGGCGCAGGTGACCTCGCACAGCGCCAGCCTCACGAGTCTGGCGGCGGGCGCGGTCTATCACTTCCGCGTCAAATCGCGTGATGCGGCGGGCAACCTCGTCACCTCGGGCGATCAAACTTTCATGACCGGCTCGAACGTGAGCGGCAGCAGCGGCAGTGGCAGCACCGGCAGCGACCCGCTCAAGACCGATAAGAATGTCTATGCCGAGCCCGCGCCGCCGGCGCTGCCCGCGGCAGGCGGCACATTGGTTGACCCGGTGTTTGGCACGACCATCATGCGCGTCACCGACGAGCGCGATGGCAGCTCGAACACCAACAGCTACTCTTACTGGCCGAGCCTCAATCGCAACAGCACGCGGCTGGTGGTCTTTACCAACAACGGCAACCCGACCCTCTATGACTTCGACCCGGTCAACTTCCGCATCACGAATAAGCGCAACCTGTTCGCGGTGCCGATGCCGGGCGGTGGCTATCCGTGGAACGACGATATCAACTGGAGCGGCACCGACGCGGATGTCATCTACTGCCATTCGGGCATGAAGCTTTATGCCTACAACGTCGCCTCGAACAGCTACACCCTGGTCAAAGACTTCACCGGCCAGGCGCCCGGCGCCAACCTGTTCCAGATGGCGAAGTCGCTCGACGACAATGCCTTCGGCTTCACGCTGAAGGATGCCAACTGGAATGTCATCGGTTACATGGGATGGCAGCGCGCGCAAAATAACCTTTACACGGCGCAGACCACCGCCGTTGATGAAGTGCAGGTGGATAAGAGCGGCCAGTACCTCTATGTCCTGACCGGCGATCAATCGTCGGCCTCGGCCATCAACGGCAAGGTCGTCAATCTGCAAACCAAGCAGGTCATCAACCTGACCGACGGCGCGCCCGACTTCTCGCCGGGCCACAAAGACTGCGGCCAGGGCACCGTCGTTGGCTCCGACCACTGGAACAACTCGCTCAACATCCGTCCGCTCGCCAACCCGCATCAGCTCACGACCGTCTTGAGCTGGGGCAATGACTGGAGCCAGAGCAATCACATCTCCTTCCTCGGCGATAACGAAGGCTGGCTGCTGGTCAGCATGTTCGTCGCCAACTCGCTGCCGAACAGCGGCGTGTTTAAGAACGAGCTCTATCTGGTTTCGACCGACGGCACCCAGCGCGTCCGCCGTGTCGCGCATCATCATTCGGTTTATCGCGACTACTGGGACACGCCGCGCGCCGACCTCAGCCGCGACGGCCAGTTCGCCATCTTTACGAGCAACTGGGGCTCAACGACGCGCCGCGATGTCTTCATCGTCAAGATTCCGCCGGCTTCAGGCGGCGGCAGCGACACCAGCGCGCCGGTCGTTAGCGCCATCGCCGGGGCCAACGTCACGGCAACGGGGGCGACTCTCAACTGGGCGACCAATGAAGTGAGCAACACGCAGGTTGAGTACGGCACATCGGCGAGCTATGGCAGCAGCACGGCGCTCAACGCGACGCCGGCGACTTCGCACAGCGCGAGCTTGAGCGGGCTTGCGGCGAACACCGCTTATCACTTCCGCGTCAAATCACGTGATGCGGCGGGCAACCTCGCGGCATCGGGCGATATGCTCTTCACCACGCCGAGCGCGACCGCCGGTAGCGGGAGCGGCGGTGGTGGCGGCGGAGGAGGCGGAGGCGGCACGCCACAGAATGTCGTCTGGACCGGCATGGTCAACTGCACGGCCAGCGGCAACAGCTTGCAGAAA
>JBJMGU010000259.1:0-22636 GCA_045807765.1 Blastocatellia bacterium
CAGCGCACTTTCAGCGCCGGCAGCAGCGGCCCGAGCATAGTCGTGACGATGCCGGTCAGCGCGAAGCCGATATAAGCAATCAGAGAAACTTGTCGGCTGACAGTAGTTGGAAAAGTTGGATGAGCGCGTGGCATCTGGGTAGACGAAGGCGGCGAAATGTCGTGCTGATTACATGCCGGCGCTGAGCCGTTTACGGGCGCGCGGACGCACAGCAATCACGTGCGGTGCCCACGCCGTGGACTGCCGAACGATCAACTCCGGCTCGACCATGACCAGCTCAGGGAAGGCCGCGCCCGCGCCCTGTGCGATGCGCGCCAGCAAAGTCTCTGCCGCGAGCTTGCCCATTTCTCGAAGCGGCTGGCGGATCGTCGTCAGCGCCGGATTATAAAACGCCGCGTTGTCGACATCGTCAAAGCCGACGACCGAAACCTCTTCGGGAACGCGGCGGCCCGCCTCCTGCAACGCATGAATGGCGCCAATGGCTGATACGTCGTTAAAGGCGAAGATCGCCGTGAACGGCTCGCTCGACCGCAGCAGCTTCTGCGTCGCCACGTAGCCGACTTCGGGCGACGGCGAATCGCTTTCGAGCTGTGCGACCAGGCTCGCGGGAATCGTGATGCCGAGCGCGCGGGCGGCGGTGCGGATCGAATCCCAGCGCACCTGCGTGTCGCTGCTGAAGGTCTGGCCTTTGATGACGGCGATGCGCTGGTGGCCGAGATCAAACAGGTGGCGCAAGGCCAGCCGCGCCGCCGTCGCATGATTCAGCACGATGTTAGTTACGCCCCTGACATCGTCGTGACCCGACACAGACGCCACAGGCAGTGACATCTCGGCGCGGCACGGCGTATCCACAGCGATCATGCCTTCAACGCAACGGTCAACGAAGAGCTTCGGATAGCCGTCCAGTAGCTCTGGCTTGTGGCGGTGGCAGGCGATGATGGTGAAGTAGCCGGCCTTGAGCAGATGCTCTTCGATGCCGCTCATCACTTCGGCGGTGTAACCGCCGCTGATCTCCGGCACCAACACGCCGAGCGTGTGGCTGCGCTGCATGCGCAGGCTGCGCGCCATGAAGTGTGGACGATAATTCAAGCCGCGCGCCGCCGCAAAGATGCGATCTCTGGTCGCTTGCGGGATCGCGCTGGCCGCAGGCCGTTCGTTCAAGACCAGCGACAGCGTGCTCGGTGACAGGTCAAGGTGTGCCGCCAGCTCTTTCAAGCTGACCGGGCGATTATCGGGCGTTGCATGTATTTTGCCGGCGTCGGGGCGGCGCTGCTTCCGCGGCATAGCCGGCAGTTTCGCACAAACCGCAGAAGCAAAGCAAGCGTTCTCTCTCTTCGACTTCGCACCGGCATGATGGCCTTCGCACAGAATCTGCTTGACGACAAAAAGCGCGGATGCTACGCTGGTGGCGCTTTACTAAATCGATTTAGTAAATTGAAAGTACAGACGGACGAAGCCGACCGCCGTGACTGAAACCGGTGCCCAGATCGCCGAAATCACCTGCCATCAATGGCCTTGAGCCGTGCGCACAGGTCGGCCCGAACCGCATTGCCTGGGCGGTTCCTTAAGGTCGCAGGCTGCTTTCCAAGCCAGCGACAAATTGCCATTTCTGCCTTCGGAGGATTTCGCCATGCGTTGCAGATTCCGCTCTCTTCGACGCCTCGCCGCAAGCACCCTGCTGCTTTTGTTAGTCAGCCTGACGGCGAGTGCGCAATTCAAAGCCAGCATTCAAGGCACAGTGACCGACAATTCCGGCGCGGTCGTTTCCGGCGCCACTGTCACTGTCACCAACCTGGAAACCAACAAAGCGCAAACCACGACAACCACCGACGACGGCTTCTATCGCGTCACAGGGCTGCCGCCGGGCCGCTACACGGTGACGGCAGAGATCGCCGGTTTCAAGAAAGCGGTCATCGAAAACGTCACGGTCAACGCTGAAGAGCCTCGCGGCGTGGACCTCAAACTCGAAGCCGGTCAGGTCACCGAGTCGGTCACCGTAACGGCGGAGGCCGAAGTCGCGCCTTTGCAAACAGAGAACGCCGACGTGACACGCGGCATCACGCGCCAGGAGATTCTGCGCATTCCGCAGGTCGGGCGTGACCCGTACGAGCTCATCCGCCTGACGCCGGGCGTCTTTGGCGACGGCGCGCGCGGCGGCACCGGTGGCTCGGTCGGCTTGCCGAACACGACCGGGCCGGGCGGCTCGAACAACTCGATCTTTCAGACCGAAAATCAGGTGCCGATCTCGGCCAACGGCCAGCGCCTGTCGGCCAACAATTTCATGATCGATGGCGTCAGCGTCAACAGCCAGACCTGGGGCGGCGCGGCGGTCATCACCCCGAATCAGGAATCGGTCAAAGAGATTCAGGTCTCTTCGAGCACCTACTCTGCCGAAGAAGGGCGCAACAGCGGCGCGCAGGTCAAAGTCGTTTCGCAGAACGGCACCAACGAGCTGCACGGCAGCGCTTTCTTCAAGTACGACTCGCCGAAGCTGAACGCCTTTAATCGCTGGAACGGTCCCGACAACGCGCCGCGCGTGCGCGTCAACGACCTCTTCCGCCAGTTCGGCGGCAGCGTTGGCGGCCCAATCATCAAGGACAAGCTCTTCTTCTTTTTCAGCTACGAAGGGTTGCGCAACAACACGACGAATTACTTCCAGAGCTTCATCGAAACGCCGGAGTACCGCCAGCTAGTCATCAGCCGCAGCCCGAACAGCATCACCGCGCAGGTCTTCAAGACGCCGGGGCTAGAGCCGCGCATCGTAGCGATCATCCCACGCGATTGCACGGCGGTGCCTGACCGCGCCTGTCGCGTGCTTCCCGGCGGCCTCGACATCGGCTCGCCGTTCGGCACGGTCGGCCACTATGTGCCGTTCAGCATGCCGACGGGCGGCGGCCTCGACAATATTCCCGACATTCTCTTCGCGCTGCTCGCGGCGCCGGGCCAGGTGCATGGCGATCAGTACAACGCCCGCTTGGACTATAATCTCGGTGCCAGCGATACATTCGCCTTCAGCACCTACATCACGCACTTCAAGGGCTTGACCAGCGACCCGGCGGGCCGCAGCCGGCCTATTGGTGACATCAATTCCAACCGCACCAATCCGGCCATCACGATGACCTGGATTCACACGCTGAGTCCGACCATGCTCAATGAGGCGCGCTTCAACTTTGCGCGCTTCGGCTATGACGAGATTCGGGATAACCCGAATGCCAACTTCGGCATCCCGCGCATCGAAGTCGAAGGCTTGCCGTTCGACCGCATACGCTTTGGCGCACCGCGCGGCGAAGCGACGCCGGGCGTCTTCGCCGAAAACACTTTCAACTTCCGCGACAATCTCAGCAACATCGTCGGTCGCCACGCGATGAAGTATGGCCTCGACATTCGCTGGGAGCAGAGCAACAACAACCTGGCGGGCGGCGCGCGTCCGATCTATTCCTTCTCCGGCCTGTGGAATCTGGCGAACGATACGCCGATCTTTGAAGGCATCAACGCCGACCCGAGCACGGGACTGCCTGCCGACGCGCAACGCTACTTTCGCACCAAAGATTACGCGGGCTTTTTTCAGGACGACTTCAAGTTCCGGCCCAACGTCACCTTCAACCTCGGCCTGCGCTACGAATACTTCACGCCGCTGCGCGAGAAGAACGGCTCGCTGAGCAACCTGCAATTCGGCCCCAACGGACTGGCCGATGCCAAGGTCGTCGTGGTTGACGAGCTATGGAAGCCCGACCGCAACAACTTTGCGCCGCGCCTCGGCTTCGCATGGTCGCCGGCGCGCTTTGATAACAAGATGGTCTGGCGCGGCGGCTTCGGCGTCAGCTTTAACCGCCATCCGTCCGCGCCGTTCTTGAACTCGCGCGGCAACCCACCGTTCTTTGCGCGCTACAACATCTGCTGCGGCGGCGCGGGCGCGGCGGGCGGCGAAGAATGGGCGCCGCCTTTCGCCAACGGGCAGATTCTCTACGCGCTCGGCGCCACCAACTCGCCCTTCAGCTACCCGGTCAACCCGGCGCTGGCGAAGGGCATTGATCCGAACACCGGCAGCGCCGCCGGCGGCGCGGTCGAAATCTACGGCGCGCCGCCCGAAGTGCCGAACCCGTATGTCTACACCTACTCGCTAGAGGTGCAGTACGATCTGCCGTGGCATATGACGAGCAGCATCGGTTATCAGGGCAGCTCATCGCACAAGCTGTTGCGGCTGGTCAATCAGAACTATCTCTACCCGAACAACCCGGCCTTCTTCGCGGTCTACTTCCCGACGCCGGATGTCAACGCCAATTACAACGGCATGAATCTGCGCGTCACCAAGCAGTTCGCGCAGGGCTTCCAGATTGATGCGATGTATCGCTGGAGCAAGAGCATTGACACGCTGTCGTACGAAGGGCCGGGATTTGTAACCAATCAGACATATCCGCAAGACCTGCGCCAGGAGCGCGGCCCATCGGATTACGATGTACGACATCATTTCGTGATGACAGGGCTTTGGGACTTGCCGATCTTCCGCACACGCAAAGACTGGGTCGGCAAGGTGCTCGGCGGCTGGCAGATCAATGGCATCCTGACGGCGCACACGGGGTTCCCGTGGACACCGCTGATCGGCAATTGCGTCAGCACGCCGGGCGGCCCGGCGCTCTGCCCGTCGCGCCCTGCACAGTATTTCGGTGGCGCGTTGGACCGCACAAACAATCAGACCTTTATGGACCTGAATGGCAACTTCCCCGGCGGCGGCAAGATCTACTTTGACACGACAGACCCCGGCAACCGCCCGCCAGGGATAGGCCGCAACGTCTTTCGCGGGCCGCGCTACCGCAACATTGACCTGAGTCTGGTCAAGCGCACGGGCTTGCCGAGCTTCCACGCGCTCGGCGAGAACGCGGCGCTCGAGCTGCGGGCGAATTTCTTCAACGCTTTCAACATCCTGAACCTCTCGCCGTTCGGGTTCTTCAGTCCCAGCACCGATATCAACAATGTGAACTTCGGTCGCGCCACCTCGGCGCTGGCGGGTCGCGTCATCGAGTTACAAGCGCGCTTCAGCTTCTAGATGGTAACCTCACGGGGCGTGAACGGACGGGCTTGCGGCCCATTCGTTCACGCCCATTTTTCTCAGTCAGCAATACTACAAATCGGCGGTGCGCAGATGCGTTTATTGAGGGCCGGTGGCGGGTTTGCCTTCAAAAGCTGATGGCAAGTTGCGATTGTCCGGCTCGCACGTTTGATCTTTTTGACGGGTCAAGCCTTCGGCTTGCAGCTCTTTGAAAATGGCTTGCTCGCGTGCGGCGTCGTCCTGGCGCTTGAGCCGCGCGTAGATGAGAAAGAGTTGATAGTGAATTTCGGGACAGTCACGGCTGATCGTCGCGGCGCGTTCGAGCACCTGTTCGGCTTCGGCATAGCGGCGCAGCTTCACAAGATAGCGACCGAGATTATAGTGCGCGTAGATGTGACGGCTGCCGAGCGCGATGGCACGGCGCAGCAACGGCTCGGCTTCACTCAGACGATCCTGCTGGCCGACGATGTAGCCGAGTTGCGCCAGCGCGTCGGCATTATCCGGTTTGAGCGCCAGCGACCGGCGCAGCGCCGCTTCGGCTTTATCAAACAGGCCCTGGCGACGCGCCGCGACGCCAAGAAAGTAATGCGCTTCGGCGATGTCGGGAAAGCGCCGGGCGGCGCGCTCGAAGATGTCGAGCGCCGCTTCGCCTTGATCGAGTAGCAAGTCAACGCCGCCCAATCGCGCGTAGTAGGCGAACTTTGTCGCGTCCGCGTTGAGCGCGCGTTCATAGTAGGCTTTTGCCGCCGCCGCGCCGCGTGTCTGTCGCAAGGCTTCGCCAATCATGAAGCTGGCGTCGGCAAAGTCAGCGCGCTTCTCTAGCGCCTGCTGCCAGAGCGCAATGGCCGCATCGGTCTTGCCGCGCGCCGCCGCCGTCAGCCCAAGATAGTAAAGCGGCTCGGCGGCATTAGGCGCAAGCAAAGCGGCTGACTGCAACACGTTCGCGGCTTCATCGAGGCGCTGCAAGCGGTAATCAACGACGCCGAGGTTAATGACGATTTCGTACTGGGCAGGCCGTTGCGCGTTGGCGCGTTCGAGCAGCGGCAAGGCGCGCTGGTTGTCGCCGCGCGCCGCATAGAGCACACCCAGATTCGCCGTCGCCTGCGGGTGATCGGGCGCGGCGCGCAACACGCTTTCAAAGGCTTGAATGGCTTGCTCGTTGCGACGGCTGCGGGCGTAGAGAACGCCGAGATTGGCTTGCGCGGTGATCGAGTGAGGATTGAGCCGCAGGGCTTCGCGGTATTCGCGCTCAGCTTCTGCCGGGCGTCCGCGCTGATCGAGAATGGTGCCGAGCAGGTTATGGGCGTCGGGATTTTGCGGCGCGGCGCTGAGCGCGCGGCGCACCAGCGGCTCGGCTTCGTCGAGGCGGCCTGCTTGCAATAGCCCGACCGCCTGGCGCAGCAGCGCCGCCGTTTCAGCTTGCGGCGCAGTCGCCGGCTGATGTTGCATCGCGGCAGCATGGATTGAGATGAAGACGACACAAACGCCGAGCCCAGCAAAGCGCACGATAGAGTACAGCGTATGGCCGCGCCTTGCGGGTTGATGCGTTGGTGAATCGAGTCTCTTCATCCGCCATTGCCTCAGTTGCTTCGCTTAGTATAAGCGGTGGGTGGTTTGCCGAGAAAGCCCGACAGGCTTTCATATCGCGTGGACGATTCGCTTAACGTCTTATCTTCTGCAATTCTTCGGAGGAGTCGCCAATGAAGTTTGCGAAATCGAAGAGCCTGGCAGCGGCTCTGCTATTGATTGTCTCGATCATCCCTTCCCTGCCTTCGCTGGCCGCGCCGCCCGACCACATCGAAGAGCGCATCAACAAGCTGTTGGCACAGATGACGCTCGAAGAGAAGCTCGGCCAGTTGCAAATCCTCGACGGCGAGGCCGACGGCAAGTATCGCCCCGAACATCTGGAGATGGTGCGCCAGGGACGGCTCGGCTCGACGCTCAATGTGCGTGGCGCAAAGCGCGTCAACGAATTGCAGCGCATTGCAGTCGAGCAATCGCGGCTGAAGATTCCGCTGCTCTTCGGCTTCGACGTGATTCACGGCTATCGCACTATCTTTCCCATTTCGCTCGGCGAAGTCGCGAGCTGGGACCCGGCAGCCGTCGAGCGCGGCGCGTCGGTGGCGGCGGCAGAATCGGCAGCGGCGGGCGTGCGTTGGACATTCGCGCCGATGGTTGATGTCGCCCGCGATGCGCGCTGGGGCCGCATCAGCGAAGGCTCAGGCGAAGACCCTTACCTCGGCGCGGTGATGGCGCGCGCCCGCGTGCTCGGCTTTCAAGGAAAGGATTACAGCAATCCGGCGAAGATCGTCGCCTGCGCCAAGCACTGGGTCGCCTATGGCGCGGCGGAAAGTGGCCGCGATTACAATACCACCGACGTTTCGGAATGGACGTTGCGCGAAGTCTACTTCCCGCCGTTCAAGGCCGCGGTTGATGCAGGCGTCGGCACCTTCATGAGCGCCTTCAACGATCTGAACGGCGTGCCGACCTCGGCCAACCCGTTCACGCTCACCCGCGTTCTGCGCGACGAGTGGAAGTTCGATGGCTTCGTCGTCAGCGATTACGAGTCCGTGCGCGAGTTGATGAATCACGGCATCGCCGCCACCGAAGCCGACGCCGCGCACCAGGCATTGAACGCCGGCGTTGATATGGAGATGGTCAGCCGCCTCTACAACAAACACGTCGCCACGCTGCTTAAAGAAGGCAAAGTCTCGATGCGGACGATAGACGAAGCGGTGCGGCGCATCCTGCGGGTCAAGTTCCGGCTCGGCCTCTTCGAGCATCCTTATGCCGACGAAGGGCGCGAGGCGTCGGTGATCTTCAGCGCCGAGAACCGCGCGGCGGCGCGCCAGATCGCCGCGCGCTCAATGGTGCTGTTGAAGAATGAGCGCGAGGTCTTGCCGCTCAACAAAGCAGCGCGGCAGATTGCCGTCATCGGCCCGCTCGCCGACAGCCAGCGCGATATGATCGGCTCGTGGTCGGGCGACGGTCGCGCCGAAGACGCCGTGACCTTGATCGAAGGCATTCGCGCCAAAGTCACGCCGCAAACCAAAGTCGTTTACGCCAGAGGCTGCGACTTTACCAGCGCCAACGCCGACGGCATCAGCGAGGCCGTGCGCGTTGCCAACGAATCCGATGCGGTGGTTCTGGCCATCGGCGAAAGCGCCGACATGAGCGGCGAAGCGCGCTCACGCTCGTCACTTGATCTGCCGGGCCGCCAGCTCGATCTGGCCCGAGCGATTCAAGCGACGGGCAAGCCTGTCGTCGTCGTGCTGATGAATGGCCGTCCGATGTCGATCAACTGGCTGGCCGACAACGTGCCGGCGATTGTTGAAACATGGTTCGCCGGCTCGCAGGCCGGCCATGCGATTGCTGATGTCTTGTTCGGCGACGTTAATCCCGGCGGCAAGCTGCCCGTAACCTTCCCGCGCGCTGTCGGACAGGTGCCACTTTACTACAACCATATGAGCACGGGCCGCCCGCCCGATGCGAACAATCCTTACACGTCGAAGTACATCGATGTGCCGTGGACGCCGCTCTATCCGTTCGGTTATGGCTTAAGCTATACGCAGTTTCGCTTCGCGAACCTGCAACTGAGCGCGCCGCGCATCCGACCCGATGGCAGCCTGAAGGTGAGCGTCGAAGTCGAAAACATCGGCAAGCGCGTCGGTGACGAAGTCGCGCAGCTTTATATTCGCGACATGGCCGGAAGCCGCACGCGGCCTGTGAAAGAGTTGAAAGGGTTCGAGCGCATCACTCTGAAACCGGGCGAGCGCCGCCGCGTCGAGTTCACGCTGACGCCGGCGCATCTCGGGTTTTATAATCGCGACATGAAATTCGTTGTCGAGCCGGGCGCATTCAAAGTCTGGGTCGGCGCGGATTCAGAGAGCGGGCTCGAATCGAGCTTTGAGGTCATCGAGTAACGCTTCGTGTGGATTCGCCGCTGATGTTTGACGATAATGGCTGATATGAAGAGCTATCGCAAAGAACTCTGGTTCAACGTGCCGACGCGACGCGCCTTCATCAATCTGACGCCGCAGGTCGAACAGTGCCTGCGCGACAGCGGCATCAAAGAAGGATTGGCGCTGGTCAACGCCATGCACATCACCGCCTCGGTCTTCATCAACGATGATGAATCGGGGCTGCATGAAGATTACGACCGCTGGCTCGAAGAACTGGCGCCGCACGAGCCGCTGAGCCGTTATCGGCACAATCTGACTGGCGAAGACAACGGCGATGCGCACCTCAAGCGGCAGGTGATGGGCCGCGAAGTCGTCATCGCCATCACTGAAGGCCGGCTCGACTTCGGCCCGTGGGAGCAGATTTTTTACGGCGAATTCGACGGCGGGCGGCGCAAGCGCGTGCTGGTCAAGATCATCGGCGAATGAACGGCCATTCGATTCTCATCACTCAACTCACAATAGCATTGAAGCGCGCCATCAGCTTTGCAGGCCGCCCGATTGTCTGCTTGTTAGTCATCACGCTGATGGTTGTCAGCGCCACTGCGCAGGTTAAGCATCCTATCGCTTCCGGCAGATTATCGGCACAGGACGAAGCTTTTCTGGAAGACCTGTCGCGCCGCGCCTTCCGCTATTTCTCGGAGCAGTCCAATCCACAGACCGGCTTGGTGCTGGATCGCTCGAAGACCGACGGCTCGCCCTCGGATGAAAACCACCGCACGATTGCCAGCATCGCTTCGACCGGCTTCGGCCTGACTGCGCTGTGCATCGCCGCCGAACGACGCTGGATTGATCCGGCACAAGCGCGCAAGCGCGTGGCGGCGACCTTGCGCTTCTTTGCCGAGCGCGCCGCCCACCAGCGCGGCTGGTTCTATCACTGGATGGATGTAGCGACCGGCGAACGCCGATGGCAGAGCGAAATCTCTTCAATAGATACTGCCTTGTTGCTCGGCGGCGTGCTGACGGCGCGCGGCTATTATCAGAAGGACGCCGAGATCAAGCGGCTGGCGACGGCGATCTATGAGCGCGTTGATTTCCGCTGGATGCTCGCGGGTCACCCCTTGCTGCTCAGTCATGGGTGGAAGCCGGAAAGTGGATTCCTTAACAGCCGATGGACGGATTACAGCGAAGAGAGCCTGCTTTATCTGCTCGCCATCGGCTCACCGACGCACCCGATCAATAAAGACGCGTGGTATGCCTGGCGGCGCGATTGGGTCACCTTCGAAGGCTACCGTTATGCGGCGAGCGCCGCGCCGCTTTTTATCCATCAGTACTCGCACGCCTGGGTTGATTATCGTGGGCGGCGCGACCGCAAGCCGTCGGGCATAGATTACTTTCAAAACTCGGTGAAGGCGACGCGGGCGCATCGTTTGTTCTGCATGAAACTGGCGAAAGAGTTTCCCGGCTATTCGGAAAACATCTGGGGGATCACGGCGAGCGATAGCGCCAAAGGTTATGTGGCGTGGGGCGGCCCGCCGCGCGACCCGGCCATTGACGGCACGGTGGTGCCGTGCGCTGCTGCCGGATCATTGATGTTCACGCCGGAGATCAGCTTGCCGGCGTTGCGGGCGATGAAAGACAAATTCGGCGAGCGCATCTATGGCCGCTATGGTTTCACAGACGCCTTCAATCCGAACAATGGTTGGGTGAACCCGGACGTCATCGGCATCGATGTAGGGATCACCTTGCTGAGCGCCGAGAACCTGCGCAGCCGCAATGTCTGGCGCTGGTTCATGCGCAACTCGGAGGTAGAACGCGCGATGGAATTAGTCGGATTGCGGAGGTGAGGGCCGGCGCACGAAGACCGCATCGTGCGCGAAAGCAATCGGCAGCTTGTCATAGTGGGCTTCTGCCCATTGAAAGAATTCTTCACGATGCCGGACGCCGTGCATGCGGGTCAGCGCAATGACCTTCGGCGCTTCAGCTTCCATCTGATCGAGCACCGCGCGGAATCCACCCGGCATGCGCTCACCGATGAAGTCGTCTTTGCCCAGCACCAAATAGATATAACGGTTCATGTTCGGACGGTTGAGAAACACCAGCAGCTCGACCGTGCCGTGAACATAAATTTTGTCTTCCGGCGCAAGCAGCTCAGCGACCGCCTGAAATTCTCTTTGTTGATCCTGAAGCGTTCTGCCGGCTTCGAGCCGGTAGCCGCGGGCGTGATGATAAATGGACAGAAGAATGAGAACCAGCGGCAGCAGCGGTAGCCATGCGATCAAGGCAGCCCGCCGAGGCGCTCGCGCAATCCAGGGCAATCGCTCGATCAGGCGAACAACCAAGAGAATGAAGTAGCCGGCGAAGATGGCAATGAAGGGATAGAGCGGGATCAAGTTTTCTTCGCCGTCACTGTTGTAGAAGGTCAGATAAAAGGTCACGTAAATAAGCGGTGGAAACAGCAGCGCGTCTTTGAATGATTCCGCCTGCGGGCCGAGGCTGCGACTCTCGATCTTTGCCCACAGCCGCTCGCCGGCGTAGATCAGCCAGCCTACCAGGCTGATTTTTACCCAGAGCAGGTTTGCGCCCATCGCTTGCCTTAGTGAATCCCATAGCACGATCACATTCGTGCCCACTGATTGCTTGAGGGCCGGGTGATAGTAGAGATAGTTGTAGGCGATTGTCCACAACCAGAGGTCACGTAACGCGCCGACGGCCAGAAAGTAAATCAACAAAACCGCTAACGGGATGGCCGCGCCCGCCGCGACCTTTAGCGCCCGCAGGTCGCGCCAGCTTGTCAGATACCGTGAAGCGATCAACAACGCGATGCCGGCGAAGGCGAGTCCCGGCTGCCAGCACAGGCACGCCAGCATCGAGCAAATTCCCGCCCAGAATGGCCGGTCTTTGGCCAGCAGATACAAGGTCAACAGGCCGCAGATAATCATCGGAATTTTCGGGCGAGTTCCCTGCACGATCATCTCGGCGAAATCCGGCGAAACCAGCGGCAGCAACGCCGCGAAGACAGCGACTAGGTTGTTGCGCAGATATACCCTGGCAACCAGGAAAGTCATCGCGCATAATACGCCGGCCAGTAAAACATAGAAGGCGCGCACGGCGATGATATCTTGCAAGCCGAAAGCCTTGCCCACGGCCATCACCAGCGCGCTCAGGAAAAGGCTGCCGGGTGCCTTGCTATCAATGACGTCGCGATAAAGCACCTGCCCGCGCAATACGCATTGCGCCATGTAGTCATAAATCGCCGAGTCATTATGGACGATCTGTTGAAAGGGGTGATACATCAGCATGACCAGCGCGCCAAGCAGGAAGACAGCCAGCGCCAGCCAGGCGGTCGGCGTGATTGCCGCAAGCCGATGCCACATCACAGGCGCAGTGTCTGGCTGAGCTGTCACAGCAGTCGGTTTCATCTTTGAATCTCGCGAATCGCTTTACGGCGCACTGGGGATGAACGTGTGGTATAGAACGGGAACATCAACGAACAGCAGAATGAGCATCAGCACTGTACAGGCGATGATCGTCGCCATCAACTTCGGCTCGCGGTACAACGCTTCGGGGTGCTGGACGGCGCTCTGTTCTTTGAAAGCCAGCGACAGATACATCGCCATCAATAAAGCGATCAGCGGAAAAGCGAGGATGAACTCCAACCGATAACGCATGATGAAGGCGCCGAAGAACAGCATCGCACACGAACCATAAAAGGTGATCGATACCAGCAGCTTCTGTTCGTTATAGTGGGCGAATGATTTGCGGTAGCTGGCGCTTTGCAGCGAGTCGTTGAAGTCGCGGTATTCGGCGAAGCGTTTGATCGCCATGAAGTAACAGCCGATCATCCAGTAACTGGCCAGCAGCGAGGCCGGCGGCAGCAACGGGGTGGTTGTCAGATACCAGCCGGCCAGCATGCGCAGCGGATTGTTGATCGCTTCGCTCAACACGTCTACATAGGGCAGGTCTTTGCTGCGCACCGGCGCGATGTTATAGATGCAGCCCATGACCCAGAGCGCCAGCATGGTCAACAGAAATGGGGTCGAGATCAACAGGCTCAGGCCGACGCCTGCGAGCAGCAAGGCGACCCATTCGATGTAGGCCAGCGGCATATTGACATGGCCCGAGGGCACGGGGCGCAGGCGCTTGATGGGATGAGCGCGGTCGAAAGGCGCGTCGAGGATTTCATTGAGCACATAATTGCTCGAAGTCACCAGGCAGACAGCCAGCAAGCCAATGACGACGCGCCGCGGCAGCGCCGCATTCAAGACCGAATGATCGATGCTCATGGCGACGACGATGCCCGGCAGCACCAGCACATTCTTGATCCAGTGATCGACGCGGGCAATCCGCAGGTGTGCGCGCAGCAATGAAGGTGGCGCGGTTGCGGGCGATGAAAGCTCAGGGCGTGTGTCTGGCATGGGGTCAGTATCTTTTATCATGTCGCGCCATCTAACCGCCTTGCGCGACATCTGCGGCTCATCCTTCATTGCACGGGGCGGCGGAAGACGCGGAAGCCCCAGGCGTCGAGCGTCAGGGCAGGCAACGCCGCCGCGCGCGTCGTGGCCGGGCGCTCTTGCTCGGATTGGCCGGGCAGAAGCGGCGCGCCGTATTCGGGCGTGATGTCGGCGAAAGCCGCGCCATTTGCCGCTTCGACAAAGCCACTGAACGGACGGCCCGACAGGTTAATCGTCACGATCAGCTCTTCATTGCCGGCGCGACGCGCGAAACTGACGACGCGCGCTTCGTCCGAGTTGTGCAGCCATTCAAGCCTGCCTTCGCGCAAAGCCGGATGCGCGGCGCGCAGGGCGGTGATCTGTTTATAGAAGCGTGGGAACTCAGGGCGGCGCTCGGCTATCGCCCAGAAGATCGGCAGTCGTTCAAACAACGCCGGCGCGGTTGACTCTGTCGTGTCGCCGGCTTCCATGCCGTTGTAGATCAGTGGCACGCCGTCGAGCGTGAAGATCAGCGCCGATGCCGCCAGCGCCCCGCACTCACCGAAGCGCGCAATGGCGCGGCGCTCGTCGTGATCGTCGGCTATCGTCATATGAAGCGCGCTGCGCGGATAGCGAGCGCGCTCACTCATCCACACTTCGCGCAAATGGCTCGCGGGCGCCTGGCCCATCAGCACTTCGGTCAGCGCCGAATGCAACGGCCAGCCGTAATCGAGGTCGAAAGCCTTGACCAGCAAGTCGGGCTTCGATGCCTCGGCCAGCATCATGATGTCGGGCTTGATCTTCTCCAGTTCGCTGCGTGCCTGTTCCCAGAAATCCGTAGGCACTTCGCCGGCCACATCGCAGCGGAAGCCGTCGAGGTCGAATTCGCGCACCCAGTAGACCAGCATCTCGGTCATGTACTGTCGCAGCTTCGCATTCTCGTAGTTCAGCGCCGCCACGTCCGTCCAATCATAGGGCGAGAGAATCTTGCCCGACTGGTCGCGACGGTAAAACTCCGGCGTCTTCATCATCACCGAATCCCACGACGTATGATTGGCGACAATATCGATGATGACCTTCAGGCCGCGCCGGTGGCTTTCGGCGACCAGCCGCTTGAGATCGTCTTTCGAGCCGTAGGCGGGATTGATCGAATAGTAATCGCGCACCGCATAGGGACTACCGATGCTGCCTTTCTTCTTCTCCTCGCCGGTGATGTGAATCGGCATCAGCCAGAGGATAGTCACGCCCAGTTCTTTCAAGCGGTCGAGCTGCGCAGTGACGCCATTGAAGTTGCCTTGAGGCGAAAAATTGCGCGGAAAGATTTCGTAGATGACGCCGTCGCGCACCCAGGCGCGCGACGGGCGGGCCGCTTCGCGCACCACATCACGTTGCGCCAGCGCCGCGGGCGTCGAGGCGATCAACAGCAGAATCGCAGCGATGAACGAGCAGGCGAATGAGCGGAGCGGTTTGCGCATGGAGCCTCCGTTTGCGGTCAACCAGCCGGGCGGCGCGTGTTACTTCTCATCCACCAGCCCAGGACTCGGCACCGGCTGCGCGGATTCCGGCACGCTCAATGGCTCGTGGGCGTCGGCTTCAATGATCAACGATTCCGGCACCGCATGATCGGCGACATCTTTGACGCGAATCACCAGCAAAGCGGCCAGCAACAGGCTACAGCCGCCGACGAAGACCATGTAGAGCGGGCTGTTCGGGTTGCCTTCGCCGAAGACGTGACGAATGATCCAGCCAAACGTCAGCGCCTGAAAAATCTCCGGCAGGACGATGAAGAAGTTGAAGACGCCCATGTAGACGCCCATGCGCGCAGCCGGCAGCGCACCCGACAGGATCGCATACGGCATGGAGAGGATCGAAGCCCAGGCGATGCCGACGCCGATCATCGAGCCAATCAACAGGTATTTATTCTGAATGACGAAGACCGACAACAAGCCGGCGCTGCCACAGATCAAGCAGAGCGCGTGCGTCAGCTTGCGGCTCAGCTTGCGGGCCAGCCACGGCAACGCGAAGGCGATGGCGAAACAGGTGATCGAATAAAACGAAAAGGTGAAGTTGCCCCACTCGACGCCCTGCGTGTAGAGGTCGGATTTCGGGTCGGTCGCGCCGAAGACGCGCCGCGCCACTGCCGGTACATAGAACAGCCACATGCAGAACAGTCCCAGCCATGTGAAGAGCTGCACGACGGCAAGCTGCTTCATGGTCTGCGGCATATCGCGGATGGCTTCCATGATTTCATTGAAGCCGGCGGCGACGCCCTTCTTTTCATGCTTGTGGCGCTCGAACGCTTCGAGGTCTTCAGGCGGGTACTCTTTCGAGGTGACGACGGTGTAGATGACGGCGATGAGAAAGGCGACCGCCCCGAGCTGAAAGGCATACTTCACTGTCAGCGGAATGCCGCTCGCCGTCGAAGCGGTGACGCCATACTTGGCGAACAGCAGCGGCAGCCAGCCGGCAAAGGTCGCGCCCAGGCCGATGAAGAAGCTCTGCATGACAAAGCCGGCAGTGCGCTGCGCCGGGTTCAGCTTGTCAGCGACGAAAGCGCGAAACGGCTCCATGCTGATATTGATGCTGGCGTCCAGAATCCAGAGCAGCCCGGCAGCCATCCATAGCGATGACGAAGTAGGCATGATGAACAGCGCAACGCTCGCCAGAATCGCACCGGTCAGAAAGTAGGGACGGCGGCGGCCCATCCGGTTCCATGTGCGGTCACTCATTGAGCCGATGATCGGCTGCACGATCAGCCCTGTGAGCGGCGCCGCCAGCCAGAGAATCGGGATGTCTTCGGGTTTGGCGCCGAGCCGTTCATAGATGGCGCTCATATTGCCGAGCTGCAAAGCCCAGCCGAACTGTATGCCGAGAAAGCCGAAGCTCATGTTCCAGATTTGCCAGAAGCTCAGTCGCGGTTTATTCATGCTCAGGATGACTCCTTTCTCGCGCCGCTGCTTTTCACTTCATCGTAATCACGCTCGCCGAGCGCGCCGGCAACACGACGCGCAGCATCGTTCCCTGCAAGCGAATCTCGTGCGCCGCATCCAGGCGATCAACCATAGCGGCGGCGGCTTGCACCTTGATTGGCGTCGTGTCGAACTCGACGGTCTTTTCCTGTTTGGCGTTGTTGATGACGACGATCACCGCCTCGGTCGCGGTCACTCGCGCAAATGCATACGAGGTGTCGTCTACGCCGAGCGTCAACAGCTTGCCGCGCCGCAATGGCGCAAGCTCACGGCGCAAGGCGATGACGCGGCGCAGGTGGTCAAAGACCTGGCGTTCCTCTTTGCTGCGGCCTTCATTCGTGAAAGCGTTGTGCTTGTCGCCCGGCCAGCCGCCGGGAAAGTCGCGGCGATTGTCTGGATCACCCGCGCCTGCGAGCGCCACTTCGTCACCGTAGTAGATCAGCGGGATGCCGCGCGTCGTCATCAAGAAGGTCTGCGCCTGCATCAAGCCTTCACGCGTCGCGCCCGGCTCGCCCATAAAGCGCGCCACATCGTGCAAGCCGAGAAATGGCACCAGCAGATCGGCGTTCACATAAAGGTGATCGTGCGCCAGCACCTCGGCCAGCCGGCGCAGCGATTCATTTCTGATGAAGGCATCGCGGATCGTATAGAACATCGGGAAGTCGAATTCGGTATCGATGCCCGAATCGACGCCGTCCCATTGCTTGCGGCCGCCTTGAAAGAAAGCCACCTGCGCCGGGTCGCCGTCAAAGGTTTCGCCGATGACGTTCATGCGCGGATACTCGCGCTTGATGACCGCCATCCAGTCGCGCCAGAAATCGCGCGGCACATACGGCAGCGTGTCCTGACGAATCGCATCCAGACCGCTGACGCCCGCCCACCAGAGCGTGTTCTGAATCAGGTAGCGCCGAGCCTCCGGGTCATTCTGGTTCAGGTCGGGCAGGATGTTGATGAACCAGCCGTCGAGCACTGCTCGCGTGATGTTCGGCGTGGCGTGCGGGTCTTTGAGCGCCCAGGTCTGCCATGTCTCGTTGATGTGACGGTCTTCGGTGCCGTTGTACCAGGTCGGCGTCGGCGTGTCTTTGACCCACGGGTGATAAGGGCCTGTGTGATTGGCGACTTGATCCTGAACGATCTTGATGCCGAGGGCGTGCGCTTTATCCACCAGCTCTTTTAATGTCGCCAGGTCGCCGAGGTGCTCGTCTACGCCGTAGAAATCAACCGCGCCATAGCCGTGATAACCGGTCGTCGCCTGCCCGTCATAGACTTCCTTTTCATCGGGCCGGTCGGTGTTGTCGTACCACGGATTGAGCCAGAGCGCGGTGATGCCAAGCTCTTTCAAGTAAGGCAGGCGGTTGATGATGCCGCGCAGGTCGCCACCGTGATAAGCGCGGCCTTTGCCACGATCAAACAAGCCTTTCGATTTCGCCGGGTCGTCGTTCGAGGGGTCGCCGTTACTGAAGCGGTCGGGCATGATCAGGTACAGCACGTCGTCTGCCGTCAGCCCTTGAAAGCGCCCTTGACGAGCGAGCGGCGTGAGCAGTTCAAACGCTGCGTCGGCGCTTCCTGTCGGCGTCGTGATCTTAAGATGCCGCGCCCCCGGCTGAGCAGTTGGCGCAATGCTGACATCAACGAAAAGATAGGTGCCGCGCTCGTTGATTTTGGCGGGACTGGCAACGCGCAGACCGGCGCCCGGCGCTGTGACGGTTGCGCCCGCAAGGTTGCGCCCGCGAATCATCACTCGCACGGGATTGATCGAATGGCGCGGCCACCAGCCGGGCGGCTCGACCTTTAAGACTTCAGGCGCGCTCTGCGCCAGAGCCGCCGAGCCAATCAAAAGCAGTGCTGCGATGAGACAGGCAGATTCAAAAAACCGCTTTCCAGGTTTCATATTCGTCAGCGAAACTAACTCGGTCTGTGGTGAAAAGCTATGCTGAGTTCGCGCCAATCTTATCAGAGGATGACGATCAACGCGACTGCCGCAAGGCTATCGGCCTGCTTGCGTTTTCGCGCCGCGAGCAGGGACAATATGGTTTCCCTTAACCGTTATGAAGCAATGGCTCACGACTTTATTGAGCGGCGCGCTGATGGTGTCTTGCGCCGTCGCCGTCCCGGCGCAGCAATCACAACAGCCGGCGGCAGGCCGCTCTTACGCGGCGGGCGAGGTCAAGCCGCCGAAGGTCGCCGCGCCGACCGCCGCTTCGCCGGTCACTTTCGACGATATCACCAGAGCGGCGAACATCACCTTTAAACAGGCGGGCTCGCCGACGGCGATCAAGTATCTGCCGGAGTCAATGGGCGCGGGCATCGCTCTGCTCGATTACGACAACGATGGCCGCCTCGACATCTTCTTCACCAACGGCGCGCGGCTCGCAGAGCCAATGCCCAGAGGCAGTAGTCCCGACAAGCGCGACCCGAAATACTGGAACCGGCTCTATCATCAAAAAGCTGACGGCACGTTTGAAGACGTGACCGAGCGCGCCGGTCTGCGTGGCGAAGGCTACACGATGGGCACCGCCGTCGCCGACTATGATAACGACGGCTGGGTTGATCTGTACGTCACGGCCTATGGCGCGAACACGCTCTATCACAACAACCACGACGGCACATTCACGGACGTAACGAAGAAGACGGGCACTGCCGGGAGCGGCTGGAGCACGAGCGCCGCGTGGGTGGATTATGACCGCGACGGCAGGCTCGACCTGTTCGTGGCGCGCTACCTGGATTGGGACTTCGAGCGCGGCGCGTTGGTCTGCGGTGACGCGCGCCCGGAACTGCGCGCCTACTGCCACCCGGATAATTTCAAAGGCACGACCAACCTGCTGTTTCACCAGAAGCCCGACGGCAGCTTTGAAGAGGTGAGCCGGGCAGCGAAGATCGCTGATCCGGCGGGCAAGGCGCTCGGCGTCGCCATCGCCGACATAGATAATGATGGCTGGCCCGATATCATTGTCGCTAACGACAGTGTACGCCAGTCGCTTTATCATAATCGCGGCGACGGGACGTTTACAGACATCGCGCTCGCGGCAGGCATCGGCTATGACGAAGACGGCAAGACGTTCGCCGGCATGGGCGTTGATGCGGCGGATTACGACGAAGACGGCTTTGTCGACATCTTCATCACGGCGCTGTCGAATCAGACCTATGCCATCTATCACAACCTCGGCGACCGCACGTTCAGCTATGACACCAGCCTGAGCGGCGTCGGCCAGGCGACGCAGTTGTATTCCGGCTGGGGCACGCGCTTCGTTGATATAGATAATGATGGCTGGCGCGATCTCTTCGTCGCGCAAGGCCACGTCGTCGACACGATTGAACGGACGAATTCTTATCTGCAATACAAACAGCCGCTGCTGTTGCTGCGAAACACCGGCAAGCAATTCGTCACGGTTTCGCCATCGGCGGGCGCAGGGTTTAATGCGCCGCTGGCAGCGCGCGGCGCGGCGGTCGGCGATTTGAACAATGACGGCCAGCCCGACATCGTCGTCGGCGTGCTGAACGACGCGCCGGTGGTGCTGCGCAATAAGGGCACGAAGAACCACTGGCTCGGCCTCGAACTGGTCGGCACGAAATCGAACCGCTCCGCAATCGGCGCGCGCGTCATTGTCACTGACACGGCGAATCGCAAGCGCATCTTCGATGTCTCGACCGCCGGCAGTTACCTTTCAAGCAATGACCCGCGCCTCATTGTCGGCCTGGGTGCGGCGGTGGGCGTACGCTCGGTTGAGATTCGCTGGCCGAGCAAGCAAGTGCAGACGATTGACAATCCGGCGGCTGACCGCTATCTCAGGATCACCGAGAAGTGAAAGGATTTTAATGCATCAACGAAATTGCCCGCGCGTCCGTCTTATCCGCGGCCTGACTATCTTTGTGCTCATGTTTATGCTGGCGCTGCCGCCATCGCTGATGGCGCAGACGCCGGCGCAGCAACCGCCACAGCAGAAACAAGGCGGCATGGGCGGCGTCACCACCGGCGAAGCTCGCACCTACGCGACGCGCCGCACCGTCGGCATCACGGACGACAAAGCGCCCGTGGTCTTTGAAGACGTGACGGCGAAGACAGCGCTCGCTCGCTTCAAGCATCGCTCTGGAAGCGCCGAGAAGAACTACATTATCGATGCGGTGTCGGGCGGCGTGGCCATCTTCGATTACGACAATGACGGCTTGCCGGACATTTACTTGCTCAACGGCTCGACCTTCGAGGCGCTGCGCGGCAAAGCGCCGGCCCCGCGCGCCGCGCTCTACCACAATCTCGGCAACTGGAAGTTTGAAGACGTGACGGACAAGGCCGGCGTCGCCAACGAGCGCTGGGGGATGGGCGTTGCGGTCGGCGATTACGACAACGACGGCTGGCCGGATATGTATGTCGGCAACTTCGGCGTGTCGCGCCTCTATCACAATAACGGCAACGGCACCTTTACCGACGTTGCTGAGAAGCTCGGCGTGGCGCGCAAGGGCTGGAGCACCGGCGCGAGCTTTGGCGATTACGATGGCGATGGCCGGCTCGACCTGTTCGTTCCCGGCTATCTCGAATTCGACATAGACAACCTGCCGCCGAGTCCCGACGAAGTCGGCAAACCGAGCGGGGTGGCAAAGACCTTCTGCCAGTTCCGCGGCGTGCCGGTGATGTGCGGGCCGCGCGGCTTGAAAGGCGAGCCCGATACGCTCTATCACCAGAAAGCCGATGGCAGCTTTGAAGACGTCAGCCTGCGCGCCGGAGTCAATGACCCGGAGCGCTTCTATGGCTTCTCGTCGGCCTTCGCGCATGTCAACGAAGACGCGCTGCTCGACCTGATTGTCGTCAACGACTCGACGCCGAAGCTGCTCTACATCAATAAAGGCAATGGCAAGTTCGAAGAGACCGGTTACCCGTCGGGCGTTGCCTTGAGCGAGAACGGGCGCGAGCAGGCCGGCATGGGTCTGGGAATTGGCGATTATGATAATGATGGGCGGCTCGATTTTTACATCACCAACTTCTCGGACGATTACAACACGGTGCTGCACAATGACGGCGAGGGCTATTTCAGCGACGTGTCGTTTCAGGCCGGTCAGGGCGACCTGACGCTGCCGTTTCTCGGCTGGGGCGCGAGCTTTCTCGATTACGACAACGATGGCTGGAAAGACGTGCTCATCGCCAACGGTCACGTCTACCCCGGCGTCGACAATTACCAGTGGGGCACGAGCTACGCCGAGCAGCCATTGCTATTTCGCAACCTCAAGGCAGGCAAGTTCGAGCGCGTCGCGGCGGCGAAGGCCTCCGGCCTGGCTGTCGCGATACCGGCGCGCGGGCTGGCCGTAGGCGACCTCGACGGCGATGGCTTGATGGATGCCGTCTTCAATAACATGGACGCGCCGCCAACCGTGCTGCGCAATGTGACCAGGACGGCAAGCCACTGGTTAACGTTGAAACTGGCTGGCGATCCGGCGAAGCAGAGTCCGCGAGATGCGACCGGCGCGATTGTTTATGTGACGACCGGCAAGCTGCGGCAGCGGCAGGATGTGATCAGCGGCGCGGGCTACGCTTCGCAGAACGATCAGCGATTGCATTTCGGATTGGGCGCGGCAACGAAGATCGATAAAGTAGAAATTAAGTGGCCCGGCGGTGCGACCGAAACCGTGACTCTGCCGGGTTGCGACCGCGTCTTCACCGTCGTCGAAGGCAAGGGCATAGTGAGCCAATAGTCTGTCAATTCACACATCATGCTGATGGTTATATGAAGGCATTGGTCGCTACGGCGAGATCATTCGCAGCAGAGAGTATCACCAATGGACGAGAACAGGCTGCCACCAGGTGTCAGAATCCGGCACGAATTGAAACCGGGCGACATCGGCTATCTGACCTATCTGCATGGCACTCTCTACGCCACGGAGCAGGGCTGGGATTACATGTTTGAAGCCTACGTGGCCGGGCCGCTTGCCGAGTTCGCCCGCTCGCAAAAGGAACGCGAGCGAATCTGGATCATTGATAGAGCCGGGCAGGTCGCCGGCTCTATCGCTATCGTCGAAGCGTCTGCCGAAGCGGCGCAGTTGCGCTGGCTGTTGCTGCATCCTGACCTGCGCGGTTACGGGCTCGGCAGGATGCTTGTAGAGGACGCCATCCGCTTTTGCCGAGAGTGTGGTTACGCGTCGGTTTTTCTCTGGACGGTTGACACGCTCAAGGACGCGGCGCGCCTCTACATCGCAACAGGATTTCGGTTGATGCAGGAAGAGACGCACGAGTTGTGGGGCGGGCACATCACCGAGCAGCGCTACGAACTGAGTCTTTGACGCGCCCTGAAGCCATCATTC
>JBJMGU010000260.1:0-51690 GCA_045807765.1 Blastocatellia bacterium
TGGCAGTGATAGGGATACGTGCAAATAAGCTCGGCTACGAAGATAAATTCTGCGCCCGAAAAAAGAAGCAGACGGTACTGTCGTGGGTGCAGGTCGCATTGAAATTGCTGAGGGAATCAGCCAAATATCTGAACCTGCTGCTCGATGGTTCTGCTACTGGCTTTTATTTTCGCTGGGCATGACTCAGAACGGACTGAGAGAAGAAATGCGCAGAGCCAACGTTGACATCGCTGACTGCGCAGCCTAGCATTGCTTATTCGCTGCGGCTTCTGTTAATGCCGAATGACAGAGGCGGCGCACAAACCACCAGCCGGAGAGCAAAACATGGCAACCATTCGCGCCTTTCGCGCCGAACGCCCACCAAAAGACAAAGCCGCAGAAGTTTCCGCCGTCCCTTATGACGTGGTCAATACCGAGGAAGCGCGACAGCTTGCTGCTGACAACCCGCTCAGTTTCCTGCACGTCTCGCGGCCCGAAATCGATCTCCCTGATGGCACGGACATCTACTCGGACGCGGTCTACGCAAAGGCGCGAGAGAATTACGACCGCCTGCGCCACGCCGCGCCGCTCGAAGTCGAAGCGACGCCGAGCCTCTACGTCTACCGCCAGCGCATGGGCGAGCATGAACAGACGGGCCTTGCGGCTTGCTGCTCGGTTGACGAGTACGACACCGACATCATTCGCAAGCACGAGCGCACTCGCAAAGATAAAGAAGACGACCGCACCCGCCACATGATTACCATTGGCGCGCAGACCGGCCCGGTCTTTCTCACCTATCGCGGGCGCGACGAGATTAACGCGATTGTCGAGCGCGCCAAACAGACTGACCCCATCGCTGACTTCGCCGCTGCCGATAGCGTCAGCCATACCGTCTGGCGCGTCGCCGACACAGACGCGCAAGCATTGGTCGAAGCATTCAACGAGGTGCCGCTTCTCTATATCGCCGACGGTCATCACCGCGCGGCGAGCGCCAGCCGAGCGCGTACTGCTTTGAGCGATCAGAATCCGAATCATCACGGCGACGAAGCGTACAACTATTTTCTCACGGTTCTCTTCCCTGCCGATCAGCCGCGCATCCTGGCATACAACCGCACAGTTAAAGAGCTGAACGGCAGAAGCGCCGCTGACCTGCTCAACAAACTCAGCGAATCGTTCACGATCAGCGATGCCGACAATGGACAGCCGGCGCGCAAGGGCGACATCCTGATGTACCTCGAAGGCCGCTGGCACCGCCTGACGGTTCCGGCTGAGAGCCGCGACGCATCGAACCCGATTGCCTCGCTCGACGTCAGCATCTTGCAAGAGCGCGTGCTTGACCCGCTGTTCGGCATCAAGGATGTGCGCACCGACAAGCGCATCGATTTCGTCGGCGGCATTCGCGGCACGGCGGCGCTTGAAGAAGCGGTGAATGAAGGCCGCGCGGCAGTGGCGTTTTCGCTCTACCCGGTGACGGTAGACGAGCTGATCGCTATCTCTGACGCCAACGAGATCATGCCGCCAAAGTCAACCTGGTTCGAGCCGAAGCTGCGTGATGGCTTGCTTAGCCACCTGATCGGCTAGGGATTAGGGGCTAGGAACTAGGGACTAGGGAAAAGTCGCATTGCCTTTCATTAGCCTTTACTCTCCTCCCTAGCCCCAAGCCCCTAGCCCCTAGCCCCGCTATAGGGTTCGTTATGAATGTCCTGGTTCTCAACTGCGGCAGCTCGACGGTCAAGTTCCAGCTCATCGCTACCGATCTTGACGAGATCAGCCGCAACGCCGACCGGCGATTGGCGGGCGGTGTCATCGAGCGCATCGGCGGCGAAGCCATCATCACCTTGAAAGTCGAAGGCCGCGCCCAGCAACGCTCGACCGCTGCCTTGCGCGACATGCGCGCCGCGGTTGATCACATCATCCGCTGGGCGTCGTCTGAAGCCGCGGGCATCGAAGGCGTCCGCAGCGTCGCCGATATTCATGCCGTCGGCCACCGCGTCGTGCATGGCGGGGAACGCTTCACGCATTCTGTCCTCATCACCAACGAAGTGCTGGAGGGCATCGAGGAGATGATCGAGCTGGCGCCGCTGCACAACCCGGCGAACATCAAAGGCATTCAAGCCGCTCGCGACCTGTTCGGACCGGGCCTGCCGCAGGTGGCAATCTTCGACACGGCGTTTCATCAGACGCTACCCGAACGCGCTTACCTGTACGCTATCCCTTACCAGTTCTATCGCCGCTACAAGCTGCGCCGCTATGGCTTTCACGGCACCTCGCACCGTTACGTCGCCTATCGCTATCGCTTGCTGCGCAACATCAAGCGCGAAGAGACCAGCGTGATCACCCTGCACCTCGGCAATGGTTGCTCGGCGGCGGCGATCAAAAACGGCGATTCGATAGACACCTCGATGGGCATGACGCCGCTCGAAGGACTGGTGATGGGCACGCGCGCCGGCGACATTGACCCGGCCATCATCGATTACCTGGCGGTCAAAGAAGGCTTATCGCTGCAACAACTCGAAACCATGTTGAACAAGCAATCGGGCTTGATCGGCATATCGGGACTGACTAACGATATGCGCGAGCTGCTTGAAGAAGCGCACGAGAACAACGACCGCCGGGCGCGGCTGGCGATTGAAATCTTCTGCTATCGAGCGCGCAAATACATTGGCGGCTATCTCGCGGCGATGGGCGGGGCCGACGCGGTCGTCTTTACCGGCGGCATCGGCGAGAACGCGCCGGAGATTCGCGCCCGCATCTGCGATGGCTTGCAATGGGCTGGCCTGGAGCTGGATACCGAGCGCAACAGACAATGCATAGGCGGCTGCGAAGGCTTGATCTCAACCGACGCGTCGCGGCTGGCGGCTTACACCATCCCGACCGACGAAGAGTTATTGATCGCCCGCGACACAGTGCGCTGCGTGCGCGGCGCGCCGCAACGGTATTAGAATGCATGAATGAACGGAGAAATGGAACCACAGATGAACACCGATGAACACGGATAGAAAAAAGGGCGTGAATTTCGCTTCGTGTTTTATCGGTGTTTATCGGTGTTCATCTGTGGTTTCTTCTGGAGTGCTCAATGAAAATTCTGATCGCGGATAAATTCCCTGAAAGCGGCATCAACGAATTGAAGGCGGCAGGCTTTGAGGTCGCTTATGACGCCGAGCTAAAAGACGACTCGCTGACGCAAGCCGTCGCCTCGACGGGCGCGGACGTGCTGGTGGTGCGCGGCACTAAAGTTCCGGGCGCTGCTCTTGAAGCGGGCCACTTGAGCTTAGTCGTGCGGGCCGGCGCGGGCTATAACACGATTGACGTGAAGACGGCATCGGCGCGCGGCATTTATGTCGCCAACTGTCCCGGCAAGAATGCCGTTGCCGTGGCAGAGCTTGCCTTTGGCTTGATCCTGGCGCTCGACCGTCGCATCCCGGCGAACGCCGCAGACCTGCGCGCCGGCAGGTGGAACAAGAAGGAATATAGCAAAGCGCGCGGCCTGTTCGGGCAGACGCTGGGGCTTATCGGCCTCGGGCAGATCGGCCAGGAGATGATTCCGCGCGCCCGCGCTTTCGGCATGCCGGTCGTCGCCTGGAGCCGCTCGCTCACCGCCGAGCGCGCCGCTGAGCTTGGCGTCGAGATGAAGTCATCACCGCGAGAAGTGGCCGCGGCTTGCAACATCCTGAGCGTTCACGTGGCGCTCAAAGACGACACGCGCAACCTGATTAACGAAGAAGTGCTGGCGGCGCTCGCACCCGGCTCGTACTTCGTCAACACCTCGCGCGCCGAAGTCGTGGACCAGGCGGCGCTCGCCCGCGCTGTCACTGAGCACGGCCTGCGCGCCGGGTTGGATGTTTTTGCGGGCGAGCCCAGCGGCGGCACCGGCACCGTCGAAGACGACATCTTCAAGCTCAATGGTGTCGTCGGCACGCATCACATTGGCGCATCAACCGATCAAGCTCAACAGGCCATCGCCGACGAGACGGTTCGCATCATCCGCGAGTACAAAGACAAGGGTCGCGCCCCGAACGTCGTCAATCTAGCGAAGAAGACGCCGGCGACGCATCTACTGGTCGTCCGCCACTTCGACCGCGTCGGCGTGCTTGCGGCGGTCTTCGATCAGTTGAAAGGCGCAGGCATCAACGTGCAGGAGACCGAAAACATCGTCTTTGAAGGCGCTGTCGCCGCCATCGCGCGCATCCACCTCGATCAAGCGCCTTCACCTGAAACGCTCGACGCCATGAAAGCGGCCTCAGGCGACATCATCGAGTTGAGCTTGCTCAAGCTGTAGCTCTCAATACCGGAGGGATAATGACAGAACGAATCTATAACTTTTCCGCAGGCCCGGCGGTGCTGCCGCTGTCGGTGCTTGAACAAGTGCAGCGCGATATATTGGCGCTGCCCGGCGTCGGCATGTCCATCGTCGAGATCAGCCACCGCTCGAAGGCGTTCGACGAAATCATTCAGGGCGCGCAAGCCGACATGCGCAAGCTCGCCGGCATCCCCGACAACTACCACATCCTATTCTTGCAGGGCGGCGCGTCGTTGCAATTTTCGATGGTGCCGATGAACTTGTTGCCCGCTGGCGGCAAGGCCGATTATGTCGTCACCGGCTCGTGGTCGAAGAAAGCCATCAAGGAAGCGCAGCGCATCGGCACGGTGAATATCGCGGCGACGACCGAAGGCGAAGGCTTCAAGCGTGTGCCTAAACAAGAAGAGTTGAAGCTCGATCCCGAAGCCGCTTACGTTCACATCACCACCAACGAAACGATCCACGGCGTTGAATATAAGTATGACCCTGAAACCGGTGACGTGCCGATGGTAGCGGATGCTTCGTCGGACATCTTCAGCCATCCAATGAATGTGAGCAAGTACGCGATGATTTATGCGGGCGCGCAGAAGAACCTCGCGCCGGCTGGCGTCACGCTGGCGATTATGCGCGACGATCTCCTGGCGCGCAGCCCGGCCAACCTGCACACGATGTTGAACTACAACACGCATGCCAAAGAGAACTCGCTCTACAACACGCCGCCGGTCTTTGCGATTTATGTCATGCGGCTGGTGCTCGCTTGGCTGCTCGAACAGGGCGGCCTCGAAGCTATCGGCAAGCAGAATGAAGAGAAGGCCGGATTGTTGTACGACGCGATGGATGCGACCGACTTTTATCGCCCGCACGCAGCAGCGGATTGCCGTTCGCTGATGAATGTGACCTTCCGCCTGCCGAGCGAAGAACTGGAAAAGCAGTTTGTCGCCGAAGCCACAAAAGCCGGGATGAACGGCTTGAAGGGCCACCGCTCCGTGGGCGGCATCCGCGCCTCAATCTACAATGCCTTCCCGCGCGCTGGCGTCGAAGCGCTGGTTTCATTCATGAAGGAATACGAGCGCACGCACGGCTAGCCGTTTTCTGTAGGGGCAGGGCTTGTCCCTGCCCGAATCGTGCGCAGCACGATAAATGGTCATTTTGCTGCGCAAAATTCGGGGCCGCGGATTTACCTGTCCCTACTCAACAATGACGCGGTCGGTGGCGCTGCGCCCGAAGGTTTCCGGGTGGTACATCTCTTCGGCCTTCGTTGGCGGCACGACGAATGTGCCCGGCGTCGTCGCTCTCGCGACGTACGAATAGGTGTAGACGCCATCCCACAGCAGCGACGCGAAGGCTTCGACCCGCTCATCGCGCATGTTCTGGTGCTCGTACCAGACGCGCCACCACCAGGAGCGATTGGTTGATTCTTTCGGGTCTTGCGGGATACTTCCCGTCACCGCCAACTCAGGGTTCATCGCCTCAAGCCCTGCCGGTATGGGATCAACCAGCGCCACGTGATAGCGCCGCGACGGTGCGACCATTGTGAGCCGGACGCGCACTCGCGCGCCCGCTTTGATATGCCAGTTGCCATCGTTGTCGCGGCGCACGTCGTCGGCTTTGTCTATCGCTTCATAGATACGCTCGACCGTGAAACCATGCTCCGACGGCTCAAGCTTCAAGCTGGCCGGCGCGTACTGCATGCCGATGCGGTAATACAAGCGGCCCGCGCCGTCTTTCGCCAACACGACATTCTGCGACGCCACGGTTTCGGCCAGGTAGCGCATCGGCACCGTGACGTTGAAGCGTTCCGTGGTGCGGCCTTTAAAATCATGCTCGCCGGCGTAACGGTCGCCGAGCCAGGCGCGCGCCGTGAAGTTCGGCGTCGTCTTCTCGTAAGCGGCAAAGTATTTGTCGAGCGCCAGCAGCACGAACGAGTTCTCTTGGGTGTTCTCCCAGCGCCCCGCGACGCGATGGCCCAACAGGCCGCGCACGAGCTTTGGAATCAGGTCATTGGCCGGCTGGTCGCTGATCAGGGATTCAAGGATCACCGCGTCGGCGCGGCGGTCGGAATTCAGCAACAGGTAGTCACTGTCTTTGTACGATGTCACGAAATGGGCTGTGGCAGCCTCTTCCGTGGCGCGATTGTTCAAGTGGCGGCGAATCGCAGTGACTTCAGCGGTCGAGGCAGAGTCACCGGTCAGCACCGATAGCAGCCAGCCGACGGCTTCGAGCGAAAGGCCATCCAAGCCCGCTTCGGCCATCAACCGCCGCGCCCGCGCCGTGTCGCGGTCGCCCATGCGATTGCGCACGTAGAGCGCGTAAGCGATCAGCGCGCGACGCGCTTCAATGCCGTAGTAATGCGGGATGTGCTGCTCGACGTTGCGCAGGTAATCGAGCGAACGCTTGCGCATTTCGTCAGGCACATCGAAGCCTTTCTCTTTGGCGCGCTGCAAGGCGTGGGCGACGTGAATGCTGATGTAGGGCCAGGATTCCTCGCCGCGCCGCCAGAAACCGAAACCGCCGTCGTCGTTTTGCAAGACGCGCAACCGTTTCACGTCGCGGCTGACCGAATCAACCATCGCTTGCGGCGACGGCAAGCCTTGCGCCTTGAATGCCGCCAGCACATCTTTCAACGCGGCAATCGCCATCACCCGCGACGACATCTGCTCGGCGCACTCGAACGGGTAACGCGTCAGGTAGAGCACGGCATCGGTCAGGGCTTGCAGCTCAGTTGATGACGTGGTGATTTCGATGCCGCCGAATTGCGTGACGGCGTCCGTCGGCGCTTTGACCGGCTGTACGATGGCGCCGGCGTCAATCTCGCCGTAGGTGGCGAAGGCTTCAGTAGTCGCGGGCGTCCAGACCGGCAACGAGACTTCGGCGGCGTCGGCCCACTTACCCGACGCGGCGGCGATCTGAAAGCGCGCGGTGCCTGCGCGCTCGGTGGTCGATGGGAAACGCACTTCGACGCGGTCGTTAGCTGGCACGGTGACGCGGCGGCCCGCGCCGTCTGTCAGCGCGGCGTTGGTGGCGCGCACGCCGACGTTGACTTCCATCGGCGCGTCGGTCTGATTTTGAATGACGACTGGCAGCTCGAACTTGTCGCCAAAGTTGAGGAAGCGCGGCGCCGACGGACGAGCCATCAAGGGCAAGCGCGCGGTGATCGTTGATTCGCCGCCGCCGAACTGACGGCCCCCGGCAACCGCGACCACCATGATGCGATAGCGCGTCAGGTTGTCGGGCAGTTTGACTTTCACACTGGCGCGGCCATCGGAATCGGTCGGCACCGCCGCGGCAAACGTTGCCAGCGCGTCGAAGTTCTCACGCGTGCGAATCGGCTCTTGTTCCTTTGCCTGAAACGTGTGGGCGAAACCTTCTGCCTTTGCTGCGCGCATTGCCATCGGCGCGGCAGCAGGCATGGCATTCTTGGACTGCGCCAGTCCGCCAATCGCTTGCATTTGGTCTAATGCCCTGCCATTGATCGGCAAGTTCTTCACCTGAGCAATCAAGTCATCGGGATTGCCAAGCAGCACCTCACGACGTAATTCATAATCACTCGTATCGGTGCCACGCTGCGCGTAGAACGTTGAAAGCGGGTCGCCGATGCGATAGCCCGTCAGGCCGAGGATGGCTTCGTCAACCACGACTATTGCAAGCTCGCTCCCCGATACGGCGCGGCCCGCCGCGTCTTTCACCGTCACGTCAACGACGGTTTCGCCGCCCGGCTCTAACGCTTTGTTGCGCGGCGCGGCTTCGACTGCGAGCTTCCTGGTGAGCGGCGGCACGCTCAGATTCAACGAGCCCTTGGCGAATGCCGGGCGCTTCGGCAGCTTATCACTCGCCTTGCCTTCTTCGTCGGTGCGCGCCGATGCGCCGACCAGATCAACCTGCACCGTGACGTTCGGCGTGTAGCCTTCTTTGATCGGCACCTTGAGCGTCGTCGATGCCGTGTCCATCTTGAAGCGCTCGGTCGTCACGATGCCGGAACGCCGCAAGGTCATCACGCCTTCAGCCGGAGTGAACGGCGCTTGCACAAGAATCTCCGCCGTGTCGCCCGGCTGGTATTCTTTGCGGTCGGGAATCAGCCCGGCGTCTTCCTGCTCAACATTGCGTTTAGGAACCACCTTGCCGCCCGCGACCCACAGCGTCAGCTCGCTCTCGTTGCGCCGCTCGCGGTCGTCCATCACCGTCGCCGTGATGCGATAGGTGCCGCCCTCCTTCGTCTCGAAGCGGCACTCGACCGGAGCCGTGGTTGATTTCACTTCGCATTCCTGCGGGTTCGCTTCCTTCTGCTTCCACTCGCCCTTTTCAAAGACCCAGTCGAGCAGCACGGCGCGCACCTTGACCGCGCGGCCCGCGATCAATTTGCCGTCGAGGTCGCAGACGATAGACTGCACGACCAGCGGCTCGCCTTTCTGAACAAACGTGCGCGGGCTGCGAACACCGACATAGAGATCAGCCGGATGCACAAGCATGCTGGTCGCCGCCGTCCACTGCTGGCGATTGACATCCATGACGCTCGCTTCGGCGGTTACGGTCGAAGGGCGCGGCGGGTCTACCGAGAGAAAGTCAACGCGCAGTGAATGCTTGCCGGCGCCGTCCGTACGGCCCGTGAAAGTTTCGACGCGCGGCGCATCGTTGTTGTAATAATTGATCCACCACGGAATCCATTTGCCAAAGGTGAAGTCATCGCGGTTGGGCGGCGTAAACTGAGTCGCGCGGGTTGTCACCTGCCAGGTGACTTCAGAATTGGCCAGGCCGCCGCCGGCGTAATACGCCGCGGTCGCCGTGACGTTGGCCGAGCCGCCGACAAAGTGCGGCCCCTCGTTCGCCTGCGCCGTCACCTCGAATTCGGGACGGCGAAACTCCTGCACCTGAACCTGGTGATTGTAATTCAGATTGCTCAGCGCCACGCTGACGGCGCGGGCTTCGAGTTGCAGATTGGCATAACCCAGATTCATCGTCGCCGGCAGCTTCAGCACCGCGTCAAAGCCGCCGAGCGCGTTGACCTGCGCCGCGCCTTTCATCACCTCATTGCCGCGCGAATCTTTCAGCGAATAGGTGACGCTCTTGACATAACCGTCCAGGCCGTTGACATCGCCATCGGTGCCTGTGCCGATGCGCCGCAGCCAGCCCTTGACGTGAACCTCTTCGCCGGGGCGATACATTTTGCGGTCGTCGAAGACAAACCACGAGAGCGCGTCGGCTTCCGGGCGGCGAACCCAGCCGCTCGTCTCGCTCCACCAGTAAGCGTTTTCCGGCAGGAAGGCGACATCTTTGTCCTTGCGCGCAATAAGAAGTTTCGGGCCGCCACCATCGCTGGTCAGTGGCAAGCGCGCCAGTCCGCCGGCATCCGTAGTCGTCGGTGATTCGCCGCGCAGGCCGCTCGTCTGTGCGACCGCAATCGTCATGCGCGCGCCCTCAACCGGCTTGCCGTCTTTCAATGAAGTGGCCCAGCCGACAAGCTCCTGTTTGTCAACGAACGCTGTCAAGCCGATCTGTGTTGCCGCCGCCCAGACGGCGATGCGCTGGCGGTCATAACGATTGCGCGGCGGCAGCGTGGATTCAATGATGGCGACGACGTGGCCGAAATGATTCTCAAGCGCGCGGCTCAAATCGATGCGGGTTTCAGCCATCTCGTCGGCTTCGGCTTTGACCGGCACGTTTTCATTGACGATGAGGCGACCGGGCGGCGTGGCGTTGGTATTGTCGTTCGTCGCTCGCAGATATTGCTGAAACTGCGCCCAGTTTTCGGGGCCGACGCGGTAGAGCCTTACTTTCAGCGACGGCTGATTGATCGTGTAGATTGATAGCCGTGGCTGCGCCGACGGGTCAAGGACGAGGAATGTCTTATCCGGCCCCGCGAGCGCCGGCTCGGCGCTGCCAACGTTGAAGGCGAGCGGCACGTCCGTGCCGAGCGTTTGCCCGAACTGATCGCGCACGGCGGCGTTGACAGTAACGTGATAGGTCGTGCGCCCGCGCTTGATGCCTGTGATCGAAAGCAAGTTGCCATAGACGGCTGTCTTCATGCCGGGGATTTCGGGAGAGACGCGAATCTGTGATTGCTCAAAGGCCGCCGCATCGAGCGGGTTGCTGAACTGAATCTGCCATTGATCGAACGGCGTGCAGTGCTCTTGCCAGCCGCAACGGTGGTCGGTGACGCGCAACGGCCCATAGGTGCGAAAGGTGAACGGTTGCGCGGCAGCGGTCGTGCGCGGGCCTTCGGCTGAAGGCGTGCCCGGCCCGACGCTCACGTTGATGCCGGCGTCTGCCGGAAGCGGCAAGTCGTCGCCGTTCACTGCTACGGCACGGAAAGCCAGCCATCGGCCCTTCTCCGCCGCCTTCGCCAGATTGCTCACCATTTCATCGGCGGCAAGTTCATCGACGCCGGCAAGTCGCAGGTTAATGTCACGGCGACCGCTGCGCAGGTGAATCGTCTTCAGTACAGCGGCAGGATCAATGCGCTGATCGAACTCGACGAACATCAGCGGGTCACGCACGGTCGGCCCGACCTGCGGATAGAACTGCTTCACCTGCGGCGGCGGCGTACTGAACCGCCACGCGCGCGTTTCCGCCAGACTGGCTCCTGTAGCCGTTTTCGTGCCTTTGGCGACTTCGACTTGATAATCGGTCGCCATAGGTAAATGGCCGTCGGTTTCAAACAACAAGGTCTTCGCGCCGACCCAGCGCCAGCGCCCTTGCGGCTGCGGCGTCAAGCGCACCGGCACGCCTTCGGCAACCGTGTCGGCGTGCGATGTGACGGCCACCATCGGCTGCGAAAAGGTGACGCTCAGTTGCGCCGCCAGCGGCACTTCGCCTTCGGGAGCATAGCGCAAGACTTCGAGCGGGCCACTGGTCGGCTGGGCCGTCGTGTCGCGGGACGGCGCGGGTGGAAACTGGCCCTCAACGGTCTTGCCCGTGCGCGGCGGCGGCAACGATTTTTCTCTGAGCGCGAAATCCTGCTCGTCGCCGGCTTCCGCTTTAATCTGTGGCAAGCGCCGCAGCAGGCTTTCGGTTTCGTCGGCAGCAAGCCTTGTCGCTTCAGCGCGCGGGTTGGCGGCTTGTGATTCGACGACGGGCGAGCCTTCGCTCAATTTAATTTGTAAGCCTTGTTGCATGTTCATCACCTGGGGAGCAGGGCGCGGGCGGCGCGACACCTGGGCATTCGCCAGTTGCGCCAGCATCCCGGCAATCTGCATGATGGTAAGGACCAGACAGAGAAATCGTTTGAAGCACATCGCTTTCGAACCTCGCTCGTTGAGAGTGGGCAGGTCAAAGCCTACAACCCGGTGGACGCAGAATCAATCGCGGAGCCGACATGAAGAGAACCGCGGCCTCGGTGACTTTTGCGGCCAATTCGCACGCGACTTTTTCGCATCCCACAAGTAACGGCTGACGTAGTAGCTATTTCCGAAAAACGCACTTTATTGAATCAAGGAGAAATCTCGATGTCTCATCTGCACAGGATTACTGCACTGGTTACCCAGACGGCGCTGATCGCCGCTCTGGCCTTTGCACCCGCTCTCGCCAAGTCGAACGGCGGGCGCGACAATATCACCCCCGGTGAATTGAAAGACTGGCTCACCGTTCTCGCCTCGGACGAGTTCGAAGGACGCAACACCTTCAGTGAAGGGCTGGGGATGGCGGCCATGTACATCGCCGATCAGTTGAAAGCCTACGGCATCAAGCCCGGCGGCCCGAACGGCTCGTACTTCCAGCGCGTCGCCGTGCTCGGCGTCAAATCCGACAACAAATCAAGCGTGACCGTCGAAGTCAACGGCCAGTCGCGCACTTTTAAGAACAAAGAAGGCATCAGCTTTCCGGCCTACGTCGGCTCGAAGCGCAGCTTCACCGGCGATCAGATCGAATTCCTCGGCTATGGCCTGAGCCTGCCCGACCGCAGCGACTACACCGGCAAGAACGTCAAAGGCAAAGTGGTGGTCTATCTCGGCACACAGCCGCCCACCGGCGTTGACGCGCGCACGGCGTTTCGCGCCATGTTCGGTCGCGGGCGTAACGCCACCGATCAAGAGGGCGCCGTCGCCGCCATCGGCCCCGAAGGGAATCTGCGCATGGCGATGGGCGGTCAGCAAGGCGGCGCAGGCGCGGGCGGGGCTCGCCCGAACGCGCAGCCCGAGGCCGACTTCACCACCGTGCAGCGCCTGGACACGCCGCAAGCGCCAAGCGTTTCGGCCAAAGATGAGTTCTTTGAGTTCCTCTTCAGCGGCTCGGACGTCAAGTACGCCGACCTGAAGCATAAGGCCGACGCCAAAGAAGCGCTGCCGAGCTTCTCGCTCAAGAACGTGCGCATCACCTTCAACATGGATGCGGATTATCAAGTCGTGCGCACACAGTACACGCGCAACGTGGTCGGCATTATCGAAGGCAGCGATCCGAAGCTGAAAGATACCTACGTCGCCTTTGGCGCGCACTATGATCACGTCGGCTATGCCGAGGGCGAAGTCGTCAACGGCAAGCGTCAAGGGAGAAATCCAGGCCGCGTCACCGAAGGCGCAGTCGAAGACCGCATCTGGAACGGCGCCGACGATGATGGTTCGGGGACGGTTTCAATTCTCGCCGTCGCCAAAGCCTTCGCGCAGGGACCGAAGCCGAAGCGCTCGCTGCTCTTTGTCTGGCACGCCGGCGAAGAGCGCGGCCTGTACGGCTCGCGTTATTTTGCCGACTACCCGACCGTGCCGATGGAGAAACTGGTGGCGCAGGTCAACATCGATATGATCGGGCGCAACAACGGCGACAAAGAGGAAGAGAGCAACACGGTTTATCCGGTCGGCTCTGACCGCATCAGCACGGAGTTTCATAACCTCACGGTCGAAGCCAACAACGGGCTCACGACGCCGCTGAAGCTCAACTTTGAGATGAACGACCCGGCGGATCCCGAGCAGGTTTACTATCGCAGCGACCATTACAGCTATGCGGCGAAGGGCGTGCCGATCATCTTCCTGACGACGGGCATGCACCGCGACTATCACGCCAACACCGACAGCGCCGAAAAGATCAACTACGAGAAGATGGCGCGCATCGCACAGTATGCTTACGAGATCGGCCAGCGCACGGCCAACCTCGACCACACGCCGGCGCGCGACAACCGCGGCCCGCGCGTCGGGCGCACGGTCGCCGGTAAGCTGGCGATGTAGCCGAGCGAAATGCGAGGGGCTAGGGACTAGGGACTAGGGGCTAGGGAAAATGCTCTGGCGCTAGTCCCTAGTCCCTAGCCTCCAGTCCCTGTCTCCGCACGGCCCAGCACATTGATGGCGAGGGGGATAGTGCTGATTGCGCCGACAAGAAACAGCGTCCAGCCGACGGCTTTGCGCTGATCGTCGTTGAGTCTATCGGCAAGCAAGAGCGCAATCCCCGCGCCGAGTGCGCCGCGCGTGCCGGCGATTAAGCCGATCTCGGGCAGAGTCAACCTTCTTTCCTTCATAATCGCACCTCTAGCTTCATTCTACCCGCAAGCCAACGCGTGGGCGACCGCTCTCGGCGCTGACGCGCCGCTTGTCAGCGCTTCGCTTTGTCTGCTTGAATTAAGATGTGGGGCGCGAAAGGAAAAGCCAATGAGCAGTTCCAAAGCAACACCAGCCACCGACGAGTCACGCGTCCGGCGCATCTCGAAAAAAGACCAGATCATCTCGCTCTACACATCGGGCATCGGCGAGGTCGAAGACCTGGCGATGATCACCGGGGCGCGGCCCAGCTATGTCGCCAGCGTCTTGCAAGAGTCCGGGTTGATGACCGGCTACTTCGATCTCTACACCACCAGCACCCATCCGATGAACGTCTACTCGAAGTTCTTCGCCGGGCGGCTGGGCTTCAAGGATGAAGAGACGGCGCGCGCCAGCGTCGAAATCATTGACCGCCTCTATCGCCAGTTCGAGCTGGCCCGCGACCGCGCCGGTCAGCATCACGCGCTGGTGATGGCGCTGACCATGTTCGACCGCGCTCGCTGGACGAACAAGCTGACTGAAGCCGCCATCTTTGGCAATTGGCTCAAGGCGCGTTTGCACGAAGCCGAGTCACAGGACGCGGCTCCGCAAGCGGCTGAAACTTGAGGCCCAATCTGCTATGCTTGAATTGTAGATGAAGCGACTCGCGCCAGCCCGGTTGACCGCCATGCGCCCACTGTTGATGACGGCGCTCTATGCCCACCTGCTTATTGCCGGCTTTGCCGCCGGGCAGCGGGTTCAGCTCATCAGCTCATCAGCGCCGATTGGCTTCATTTGCCTCAAAGCGGCAACCACGCGCGACTGTCTGATCGCACCCAGGCCAGGCGTTACCCTATCGCTACGCCAAAGTTCGAATCGTTCGGATCATTTCATCGCGGCCCTTAGCCCGCCGGTCACGTGGGCATCGTTCGCAGAACAGCCTGCGCCATGTGCAAGGTTATTGACCGCAAAAGCCGGCGGCTGTCTATTGCCTACGGCCAGCCGCGCCCCGCCATCCTTGATCGCATAAGCCATCCCAGCAACTCGGCGAGCCGCCACCATCCGGGTAAGGCTCGACAGGCTATCTTTCTGTTTATGCATCAAGGAGAATATATGGATTCTGAAGTCATTGTCGTTCTTGTCTTAATCGCTCTTGCGGTCGGTTTCATCATCTGGGTGCGAAAGCACTCGCAGGCGCATGACGCGCAAACGCCGGGCGGCCAGTCGAATCAGGAAAGCCACCCGACAAAGAAATACTGAGCGCCGGGACATCGGGGATGGGGCAGGCGCGTTGGCCTCATCCCCCAACCTCCACCTCGCCGGGCGCATCCCTGGCGAGCTTAAGCAAGAGGATGAGCGGGATGATGAAAAAGTTAATCGGGGGATTTAAGAACGCGCTGCTGATCGGCGCGGGCGCGCTTTCTGCCGGGTTCGGCTTGAAGGGTTTCCTGCTCTCCAGCCAGTTCATTGACGGCGGCGTGACCGGCATATCAATGCTGGTGGCGGACGTGCTGCACATGCCGCTGTCGGTTCTGATCCTGCTGATCAACCTGCCCTTCATCGCCATCGCCTATCGCCAGATTGGCTGGCGCTTCGCGGTCAAAAGCACGCTGGCCATCGCCACGCTGGCGCTGTGTCTGGCCTTCATCAAGTACCCGGACGTGACCCCGGACAAGTTGCTGACTGCCGTATTCGGAGGCATCTTTATCGGCGCGGGCATTGGCCTGGCTATACGCGGCGGCGCCGTGTTGGACGGCACAGAGGTGGCGGCGCTGCTCATCAGCAAGAGCAGCAATCTGTTCAAGGTTGGCGATGTGATTCTGATGCTCAATCTCTTCATCTTCCTGGCCGCCGCCTTCTTCCTCGGCGTCGAATCGGCGCTCTATTCCATCCTCACCTATTTCGCCGCTTCCAAGACCATAGATTTTCTGGTCTATGGCATCGAGGAATTCCATGCAGTCACGATCATCTCTGAGCAGAGCGAGAGCATCCGCCAGGCCATCGTCGAGGGCTTGAATCGCGGCGTGACCGTCTATCAAGGGCGCGGCGGGCGCACAGGCGTCAATCAGGACATTCTGTTCTGCGTGGTCACACGGCTTGAGGTAGGACGCGTCAAAGGCATCGTCAAAGAACGCGACGCGACGGCGTTTCTCGTCGTCCATGCCCTGGCGGATGCGGAAGGCGGCTTTGTCAAAAGACCGGCGCTGCATTGACCCGTCAATAGGGTGCCGCGCAGAAGCCGGTCGCTGGCTCTGCTATACTCGACCACGTGAAGGCGGATGGGTTTATCACTGCCGGCGGCAATAGCTCGCGGATGGGCCGCGACAAAGCATGGCTTAAGCTCGACGGCGTGACGATGATTGAGCGGGTGATTGCGGCGTTGCGGCCCGTGACCGCAAGCGTCACGGTCATCGCCAATCGCTCGGAGTACGCGCGGCTCAACCTGCCGGTCGTTGCCGACACGCATCTCGGCGTCGGCCCGCTCGAAGCCATCCGAACCGCGCTGGCCCACTCCCGGCAATCGCGTGTCGCACTGGTCGGCTGCGACCTGCCTTTTGTCACCTCCGATCTGTTCAGGTATCTGCTGCGGGTCGGTGGTGGCGCGCAGGCGGTTGTGCCGCTAGACGAAGAGGGGCAGATCGAGCCGCTGTGCGCCATCTATTCGACTGCCGCGCTCGGTGTCGTGGCGGCGTTGATCGCCGACGGCGAGCGCAAGGTGAGCCGCCTGTTCGAGCGCATTCCGACCCGTTTTGTCGCCTTCGAGGAGTTGCGCCATCTCGAAGGGGCCGGGCTTCTTTTTGAAAACATCAACTCGCCGGCAGACTATCAAAGAGCCCTGCGACGCCTAAATCCGCCTCATTGAAGGCAAAAACGCGAAAAAGAAGCAAATTCAGCAAGAAACTCTTGCTTTCAATGCGCTGAATTTCTTATACTGGCGCCTCCTGGATAATCCCCCAGCCTAAACCGCGATGAATAGATGATACGGACTGTGGCAACGTCCGTGAATCGTCGCGTTTGCTGGAGCCCCCACAAAGAATGGTCTGAGATTGCATTATGCAACAGTAGAGGCTAAATATGACTCTGTTTTGTAAGCTCAGTCGAAAACATTACTGGTGTACGCCACATCGCTCAGAGGACAAGCGGTTGGTGCAAGTCTGTTACGAGTGCGGCGCCGAGCGTCAGGCCCGCGAGCTACACACCGAAAAATTGCCGGACGGGGTTCATCGCGCCATGGCGAAGACGACGAACGATCTCACCCACGCGGCGGGCAGATCGGCGAGGGCAGAGAGGCCGCAACGCCCACAGATTGCCATCGGGCAAGCTGCATTGAGCCGGCTGACGCTGGTTAAGTGATATCAGATGAGTGATGAATGACGAATGATGAATGAACGAGGAAGCCGGATTGTCTACCGTCAGTCCCTGCCGTTTCCTCTCTGGTTCATCATTCATCATTCATCATTTCCCCTGGTCGGCTTCTTCAGGCCGAACTTTTCCAGGCGATATTGCAGGGTGCGAAACGACAGCCCCAGCAACTTGGCGGCGCGGGTGATGTTCCAGCCGGTCTGCTCCATCGCCTGAGTGATTAAAGACTTTTCGACCTCATCAAACGAGATGCCTTCGGGCGGCAGCCTGAAGGTAAAGGCTCCGGCGCCGCTCGCTTCCTGGCGAATCTCCACCGGCAAATCCTCAACGTCAATCGTATCGCCTTCGCATAACAGGATGGCGCGCTCGATGGCCGATTCCACCTGCCGCACATTGCCCGGCCAGGCATAGTTCATCATCAGGTTGCGCGCCGCCGGCGTCAGGCCGCGAATCACTCGGTGCTCGGCGGCGCTGTGCTTGGCGATGAAGTGATCGATCAGCGGCGGCAGATCCGTGCGCCGGTTGCGCAACGGCGGGATGTTGATGGGGATGATGTTCAGGCGGTAATAGAGGTCTTCGCGGAACGTGCCCTCTTTGACCATCGCTTCAAGGTCGCGATTGGTCGCGGCGATGACCCGCACATCGACGCGCACGGGCCGCGTGCCGCCGACGCGCATGACCTCTTTCTCCTGCAAAGCTCGCAGCAGCTTGGCCTGCATGCTGATGTTGAGATCACCAATCTCGTCGAGAAAGAGCGTGCCTTTGTCAGCGACCTCGAACTGGCCTTTCTTCTGGGTATGTGCCCCTGTGAACGAGCCTTTTTCGTGGCCGAACAGCTCGGATTCGAGCAAGTTCTCGTTGATGGCGGCGCAGTTGACGGCCTGGAAGATTTCTCCGGCGCGCGGGCTGGCCTTGTGGATGGCGCGGGCGACGCGCTCTTTGCCGACGCCTGATTCGCCGCGAACCAGCACCGTCGAAGACGAAGCGGCGACCTTCAGGATCATCTTCTTGACGCGCTCAATCTCCTCGCTCTCGCCGATGATCTCGTCAACAATGCGATTCAAGCGCGACAGCGCGCTCTCGACCACCTTTAACAACTGCTCGCGGTCAATCGGCTTTTCGAGATAATCGTAAGCGCCGCTGCGCAGCGCCTCTTTGACCGATTCGACAGACCCATGCGCTGTCATCATCACAACGAGCCGCGACGGGTCGTCGCCGAGCAATTCTCTGAGCAGCGTCATCCCGTCCATGCCGGTCATCTTGTAATCCGTCAGCACGAGATCGAAATTCTGCTCGCGCGCCAGCTTCAGCCCATGCTCGCCGCTTTGCGCCGTGGTCACCTGATAGCCGTCGTCTTCGAGGATGACGGTGTAGATTTCTCGCTGATTGCGTTCGTCGTCTACAACCAGAATCTTCTTTCTTGGCATTCGCTATTCTCCTGTCGAATAGTGACAAGTAACAAGACGTTGTCACTGCAAATCTCGCCTGCTCTGACCGGCGCAGTCTTTCTTGACACTTGTCACTCGTCACTTGTCACTCTCTTCCGCTGCCGGCAACGTGACGGTAAAGATGGTGCCGCGATCCACCTGGCTGACGACGGCAATTTTTCCCTGATGCTCTTCGATGATCGTGCGGGTGACCGCCAGGCCGAGCCCGAAGCCCGACTGCTTGGTGGAAAAATAGGGCTCGAAGATTTTGCCGAGTGATTCCTCGTTGATGCCGACGCCGGTGTCACTGATTCGCACTTCGACCTCGCCGTTCTGGCGGGCGATGCGCGCCGTCAGATGGCCGCCCGTCGGCATCGCCTGCAAGGCGTTGATGGCGAGGTTCGAGATAAAAGACTTCAAGCGCTCGCGGTCGCCGCGCACCCTGGCCGGGCCGCTCTGTTCGTCAATCGTCACCGATACGCCTTGTATGTCGGCTTGCTGGCGCAGCAATGCCAGCGTTTCTTCGACCAGTTGCCGCAGGTCAACCGTTTCGATAGCGAAACGCGCCGGTCGCCCGAAATTCAACAGGTCATTGACCAGGCGCTTCAATCGCTCGATCTCGTCTTTGATCGAAGAGAGCAGTTTCGTGAAACGCTCGCGCCGCGCCTCATCTTCCGGCGCATAGCGTTTATTGACGTGATCGATAGACAGGTTGATGACGTTGAGCGGGTTGCGAATCTCGTGCGCGACTGACTGGGTCAAGCGCCCGATGACCGCCGAGCGCTCGGATTGGTTCAGGCGCTCTTCAAGCTCGCGCTTCGATTTCAACCCGCTGATCATCTCGTTAAAGGTCGCGGCCAGTTGTCCGACTTCATCATTGCGCTGCACAGGCACGCGAAAGTCGAGGTTGCCGGCGGCCACCACACGCGCCGCGGCGGCCAGCTCCTGAATCGGGCGCGTGAAGCGCCAGCCGATCAACACGGTAATGCCGATGGCCAGCAGCAACAGGCCGGCGGTCGTCATCAGCCGGTAATTCGACAGCTCTTTATTCTTGTCGGAAAGCTTCTGCGAAGCGGCTTTGATCTGGTTAACCGTCGCCCGTTGCGACAGGACGATGACAATCCAGTGCAGCCCCTTGGTGGTCACCAGCGGCAGGTCATAGGTCTTGGTCAGACCGCCGTGAATATCGACTTCGCCCTCGACGGGATCGCCGGCAAGCGCTTGCGCGACCGCTTCGCTGGGCACCGGGATGAAGTCATTGATCTTCTCGCTCAGCGTGCTGTCTTTGACCTTGCCTTCGCTGTCGGTGACCATGATGTGCTCGACGGCAGGCGGCATCTCGCCGGGCTTCAGCGTCTGGTAAAGGTATTCTTCTTTGTCGAGGTTCTGTTGCGCGAGGTTGATGGCTTGATAAAAATCGCCGATCAGATCGTTGACCGCGGCGGTGACTTGTTGATTCTGGCGCTCGATTTCGACATTGGCGCGCTTGGCCGCCCAGTTATCGAGCAGGATGACGAGCGCGATGGTCAGTAACAAGAAAGACGCCAGCAGCAGGATCAGCCGCGCCCGAAAGCTCATCAGGAATCTTACTTTGTCACTCATAGGCGATGCCCTGTGGCTTGGATGCCCGAACGGCGGCACCCGTCACCTGCGCCCATCCTCTAGTCGAATCATAGCACACGGCGAAGGATGGATTTAAGCAGCCCGCGCTTGCGCTTGTCCGCCTGCGGCGCGAGCGTTTATAGTTGAGCCATTCTGTTCGGCTTGTTGGAATCCTATGACGAAAAACCTTAGACCCGCAATTCAGCGGCTGCTGGCGCTCTGTCTGTTCTTGCTTGCGGCCAACCCTGCGGCCTTCGCGCAAGCGAAGCCTATCACCGATCTACAGCCGACCATCATCCTGATTTCGATTGATGGCTTTCGCAGCGATTACCTGGAAAAATTCGGGCCGCCCAACTTGCGGCGGCTGGCGAAGGAAGGCGTGCGCGCCAGCTGGATGACGCCGTCGTTTCCGAGCAAGACCTTCCCCAACCACTATGCCATCGCTACAGGACTCTACCCGCAGAATAACGGCATTGTCGAAAACAACATCTACGACCCGACGACGCATGTGACCTTCACGATGGACAATCGCCAGGAGGTGCGCAGCAGTCGCTGGTGGCTGGGCGAGCCGATCTGGATCACCGCCGAACGACAAGGTCAGCATAGCGCGCCGCTCTTTTTTCCCGGCAGCGAAGCGGAAATTCATGGCTATCGCCCGACCTTCTGGAAGCCTTATGACGGCAAGATGCCGAACGAAGCGCGGGTTGATCTGCTGCTGTCGTGGTTTGATCTGCCGGCGCGCGAGCGGCCTACGTTGATGACTTTGTACTTCAGCGATGTGGATACCGCCGGCCATGAGTTCAGCCCCGAAGCTCGTGAAACCAAACAAGCGGTCTTCAAGGTTGACCGCGCCATCGGCCACCTGATCGCCGGGCTCAAGGCGCGCGGGATTTTCGAGCGCGTCAACCTGTTGATCATCTCCGATCACGGCATGGCGACCCAGCCACCTAATCAAATGATCGTCGTGGATAAGCTGTTCGACACCAGCCTGGCGGAAAAGATTCTCTGGACGGGAGAGATCGTTGGCATCTTTCCCAAAGCCGGCAAAGAAGAAGCGATCTACGACGCGCTGAAGGCCGGTTTGCCGCCGCAAGCCAGGGTTTATCACAAGCGCGAGGTGCCGGCGCGTTTCCACTATTCCGACAGCCCGCGCATTCCGCCGCTGCTGGTTATGCCCAACGAAGGATGGGTGTTGACCAATCAACAACGCTTCGCCTCAATGAAGGAGAAGGGCGAGCCATCACACGCGCGCGGCGGGCATGGATACGACAATCAGTTGCCATCCATGCGTGCCCTCTTCATCGCGCACGGCGAAGCCATCAAGCGAGACAAAGTCGTCCCGGCGTTTGAGAATGTCCAGGTCTACAACATCATGTGCGCCATCCTCGGACTGAAACCGGCACCTAACGACGGCAATCTGGATGCCGCGCGCGCGGTGCTGAACGACCGCCATAGTCCTGGCCGCTGAACCAGCATGCTCAGGTTGGTGTATCTGGCATTGTGTTTGCAATTTTCACTGGTCTTGCTGGCAATGGGCTGAAATGCGGGCTTTTTTGTCCCGCTTTCAGACCAATCTGTAGCAAACGCGCGAGCAAGAAACCAACAGGGAGGAAGGGGTTATGGCGACGAAAAAACAAAGCAGCAAACGAGAACTCATCGACACCGGCACTGATAAGCGTTACGTCCGGCGCGACGAGAAAGGCCAATTTGACGAAGTTGACAATGTGAGCCGCTCGCTCTCGCAAGACGTCAGACAACACGCCAAGACCGAGTCAAAGCCCGGACAGGGAGACAAAGGCGACCGGCCTCGCAAAAATAAATAAGACCACATGGCGTCACGTTTGAAGACGTGACGCCATAATTCCCTGCCCTTGCCAATTCCCGCCAAAGCTTCTACTTTAACGGCTATGCAAAAACGCATCGCCGCTCTCTTATCCCTGTCCGTCATGCTCTGTTCGTTTGTGCTTGTGCCGGCTCACGTTTCGTTGGCGCAGCAGAACGGCCTCGGTGTCTTCGAGGGACAGGGCGACATTGGCCAGGTGCTAAAGCCCGGCCATGCCGCCTATGACGCGGCGAAGCAGGAATACACGATCACCGGCGGGGGCACCAATATGTGGCTCGACAACGACGAGTTTCATCTGGTGTGGAAGCGGATGAAGGGCGACTTCATTCTGACCTGCCGGGCGCGCTTCGTGGGCCGTGGCGTCGAAGCGCATCGCAAGATGGGCTGGATCATCCGCGCCGGCATGGAATCGAACGCGCCGCATGTGAATGCCGCCGTCCACGGCGACGGCCTGACCTCTTTGCAGTTCCGCCGCAGCAAAGGCGGCCCAACCGAAGAGATCAAGTCCGCCGTGCAAGCCGCAGACATCATTCAACTGGAGCGCAAAGGCAACGCCTACATCATGTCTGTGGCGCGCTTCGGCGAACCGCTTGTGACCGCAGAGACAGTTAACCCGGCGCTCGGCGAGGATGTGATCGTTGGCCTCTACGTCTGCTCGCATAACAAGGCTGTCGAAGAAACGGCGGTCTTTACAAACGTCCGCGTCACGGTTCCTGCGAGCGCCAGCTTTGTTCCGTACCGCGATTATATTGGCAGCGACCTGGAGATTCTCGATGTCCAGACCGGCGAGCGAAAAGTGATTTATCACACGCCCGATTCGATGCAAGCGCCGAACTGGACGCGCGATGGCAAGGCGCTGATTTTCAACCGCAATGGCCGCCTTTATCGCTTCGATCTGGCCACGCAGACGCCGACTCCGATCAACACAGACTTCGCCACGCACAACAACAATGATCATGTACTGTCGTTTGATGGCCGCCGCATCGGCATCAGCCATCACAGCGATAGCGATAACAGTAAATCGATCATCTACACGCTGCCTATCGAAGGCGGCAAGCCGAAGCGGGTCACGCCGCAGGGCCATTCGTATCTGCACGGCTGGTCGCCTGACGGCAAGTATTTGATCTACACAGCGGAGCGCAATGGCGACTTCGACATCTACAAGATTCCCGTAGCGGGCGGCGAAGAAGTCAATCTCACACGCACCAAAGGGCTCGACGACGGTTCGGAGTTCTCACCCGACGGCAAGACCATCTATTTCAACTCGGCGCGCGGCGGTTCAATGCAACTCTGGCGCATGAAGCCTGACGGCAGCGGTCAGGAGCAAGTGACCGACGACGAGTACAACAACTGGTTCCCGCATCTGTCACCCGATGGCCGATGGATCGCCTTCCTGTCTTTTGGCAAAGATGTGGCGCCGACCGATCATCCATTTTATAAGCGCGTCTACCTGCGCTTGATGCCCGTCAGTGGCGGCAAGCCGCGGGTGATCGCTTACGTCTATGGCGGCCAGGGGACCATCAATGTGCCGTCGTGGTCGCCCGACAGCAAGCGCCTGGCTTTCGTCAGCAATAGCGATTTGAAATGATCGGGGTTAAGCGTTTAGGACCGCCGCGCTCAGCCTTTGCCGCTCATGCGCGCAAGGCTGAGGATCACTGTCACCAGCTCGTTCGCCTCGACCGGCTTGGCCACATGCGCATCGAAGCCGGCGGTCAAAGCGCGCACGCGGTCTTCGGCGCGGGCGTGCGCCGTCAGCGCGATGGCCGGCAGGCGCGGGCCGTGCGCTCTGCCGTGCGAACGGATGCTGCGAATCAGCGAGTAGCCGTCTTCGCGCGGCATCTCGATGTCCGAGATCAACAGATCGGGTTGCCACTCGGCAAGGATGGTCAAAGCCCGCGCCACAGAGTCCGCCGCTTTCACCTCAGCCTCGCACTGCCTCAGCATGGTCTGTAGCAGAATGCGGGCGTCCGGGTCGTCTTCGACAACCAGCAGTCGCAACCCTGTGAGCGGTGGCAGGCACTCAAGCGGCGGGCGCGGCGGCGGCTCAAGCATCGCCGCGCGTCTTTCCGTGGTCGAGCGCGCCGAATGGATGATCATTAACGGCAGGTTAATCTTGAAGGTCGCGCCCTGTCCTTCGCCGTCGCTGTAGGCCGCGACGCTGCCACCATGCTGCTCGATTAAGTGACGGACGATGGCCAGCCCCAGGCCCAATCCGCCATGCACCCGCGTGATGCCGGCATCGGCCTGGCGGAACCGATCAAATACGAAAGGCAGAAACTCGGCGATGATTCCCTTGCCATCGTCGCTCACGGTCAAGGTGACCTGCGAATTCTGCCGCTCCAGGCGAACCTGCACGCGGCCATCTTTGGGCGTGAATTTGATGGCGTTTGAAAGCAGGTTCCAGACGACCTGCTGCAAGCGTTCGGGATCGCCGGAGACAGGGCCGGCGTGCGGGTCGAGGATGACTTCGAGGTGAATCTCTTTGGCGTCGGCAGCCGGGCGGATGACGTCGAGCGCCGCTTCAACGACCGAGGCCAGCTCGACCGGCTGAACATTCAGGCGCAGCTTGCCGGTGATGATGCGCGAAATATCGAGCAGGTCTTCGATGAGCTTCGCCTGCGACTTGCCGTTTCGCTCGATGGTCTCAAGGGCACGAGCCGCAAGCTCATCGTTGAGCCGGCCCCCGCGCAGCATGCTGGTCCAGCCGAGGATGGCGTTAAGCGGCGTGCGCAATTCGTGTGAGATCGTCGCTAGAAATTCATCCTTCAGACGATTCGCCTGCTCGGCTTCGATGCGTAACGCCTGCTCGCGGGCGAATAACTCGGCGCGCTCCTCTTCGGCCTGCTTGCGCTCGGTGATGTCGGTCGAGACCGCGAGAATGCAGGGCTCGCCGCCGACCTCAATGACTTCCGCAGACATGAGCGCCGTGCGAATCTCGCCGAGCCGTGTGCGGTAGACGGCTTCCAGATTATGGAAGCCCCCTTGCGCTCTGAGCAGTTGCCCCCAGTGCTCGCTGTGCTCGTCGGCGACCACAAGATTCAACTCTGCGGCGGTGCGGCCCAACACTTCATCCCTTGAAAAACCGGTGACGGTGAGAAAGCTCTCATTGGCGGCAAGGTAGCGGCCATCACTGATGCGATGGATAGTCATAGGGTCGGGGTTGGCGTTGAAGGCTTTGGCAAACCGCTCTTCGGATTCTTGTAATCGCGCTTCGGCCTGCTTGCGGTCGGTGATGTCAAAGGCCGCGCCGGCGACGCCGACGATGTTGCCGTCGCTGTCGCGCTTCGGCTCAATGACCAGATCGTACCAGCGCGCCGTGCCGGGCAGTGTAGCGCGAATCTCTTGGCGCAGGGGGACACCGCGCTCAATAACTTCGCGCTTCAGCCGCATCAGCACGTCTGCATCTTCGGCGGGCATCAGGTCGGCGTCGCTTCGCCCCAGATTGTCTTCAGGAAATTCGATGCGATTGGGATAGACCCAATGGTACTTGAGGTCGAGGTCTTGCTCGAAAAGGGTTAACGGCGCACCGCTGACCGCGAGCTTGAAGCGCTCTTCGCTCTTCGCAAGCTCGGCATCGGCCTGCTTGTGCTCGGTGACATCCTGCGCCGCGCCGTGAATGCGAATAAGTCGGCGCTGCTCGTCCAGCACGGGCCGCCAGTAGTTGCGCATGCAGCGCACCTCGCCACCCTTTCGGATGATGCGCCGCTCGGAAACAGAAGCCTCTCCCGCCCTGAGCTGGTCAAGCTGCGGCTGAAGCAGCGGCAAATCGTCGGGATGAATCAGCGTCTGCCAGCCGCGCTGGTTGATCTCGTCTGTCGTATAGCCAGTGACGCGCGCGAACGAATCGGTCGCCCACTCAATCAGCAATTCGCCTTCCGAGGTTACGGCACACGAAAAGGCGTAGTCAGCGACTAGCTCAGAAATGATTCTGAAGTGTTCCAGGATTTCAGCGGCTGGCCGGTTATCGTCAATCATTCCGCGCAGACCCGTGCTGGCAACGGCGGGTGGGCGTCGCAACCGATATTCGCAAATGCTCTCACAAAGCGTCTCCGCATTTGTATAACGGCTAGGAAGTCAGGTCAAGTGTGAAAGCAAGCCATCAAATTTCTTCAAGCGGCCAGACCTCGACATTGACCGGCCCTCCGGCGTGCAGCAGCGGCTGACCGGCGGGCGTCGGCAAGCCATCTGCTTCGACCATCGAGGAGTGATAGGCCGACAGTTGCGGCTGCTGCAAAGGCCAGGGGCGATGGTGTATGCGGCAGCGGTAGAGATTGCCGGCGCTTGAGGTATAGAGGCAATAACGCTCGACGAGAAAGAATTCAAGCGAGCCGGGCTCGGCCTGTGGCAGGTCAGGGCCAATCGTCCAGGTGGCGCGGAATTCGGCGGGCGCGGCGGCGTCTTTGCGTGACGCGGCGTAGTCTATCGTTTGATCCTTCTGCTCAAGCTGAATCTCGGCCTCGTGATACGGCAGACTAAAGAAGGTGCGCGCTCCCAGCACGGCGACCAAGCTGTTGGCGTCGAGCGAAAAGAACCAGACGCCGGGGACGCCATCAATGTAGACATAGGTGCGCACGTTGATCTCGTGAAAGTCGCTCACCCAGGGCAGCGGCGGCACAAATACCGGGCGGGCATCGCGAATGGTAAAGGGGGTGACGGCAATCCACGCCTGCCCATCAAACGTGTCGATGTGCAAGCGCTCAGGGATGTGATGGCGGAGTGCGTCGGTGCGGATCGGCCAGTGCATAAACAGCAGCTTATCCCACGATTGATACATGATCGGTGAGCCGTCAGGCCGTTCGCGAACGGCCAGCCGAGCGGCGACATCCGGCGGCGCTATGTCTTTCATGGCTTTATTTTAAGAAAAGCGGCGCGGGATGGGAAGTAGTGGAGCGCGAGACGGGACTCGAACCCGCAGCAGCTGGCTTGGGAAGCCAGTACTCTACCATTGAGTTACTCGCGCTCTATATAGCACAACCAAGTTTTACCACAGGAAATCTGGAGACGGCAAGCATCGGTGTCACCGGTCGCGATTGAGGAGATGTCACTCCTGACTATGCGGTTTGTTTTCGTGGGCGGTCAGGCGGCGGCTGGTGTTGAATGCCAATTCAGCCGCCCGGTTCGCCAGTTCGCGCGTCGCTTCGTTTGCGATGATGAGGTTGTTGATCGCGTACCGGGTTTCCTGGCGTTGCGCCTCAACAGTCTCGGCGAGCCGCTCGCTTTCCTGGCGTTGCGCATCTACAGTTTCGGCGAGCCGTTCAACGACGCTTGCCAACTTTTCTATATTGCTGCCCTGTTGATCCATACGCGATTTCAACTCGATCATGTCGGAACTGAAAGTCGCTTGCTGGTTGATGATGAAATCCATCTGGCGTTGCCAGTCGTCGTTGCTCATTGCTTATATCCTCAATGTAAGAGAGTAAAGCACAACGATGAGGCGTTTTCAACGGTGGGGATTTCACCGCAAGCCCGGCACGGCGTAGCGGATGACGAAGAGGGCAGCGAATAGATATATCAGCCAGTGCGCCTCGCGGGCGCGGCCCGTCACCAGCTTCAACAGCGCATACGAGATAAACCCGAAGGCCATGCCGTCCGTGATACTGAAGGTCAGCGGCATCAGCACAAGCGTCAGGAATGCCGGCAGCGCTTCGGTGAAGTCGTCCCACTCGATGTCGCGCACGGCACGAATCATCAGGCTGCCGACGACGATCAGCGCCGGCGAAGTCACCGGATAATAGACAAAGGTGCGGGCAATCTGCTGCCCATCAATCAACACCGTTTCGGGCACCGCATAGCCGCCGCTGATGGCGCGCACCAGCGGCGAAAAGAACATCGCCACTACAAACAAGCCGGCGACAAAGACGCCGACCAGCCCTGTGCGCCCGCCGGCGGCCACGCCCGAGGCGCTCTCGATGTAACTCACCATCGTCGTATTGCCGACCATTGCCGAGCCGACCGTGCCGATGGCGTCCGCGAGCAGCGCGCGCCCGACCCTCGGCAGCTTGCCGTCCTGCATCAAGCCCGCCTGCCTGGCGATGCCGATTAGCGAGCCGACTGTATCGAACAGGTCGAGGAAGAAGAAGATGAAGATGATGGCGAAAAGCCCTTGCTTGAGCGCGCCGAGCAAATCCAGTTTCAGAGCCGTCGGCGCAAGCGACGGCGGCAGGCTGACGATGGCCTCCGGTCGCGCGATGACACCGAGCGGGATGCCGACAAGCGCCGCGACGACGACACCGATGAGAATCGCTCCCTTGACGCCGCGCGCCATCAAAACCAGCGTCACCAGCAGTCCGGCGAAAGCGACCAGCGCCGGGCGGCTTTCGAGGTGGCCGAGCGTAACGAAGGTATTGGCGTCGAGACGGACAATCCCTGCCCACTCCAGACCGATCAGCGTGATGAGCAGGCCGATGCCTGCGGCGATGGCCGATTTCAAAGATTCAGGCACAGCGGCCACCAGTTGCTCGCGCAGGCCAATGGACGCGGTCGCTACGAAGATGAGGCCCGAAATGAAAATCGCGCCGAGCGCCACTTGCCAGGGCACTTTCATGGTCAGTACGACGACGAAGGCGAAGAAGAAGTTGTGCCCCATCGCCGGCGCGACGGCAACTGGATAATTCGCCAGCAGCGCCATCAACAGAGTCGAAAAGGCCGTGATCAGGCAGGTCGAAGTGAAGACCGCTCCCGCATCCATCCCCGCCGCGCTCAGCACAACCGGCTGCACGAAGATGATGTAGGCCATGGTCGCAAAGGTGGTCAGCGCCGCCAGTGCCTCGCCGCGCAGGCTCGCGCCCTGCTCTTTCAGCTTGAAAAATTTTTCGAGCATCTTGGCCGAGGATTAGGGGCCAGGGGCTAGGGACCAGGGGCTAGCAAGGAGACCTCCAGCATGCCGATTAGCGATTGAGTGCAGAACACTCTGCTCGCCAGTCCCTGGTCCCTAGTCCCTGACCCCTACTTCTTCTTCTCTTCTTCGCGCAACCGGGTGATGTGCGGCGCGAGCTTGGCGTAACTGTCGAGGACTTCCTGCTTATGGTTGGGACTGCCGGCATCAAGAATGACCCGGCGGACCATGATCATCAGCTTTTCGCGGCGACCTCCGAAGCGGCCCGTCAGGGGATTCTGTCCGGTCACATCAACCAGCCCCTCGCGCACCCACAACCAGAACTGCTTCTGGGTTGTCCAGAATTCGTTGTCGTTGACGCAAACAATCCGCGCTGTCTTTTTCGCCATCGCCTTGTTACCCGACTGCCCGCCAGAACGTAGCTGCAAAGCTGAAACTTATTTGAGGACTTCGGCCACTTTCGCGCCGATGTCGGCGGGACTCTTGACGACGTGGATGCCCGCCTCGGTCATGGCGGCCATCTTCTCGGCGGCAGTGCCCTTGCCACCGGCGATGATCGCCCCGGCGTGGCCCATGCGCCGGCCCGGCGGTGCCGTCTGACCACAGATGAATCCGACCACAGGCTTCTTGACGGTTGCTCGCACGAAATCTGCCGCCGATTCCTCGGCGGTGCCACCGATCTCGCCGATCATGACGATGGCATCGGTTTCCGGGTCGTCATTGAACAGAGCGAGCGCGTCAACGAAATTCGTGCCGATCACCGGGTCGCCGCCGATGCCGATGGCTGTTGACTGGCCGAGCCCGAGATTGGTCAGTTGATGCACGGCTTCATAGGTCAGGGTGCCGCTGCGTGACACGACGCCGACACGGCCTTCGCGGTGGATGTGACCAGGCATAATGCCGATCTTGCATTTGCCCGGCGAGATGATGCCGGGACAATTCGGGCCGATCAGCCGAGTGTGGCGGTCGCGCAGGTAATCGAAGGCGCGCACCATATCGACTGCCGGTATGCCTTCAGTGATGCAAACCGCCAGGGCGAGGCCGGCATCGGCAGCTTCCATGATGGCATCGGCGGCAAACGGCGGCGGCACATAGATGACGCTGGCGTCGGCGCCGGTCTGCTGCACGGCTTCGGCGACGGTGTCAAAGACAGGCACGCCGTTATGTTCCGTTCCACCTTTGCCGGGCGTGACGCCGCCGACGATCTTCGTGCCATAGGCGATCATCTGCTGCGCGTGAAAGGAGCCTTCCTTGCCAGTGATTCCCTGAACGATGACGCGCGTGTTTTGGTTAACCAGTATGCTCAAGCTGTTCCCCCGAATTGAATTTCCAGGTGCGAGTTCACCGCATCCGAAGAGCAAAAAATATAGCACACCGATACAGAAGTCAGAAGTCAGGAGTCAGAAGTCAGAATGAAAGCGGAATCACAACAAGCGTACTCGCTACGCACCGACTCCCTCTTCCCTTCGGTCTTCTGACTCCTGATTTCCTCACACATACGATCCGCCAGTGACCAGGACCACCGCGCCGGTGACGTAGTCCGAAAGTGGCGAGGCTAGAAACAGCACAGGGCCGGCGGCTTCGTCCGGTGTGCCGGCGCGCCCGAGCGGGATGAAATTCTTCGCCATATCGATCATTGACTGCGGGATGCCCAGTTCAACCTCTTTGTCGCCGCGCGTGATCTTCTCTTGCTTCTCTTTCGCCTGCGTCAGCCGCGTCTGGATGAAGCCGTAGGCGACGGCGTTGACGTTGATGTTGAAGCGTCCCCATTCTTTCGCCAGCGTCTTGGTGACGCCGACAATGCCCATCTTGCCGGCGGAATAGTTCACCTGGCCGGGATTGCCGGCGACGCCCGAAGTCGAAGAGATGTTGATGATCTTACGTTGCACACGTCGGCCTTCGGCGATCTCCTGCTTGGCGACCTCGCGCATGTAAGGCGTCGCCGCGCGAATGATGCGGAACGGCGCCGTCAAATGCACATCGATCATGGCGTACCACTGCTCGTCGGTCATGTTTTGAATCACGGCGTCCCAAGTGTAGCCGGCGTTGTTGACGATGACATCAATGCCACCGAACGCTTCGGCGGTCGTCTTGACCAAGCGGTCTGGGAACTCAGGGTCAGTGACGCTGCCGGCGCAGACGATGGCGCGACCGCCCTCGTCGTTAATCTCTTTCGCCGTCGCCTCGGCGACCTCCGCGTCAATGTCGTTGATGACAACCGACGCGCCGTGCTGAGCGAAGAGCGTGGCGATGCTCTTGCCGATGCCGCGCCCGCTGCCGGTGACGATTGCCGATTTGCCTGTGAGGAGCCTGAAGTCTGTCATAGTTTTTCTCCGATGCTTTTAGATAGTGATGAACCAAGCAGGTGATCATACACAGAACCTGCACCCGCTTTCAAACTCTCAGGCTCGCGAGAAAGTCCGTGTCGGCTTGAAAAAGTCAATCGCCTTCGCGATACTCCGGGGACGATGAACGACACAAGACAACGTTTGCCCCTTCTCCTCCTGGGTCTCTTTCTCGTCAGCAGCGCCGGCCTGTCGAGCATCGTCGGCCAGAGCAGCAAAGCGCCACTCACGCAAACCGGCGGCGTGCGCGAATGGCGCTTTGCCGTTTCCGGCGACTCGCGCAATTGCGGCGACATCGTGATGCCGGCCATCGCTCGTGAAGTCAATGGCAACCAGTCGCAATTCTACTGGCACCTCGGCGACTTCCGCGCCATCTACGATTTCGACGAAGACATGCAGCGCCGCCCGCAGACCGCGCCGTTGACGATCATCCGTTATGAGCAGATGGCCTGGGACGACTTCATTCAGAATCAGGTTGCGGCTTTCAAAGTGCCGGTCTTCCTCGGCATCGGCAACCATGAGACGATCCCGCCCAAGACCCGCGCCGAATACCTATCGCAGTTCGCCGACTGGCTGAATACGCCTGTGCTGAAAGAACAGCGGTTGCTCGATAATCCGCGTGACCACCGGCTGAAGGCTTACTTTCATTGGGTGCAGAATGGCGTGGATTTCATCAGTTTCGATAACGCCACTCCCGATCAGCTCGACAATGAGCAGATGGTCTGGGCTGAAGGCGTCCTGGCGCGCGACGAGGCGAACCCGAACATCAAAGCGGTGGTCGTCGGCATGCATCAAGCGCTGCCCGACAGCATCGCCGCCTTCCACAGCATGAGCGACTACCCTGTAGGCTTGGAGAGCGGCAGGCGCTTGTACGCTCGCCTGCTCGCCTTACGGGATCGCGGCCACAAGCAAGTCTATCTGCTAGCCAGCCACTCGCATTTCTTCATGGACGGGATTTTCAACACCGAATACCTGCGAGCGCATGGCGGAGTCCTGCCCGGCTGGATCATCGGCACCGCCGGCGCGGTGCGCTATAGCCTGCCTCAAAATGCGAAGGACGCCAAAGCCGCCAAGACGAATGTGTATGGTTACTTACTGGCGACCGTAAATCCGGCGGGCGAGCCCGAAGGGACGATCCGCTTTGAGTTTCGCGAGATTCACGAAGCGGACGTGCCGCCTGAAGTGCTTCAGCAGATGGGCGCCGAGCTGGTGCATCAGTGCTTTGAGAAGAACTCGCAGGCGAAGCGGGAGTGATGAACACCGAATCGACGTTAGCTGCCGGATGACTGCCGCGAGTTGCGCCTCGCGCCCGCGCCCGCCGAATCGTATGTTGTACCTGAGCAGCCGGAGCCTTACGCGTTGTCCGTCGCCTCGATGATGACGAAGTAAGGCTCGTCGAGCAGCACGTCGCGCGCGAACATAATGATGTTCGACGTGGCTTGAAAGTTAACGGGCCGCCCGACGAGGCGCTGGAGCCGTTCGCGCAGCGGGTTCAAGCTCGGCGCGATATGCGGCGTTTCATCTCCAAGCGGTTTGGTGTGCAGGGTCGGAATATAGAACTCATCATCGTTCCAACATTCCATTGCCTCACCGCCGATGAGTGTCACATCCAGATCGCTCGTGCCTTTGCCGTCAGCGTCAAAAGGGCGGCCATCCTTAAACTTCTCGTTGGTAACGACACTGCCGCGCAGGGCGACGCCTGTGCCTGCGGGCAGCCCTTCGCGCAGCTCCGCTTTGAACGCCTCGAAGCGCTGCGGATCGCCATCGAAGCCGAGCCGCACGATGCGGTCAAGGATTTGATCATCCGTCATCTCTTTCACGTCTTGGCTCATCGTCAGGATTTTGTTCCTCCAGAATTTATGCTCAAACGGTAACTTTGCCTACTCACAAGAGCGACAGCCATAAATAGCAATTCGTGTTCCCAGGACGACAAACGAAAATCAATGGTGGGCGGGCTCTATTGTTGGTCGTCTGTCGTCGCGGCGGCGGGATTGTGATACACTCAACGGCCAGCCGGGCGCACGGCTTGAGCGGCGCCCCACTTCGGCCACCGGCAACGCGAGGTGACATGACTAGTAACCGCCGCAAACTTGCAACGATTGAGCCTGCCGGCGATAAGCCCGACGCGGGCGAGCCTGCAAAGGAGAAGCGAGTCGAATACCTGACGGCGCAGCAACTCGCAGAGGTCTTGCAGGTAAGCCAGTCCACTATTCATCGCCTGCGCCGCGCCGGGCGCATTCCAGCAGTCGAACTGACCGGACGCTTGATCCGCTTCAGCCTGCGCGACGTGCAGAAGGCATTGAAGGCGATGCAGGCAGCACGGCCTCACGATGACGGCGAAGCACCTCATAATGACGAGCCGACGGCGCAACTCTCGTTCGATGATCTCTTCGCGGAATTCAGCGAGCGATGACTTTCACAATGTCATCGACAATCGTTTGCGCGATGGCGTCGCGGCCCGAACGCGCCGCCGAGATCATTTCGCGCTTGCTCGCGGTTCTGAAGATGGCAAGCTTCGACGTACCGTTGACCGCATAAAACGGCGAATCCTCACCAACCAGCTTTGGCACAACGCTGACTCGCACTCGCCCTTGATAGAGGCGGGCACGGCCCACCAGACGAACAACGCGATGGCTCTCGCGGCCAACTCGAATCAAGTCGTCGGTCTCTTCGCTGATGCCGATGCGCGTCACTTCATCAAGCCGCGTGTCGGCGTTCATCAATGCCTGCGCCAGTATCAACGTCTTGACTACGGTGTCCCAGCCGTCAACGTCGAGCGCCGGGTCAGGCTCGGCGACACCGGCGGCCTGCGCGCTCTGCAAGGCTGCATTGAATGACGTGCCGCGCTCCTGCATCTCTGTGAGAATGTAATTGGTCGTTCCATTCAGCACGCCGCGAATCTCCATCACCTGCTCGCCTGCCAGTTCATCGGGAACGCTCACGCCGGTTGTGCCGGTAAAGCCAAGCCGTGCGCCGCCCGTCTGTGCCGCTCGTTGCAACGCGGCGAAGCCATGCACGAGCGGCCCTTTGTCCACGCTGACGACGTGAAGGCCCGCGCGCAGCGCGGCGCTATTTAGATCGAGCGCCGGCTGACCGTCTATTAAATTCGTTGGCAATGATTCGACCAGCACGCGAACACCGGCCAAGGTAAGCTGTTCAATGAAGGCGCGGGGGTCAGTGAGCGTGGATGAGCCGGCAAACTCGCGGAGGGGACGACCCGCGGTTTTGTAATCAATGATACGCTGAAGCGCTTGATCGGATTCCACCAGGATGCCGCCGCTGCGGTCGGCCAGGGCACGAACGCGCAAGCGGATGCGCTGATCGCTCATCCGCCCGATGTAATCAGCGAATGTGCGCCCGACGTTTCCGAATCCGAGCAGGGCGACGTCTACCTGATGCATAAGCGAATGGATCGGCTCGCGGTCGCGCAGTGTTTCAGACGGTTTCGACGACGATTTCCGGCAGCAAGCCTTTGATGTCGCGGACGACACGGGCGACCTCTTCTTTGTCGCCGATAGCCATCATGAAAAACTTATAGCCGTTGTGAAAACAGATCAGGCCGTTGCCAAAAAGCCAGATGCTCGAAAGCATCGGGTTGCCGCCGAGCACCAGGCTGATGGGCAGGCCGGTGACGACGCCGCCGGTCAACGCTTCGGCGATCAAGCCGGCGCCGGCGGCAACGCTGAATGCGCCGAGCAATGGCGCGCCGACGTATTTAGCGGCGTCGCGCTGAAATCGGACGCGCGCCGCTTCAGCATCCGAAAGTTTGCCTTCAGCGACCAGTGCCTCCTGCTTCTTCAAGAATTTCTCGTAGCGCTCGGCGAGCTTCCTTAATCCATAAGGCGCCAGCGCCGAATGAAAGAGCCAGCTGCCGGCGCCGCCAGCGCCCAACAGCGTCACATCGAGCGACGCGAAGGCTGCACCCATGCGTGTGCCGGCGACGAAGCCGAGCGAAACAACGGCAGCTTTGCCGGGATTACGCTTGGCCCACCGGCGCGCGCTGGCGACGGCACTGGTTAGCGAAGAAGGCAGGCGCGCCGCAGACGCCGTTGTGCGCGCCGCGCCCGCCGCTTGCTCGTAATAGCGGCGCGCTTCGCCGAACAAATCGCCGGCTTTATCTTTGGCGTCGGCGGCGGCATCTTTGGCTGCCGCGACTCCCGTGTCTACGACCTCACCGACTTTTTTTTTAACGCCAGCCTTAGTGAGCGCATCGTCGGCGGCGTCAACGGCGCGGCGCGTTGTGTCGCTGACGCGCTCGGTTATGCGATGCTCGCGGTTGATGCGCCGGGCCTCCTGGCGCGCGTCGTCGAGCGTTGTGGTCGCTACGTCGGCCCCCTTGCGCAACGCCTCGGTGGTCTTGCGCGTGCCTTCGTCGAGCTTCGACTTGAGCTTGTATTTTTCATCCAGGTCGCGCGCTGTCTGCTGCGCTCGGCGTTTCAATTCATCCAGCTTGCTCGGCATGACTTACTCCTTACGATTTATCTTACCTCTGATGCTGAAGCGTTGGACAGTCAACAGCTCATACGCACCATGCTAAAAGACTGTTCCTCACGCGCTGAAGATCGCCCGCGCGGCGCGAATCGTATTGCAATGCGCTTCGACCGTATCGGCAACGTCGCGCGCATAACCGCCGCCGAGCGTAATCACACACGGCACCTGGCGGGCGCGGCAAGCCGCCAGCACCATCTCGTCGCGCCGCTTGAGTCCCGCGAGCGTCAAAGCAAGCCGCCCCAGCCGATCATCGAAAAACGGGTCAACGCCGGCCTGATAAAAGACGATATCGGGGCGGAAGCCGTCAAGGGTCGTCGCCAGATGCAGGGCCAGCGCATACAGATATTCCTCATCACCCGTGCCGTCGGCGAGCGCCACGTCAAGCGTGCTCTGCTGTTTGACGAGCGGGTAATTCTTCTCGCCGTGCAGCGACAGCGTAAAGACTTCAGGATCATCGGCGAAGATTGCCGCCGTGCCATTGCCCTGATGCACGTCGAGATCAACCACCGCCGCGCGGCGCAGCAACCCTTCGGCGCGCAGCACACGAATGGCGACGGCAATGTCATTAAAGACACAAAAGCCCTCGCCGTGCTCGGAGAAGGCGTGATGCGTGCCGCCGCCGAGATTGGCCGCCACGCCATCAGCAAGCGCCGCGCGGGCGGCGGTGAGCGTGCCGCCTACAGAGACCCGCGAGCGCCCGACAAGTGCCTCGCTCCAGGGCAAACCGAGGCGGCGCACCTCGCGGTCAGTCAGAAGGCCAGCGACCAGACGATCATAATAATCTGCCGTGTGGACGAGCAGCGCCTCGTCGCGCTCGACCAGCGGCGGGTGAAAGAGATGATGCGTGGGCAACACGCCTTCAGCGTCGAGCCGCTGGCGAATCATTGAGTATTTGACAATGGGGAAGCGGTGTTGCGGCGGCAGCGGGATGACATAGCGATCCGAATAGAAGGCTTTCATTTAGGCTTCATCACGAATGGGCACAGGGCGGCGGTCATCGTCAATGGCGACGTAGACGACCTCGGCTTCGGTGACGCGCACGCGCTGGCCGGGGTTCGAGACGCGGTCGGCTTCGACGGTCACCTTGACGGTGATGGACGTGCGCCCGACGCGCACCAGCTCGGTGTAAAAGCTCACCAGGTCGCCGACGAAGACCGGCGCGACGAAGACGACTTCGCGCATGGCTTTGGTAACGATCTTCTTCAAAGTGTGGCGGCGCACTTCAATTGCCGCCGCAATATCGATGTAGCTCAAGATGACGCCGCCAAAGATCGTGCCGTGCGCGTTGGTGTCTTTTGGCATCAGCACCAGGCGGATGGCCGGCTCGCGTCCCGGCTGGTTGTATTCAAACCCGGTCTTCGATTCACTCATACCCCATCAGCCTAATCCAGATTGAAGGCAAAAGACAAACGCGACGCGTCGCCGCATTGCCGCGTCGGCTTTGCCTTTCACCGTTTTCCGGTGCTACTGTCGCTGATATGGAACCGAGGGATGAAATCGTCGCGGCGGGCGGCCTGGTCATTGATGCAAGCGACGAGCAAACACCGCGCGTCCTGCTCGTGCATCGCCCGAAGTACGATGACTGGTCGTTTCCGAAAGGCAAGCTCGATCCCGGAGAAACGATTGAAGCCGCCGCCTTGCGCGAAGTCGAAGAAGAGACCGGCCTGCGCTGTCGCATCATTCGCGAGCTGACTTCGGTGCATTACCTGTATCGCGGGCGCGGCGGCGAGACGCGGCCCAAGGTTGTCCATTACTACCTAATGGAAGTAACCGGCGGCGAGATTCATGTCAATATGTACGAGATTGACGAGGCGCGCTGGTGTACGGTGAGCGACGCAATGGCACGCCTGCGTTACGATCACGACCGTCAGTTACTGACGGCGCTGTTTGACCCGGCACGGCGCACCCCCTGAAGAATTATCTTCACACTTTCCGGCCTTCGAGTAGAATGGCTTTGCCCCTCGACTACGAGCTGGGAGGTGTTGATGGCTGAACGCAAACCGCTGATCACCCTGATGACGGATTTCGGCGAAGCCGATTACTACGTGCCGGCGATGAAAGGCGCGATCCTGACGGTCAACCCGCAGGCCGAGATTATAGACCTGACGCATCAGGTTCCGCCGCACGACCTCTACGCGGCGGCCTTCATGCTGCTCTGCTGCTACACCGAGTTTCCGAAGATGACGCTGCACGTCGTCGTCGTCGATCCAGGCGTCGGCACCGAGCGCCGGCCTCTGCTGGTGATGACCGATAACTATAACTTCATCGGCCCCGACAATGGGGTGTTCAGTTACATCTACCAGCGCGAGCACATCAACCGTATCGTTCACCTGAACGAGACACATTACTTCCGCCAGCCGGTGTCGAACACTTTTCACGGGCGCGATGTCTTTGCCCCGTCAGCCGGTTACGTTTCGAGGATGGTTGATTGGAGCAAGATGGGAGTCGAAATCAACGACCCTGTGCGCTTCAACACGCCAACTCCGGTGGTCGTGTCCGACAAACAGATTCGCGGCCACGTCCTGCACATTGACCGCTTCGGCAATCTCATCACCAACATCACGACCGCCGAGCTGCCGATGGAGCGCGCCCGCGCCGGCGCCCGCGTTCGCGTTGGCAAGCACGAAGCGGCGCGCGTTTTGAACACCTATGCCGAAGCCAATCCGGGCGAGCTGTTCGCCTACTTTGGCAGCGCAGGGTTTCTGGAGCTGGCCGCGCCGCGGCAGCACGCCGCCCGTATGATCGAAGCCCGGCGCGGCCTTGAAGTCGAAGTCATTCTCGCTTGAGCGCCTATCCTGCGCGTCACAAATTCGCTTGATTACCGCTTTTTTAGCGCCTTCGTTGACAGCCCTCGGCGCGTCGCTTATCCTTCAATTTGGATCGAGCCAGCGTCACTTACACACTCAGACCATGCAACGCGAAAGGAATCAAAGAAGATGTCGAGTGAAGCCAATGTGGCCAAAGCCGGCCTCGAAGGCATCGTCGCGGCGCAGTCTTCGCTCAGCGACGTGAACGGCATTGAAGGCCGCCTGATCTATGCCGGATATGACATTCATGATCTCGCCCAGCACGCCGCCTTTGAGGAAGTCATCTACCTGCTCTTGAATTTGCGCCTACCCACCCGCAGCGAGCTGAATGAGCTGAAGCAGCAGATCAGCCGCGAGAGCCAGCTCCCCGAAGGGATTCAACAACTGATCCGCGCCATCCCGACATCAGCAAGCCCGATGGATATGCTGCGCACGGTGGTTTCAGCGCTCGCTCTATATGACGAAGAGGCCGGCGATATGTCGAGCGCCGCGAATAGGCGTAAAGCGATTCGCCTGACGGCGCGATTCCCCATCATCGTCACCACCTTTCAGCGCCTGCGCAACGGCCTGGAGCCGGTCACGCCGCGCCCCGACCTGACGATTGCCGGCAACTTTCTCTACACGCTGAACGGCACAGAGCCGGACGAAGTGGCGACGCGGACGATGGACGTTGCTTTGATTCTGCATGCCGATCATGAATTGAATGCCTCGACGTTTGCGGCGCGAGTGACGGCAGCAACGCTGTCGGATATCTATTCGGCAATCGTGTCGGCCATCGGCACGCTCAAAGGCCCATTGCACGGCGGCGCCAACGAAGGCGTTATCAAGAACCTGCTCGAAATCGGCAGCCTCGATAACGTCGAGCCGTGGGTGATGAACGCTTTTGCCAACAAGCAGAAGATCATGGGCTTCGGCCACCGTGTCTATCGCACGGAAGACCCGCGCGCCACGCACCTGCGCGAGATGTCGCGGCAGCTCGGCGAGCGCACAGGCGAGAGCAAGTGGTACGACATGTCGCGCAAGATGGAAGAGGTCGTTAAGCGCGAGAAGCATCTGAATGCCAACGTGGATTTCTACTCGGCCTCGACCTATTACGCGCTCGGCATCCCGACCGATCTGTTCACACCGATCTTCGCCTGTAGCCGCATCGCCGGCTGGACGGCGCACGTTTTAGAGCAGTACGCCAACAACCGCTTAATCCGCCCGCGCGCCGAATATGTCGGCCCGCGCGACCTGACCTACACGCCGATAGATCAGCGGGGCTGATCGGATTGCACACTGACGCTCCAGGCCCGCCGGAACTGATTCATGAGATCGCGAATGTATCCCGCCTCATAAGTTGAAATGGAAGGGGACTTGCTTGGAATAACGAATGGGTTTGCCGCCTAACGAGGCCGGTTTAAATCTCCATTTCATCGCTGCCTGCTTGGCCGCCTCGCGGAGCAAGGGTGGCCCTGAGATGGCTTCCGCACTGGTAGGGATTCCCTTTTCGTCTATCTGAACCAGAACGACCACCGTCCCGGCTATGCGGTTGTCCTTAGCGATAGCAGGATAATCTGGCGCGACCTTACGGGTGGCTTCTGCCGGTATTACGGCCACACGATTCGCCTGCGTGCCTACTAACTGCTCCCTTAAGGAGATCAGCTCTCGGCTATCGCGGTGCAATTCAAGGCACTGCTCACATTTCCGCATTGCCTTGTCAAATACGCCGCCTCGCATCAAGTTTTCGATGACCTGGACGCACTCCTGATCTGCTTCGTTCTGCGTCGCCTCGGGTTTTAACGGCGACAGGGGAATGTACAGGTCTTTAGTAAAGTTGGGTGGCAGTTTATCCACGCCCTGTTTGGTGGCCTGAAATCCTGGCTTGGTGAGTTCAATTTCGTGCTCTGCGCCATGACGCACGTAAATCCTCGCCGCGTACTCCTTCGATAGTTGCCCCTGAGCGACGTTGTCCACGGACAATGTTACGCCGTCCAAGTTGGTAGAGATATTCAAAGTTGCGGACAGATGGACCGAGATGGTTAGGCTGGCCGTGCCCCGCGCGCCTTCGCCATCGGTAGCCGATACGGAGACTTCAAGCCGAACATCTTCCGCACTCGGCGCTATCCTGGCAGAGTCAAACCTCAAGCTTGCATCTCTAGTCTGGATGATTTCACCATTCACTTTCCAACTGTAGGTGACGCCCCCGACGCCATTGCCGGTCGCCGCAATCAGGCGTAGTACCTCGCCCCTTAACACCTCGGGCGGATCTGTCTTCAGGGTGACGCCGAGTGGCTTCCTCACCTTGATCCTTACCGGAGCGACGATACGCCTGTGGCCCCTGTAGTCGGTGACGGTTAAGCCGACCTCCAGGTCAGCGCTGCCCGAAGTCATATTGACATCCCGTGTCTTGATGGTGGCGAAGTGGCGTTGGTTCTCGCCGGCCGTGAACACACAGGGGCAGTCCGGGAATCCGATTATCTCGACCTTATCCCCATCGGGGTCGTAGACCTCGACCAACAACTCAACGTCGGTGCCGTAGGCCACGTCCACAGCCCCGGGCTTAACGGTCACCTGCGGTGGTCTGTTGAATTTCTGCCATTCTAACAGCAGTCCGAGCGTCCTGGTCTCAGGCCAGCAGGCACGTAATCTCAAGACGACCGATTCGTCTAGCTCGAAGTCGATTCCCCGACGCTTGATGGCCGCGAAGAGTTTGTCGTCGGTAATCTCTTGCAGCCTCTTGTCCGGGATTTCGCGGCAGATGATGTTCTCGATCTCTGCAAGCGTGTAAGGGGCAGCGGGGGCGGCTCCGCCCGTGCCTGTTGGCTCATCGGCCTGGCTCACCTGCAAGGCGCTAGCCTGACTCAACCCGGTCAGAGCAATCCACGCCAAGTTGAACAAGAAGGCGAAATTCAAGAAAAGCATGAGAGGAATCCTCCCTGGCACCTCAGACAAACTCCCGGTTTATGTCTATGACCGAGCGAAGGCTCTTCACCGAGGGCATTGCTCGCTCAATTCTTTCAAAGTTATCAAGTCTTTATTGCCGGGATACATCCGCAGCCCGCGGTTACATTCCCGCACGGCGTCCGAACAGTCCCTATGCTTATTCTCTTCATATAATCTCCGGGCGTACTCATAAATCGCCTTCGCAGACTCGGCGGGCGCGTGCGCTCGCTGGCCGGGCAAGCCCTCAGATGAATGAGGGGTTGACGGTCGGCTGGGTTCTGGCGTCAACGCGTCGGGCCTCGGCGGCGGCTCTTTAGGTTTAGGCGGCGGCTGGGGGACAACCTGTGAGTTCGTATTCGATGAACTTTGATTCGAATTCTCGAAAACCGGTCTATTCACGTTGGCGGGAGTATTCTTCTTCTCGACCGGATCTCCACTCCTCAGCCATATGACGCCTGCGGTGATGGCAGGAACGATGACGCATAGTGCAGCTATGCGCGCCAATGTTTTATCGATTCCTTTAATCCATTTCTTAAACTTCCGTTGCTCCTTTGGTATCGTGTCATAAAATAGCTTGTATAGTTCCTGCCTCATTTTCATTTCCAGCTCATCTCGTCAATCAGTTCGACTGGGATTGAAAGCGCTTGGGCAGGCCGATGCTCCAATACAGCCGCTCCTCGTTGTCGAGAAACGATCTCTGGTTAAAGCCGCAACGGTTAAAGGCGGCGAGCCAGAACCGTTTCAGGTCTTCCATATCGGGACGGAGCTTCTGGTTAGCACTGTAAGTCGCCTCGGCTGTCGGGATAATGACCGTCACCCGCACGTTTGACAGGTCATTGCCGTCAGGGAGCGATTGAATTATCCTGATCTCGGAATTGATCTCCCGCTTATTGAGCTTGATGAGGCTATGGACCGGGGTGTTGCGGCACTCCTCGGTCATGTCGCTGATGTAGACCAGGTCGAGGTCATATTTGCCGGGATCGGCGTACTGCTGAAAGAAGTTCTTCGCAAAGCCGAGCGTGTTCAGTATGCATGTGCGGTTGTCCTCTTTGTTCTTCCTAACCTCGTTATACAGCGCATCTATCTTCTTGGCCAGATCTTGATCCCTCTGGGCCTTGGCAAGCTCGTAAGCCTGCTTCTCTTTGTCTGAGATAGCCGCCGGAACGGTGCCCCGGAGGATCGGCGACAGTCGCTGCGTCTCGATCTGAATCGGGTAAACGACAAACTCGCTGCGGCGCGGTAAGCTGTTGACCACTTGCGCGGTCAATTGGGCAACTTGCTGGCTCTCTTCCGGCTTCAGGCTGTTGGTCACGTCCGCGAAGATCAACGCGACTCTCGTCTTAACTGCCTGCGGCCCCCCGGACGTGCTTGTGCATCCCTGGAGAAGGCTCGCCATCAGCAGTCCGCAGCACCCCAGCGCCAATAGTATTTTCCCGCTCATGTTCCCACCTCGCAATCAGTCATATGCGTTGGCTCAGCCTCTAGGCGATGCTCTGACGTCGCAGCAGTGTCCGCCCTTACACAGCCTTGTCCTTGCGCAACACCTCGGCGTTCACGTCTCTAGCCAGTAGCTTATTCAGAGACTTCCGGCAGCGATCATACAGGCTCAGGCCGGCGTCAACGGTGTCGGGGACCGTCTGCCCGCGCTCGTACCCATGCTTGTAGAGGTTCGTCCGGAGGGCGGCGACAATCTCTCCCTTCCGTTGCTCGCGGCTCAGGCGGTTGGACAACGCCACCCATTCTGCCTGCGCCTTCGTCCAGCTGTGGTACCATTTGTCATAAAGCCGCGCATTCCGCCAGCGTCTGAAGCCGACCACCCAGGACTTCATAAGATAAGGCCTAGTTTTCTCCAGCCGCCTCCAGCCGGCGGAAAAGCAGATGCCCCCGGCGACCGGGAACATTAAAGTCAGCGAGATGAAGGCCAGCTCGGCCCATTTATCTTTCTCTAGCAGCTCCTGTTTGGCGGCCTCGTAGTTTTGGTTGATCTGCTGTTCAGACAGGTGGCGGTTGGTGCCATCGATTGAGACCTGCGTCCTCAGGGCGTAAAGTTTCTCCTGGCGCTGAATGTCGGCGCGGAAAAAACCGAGCACGACGATCGTCCACAGGAAGCCGATGAAGAGCCCGGACAGGATGATTGTCCGCCAGAACGACCGTCTCCTATAGAACCGCTTCATGTCGGCTTGCGGCGTCTCTTCTCGGAAGAGGACTTCGTCCATAAAGTACTTGATGAAGATGCCGGAGAGCGCAATGCCGGTCGCCATAATGAGAGGCTCCCAGAGGTGAGTAATGGTCAGATACGGCTTGGTGAGCAGGTCTTTGACCGTCCCCACCTCGCCGGTGTTCAGATCTTCAACCTCTGTTTTCATGTCGAAGCCCCTGGCCACCAGGGTCAGCGACAGCGGGATGTCGGCTAGCATCAGCAGGGCGGCGGCGCCCAAGTAGATGACCGCCAGCAGAAAGGAACGGTCATGCGTACGCTGGTTGATCACCTGCCGCAGCTCGTCGTAGACTTGCTGCAACTGCTTCAACCGCAATTGGACGCGGTCACAGCGCGATTGCAGAAAGGCCACTTTGGCCTCGGCTTGAGCCGTCTGCTGCTCGGTGACGGCAAGCTCTTCGAGCCATTCCAGCTCCGCCTGAGACTTCAGGATGGTCTCATTCGCCTCGGTCGGCTGGCTGATGCGCCCGTCTGTCCAGCCGAGTTGCCAGACGTACTCCATATAGGCTGCCGGCGGTCGGTTATATTGGGCGGTCTGGTTACTGCCATCGGACTTACTGACGCCAGTGGCATTCTCGATCTCGATGACCGGGAACCTGGGCTCCGCATGCTGGTCGCCGGTCATTGGCCTATTGGGTTTATCACCTTTTAGAAGACTCATTGCCCAACTCCTATCTCCCCGCCGGGCTGAAGGTCAGTTGGAGGAGGGGGTGTTGGCGGGATGTCTCCCGCCGGAGGTGGCGGCGTCGGCGGTGGCCCCGGCCTTTCGTAGCCAAGGCGCTTGGCGAGCATGGCCCCCACGGTGAATGCCTCGACGAACTTGGCCATCTCCCTTTGCTGTTGCAGGACCAGATAGACCTTCTTGTGTTCGTATTCTTTCGTTAACGACACCTGCTGCGCCTCTGTCTGATCCCGCCGCGAGGAGAGATCTGCCAGCCGTAATTTGGCTGTGGCGGTGCGCTTTTCCGCTTCCTCGATCTCGGCATTTATCTCTTTGATGCGCTCCTCGTTTTGCAGCTTCTCCTGGGTGTAGGTTTTGACGTTGATTGTCTCCTCCGGCGCGACTTCGTAATCAATGACGTCAGGTTCAGTAGACTTGTTGATCTTCCACAAGGCCCGCAGCGAGAGCTTCAGGAGTCGCGGCAGCCTGATGAATCTCCGCAACCGCTTGAACTTCGAGATCCTCCTGGAGTCAAGCCAGTAGCGCAGAACTTCGAAGTCATGGAGATTCATCAGGCTGTCAGCGAAGGTCCGCTTGATGCCATGCGTCAATCGCAGCTCGTCAAGCTCATGCCTAGTCCTGCGGTAGTCTGCCAGGATTTCGCCCAACTCGGCTGGCTCCGAGTACTCGAACTCGTCTTCGACTGTCGGCTGTGTGCTGTAATGCTCGATCAGCCGCCGGTACAGTCGAAGGTCGTTCTCCAGGTGGTCGACGTCTTTGAACAGGCCCCTTTGAATGAGGCCATACGCCAGTCCCATCGAACTCAACGTCATGAACAGCGCGAGCACGCCCCAGACGGCGGTGTTCGTGCCGACATTGGCCTCGGGTGTGGGGGCGACTCTGGCAAAGGCGGTGTAGATCAGGGAGATGATCAATAAGCCAACCAGCGTCGCGAACTCCCAGTGCGCCCTCATTTTGGCGAAGTAAGCATTGCGGGCCTGCGGCTCGGGGTATTTGTGCCACCGCGGCTCAATGATATAAGTGGCGTAGAGTAATAGCACCGCGGTAGCTAGGAGGTTGATCACAAAGCCGGTGTAGGTCGCACCGGCGTTTGCCTTGGTGGCGGTCGGATTGCCGGCGGCAGAGAGGACAAACACAATTACTGCCCCGACGAAGATGTAGGGGAAGGCCGCTAGCAACTGGGCGTAAGACTTGCGGCTGATCTCAGGGATGTTGACAGAGAACTGTGATTGGAGTTCCTGTCGCGACCACCGCGCCTTCTTCCTCTTCTTCTTTTCCGAGCCGGCCAGCCAATCCGGGTCAAACTTCGCCAGACGCTTATCGGCGAGCCATAAAATGCCGTAAACCGTTAGCAGGGTCGCCGCCACAAGACCGAACATCTTGGCAGCCAGGATCCAGAGGTTCTGCCCTTCCGTGGGACCGAGGAGATTGGTAACGCCCCTGATGAAGAGGCTAACGTAATCCGCCCCTTCTTGCTCCCTTTTGGCTAAGAGGTTGGCGATAACGCCGCTGACTCCGGCAAAGGAGACGTATCCGGCCCAGACCAGAAACCCCGATGTGGTCCGCGTAATGCCTATCTCCGCGAGCCGCTCAATGTGGGCGGACGCCTTGGCCAGCCGAGCTTCGACCTTCTTCTGTTCCTCCCTGAGCACCTCCCTTCTGCGCTCGTATTCTTTCTCGTTCAGGCTCCACTTCTCACGCTTCAACTCATAACTCTTTTTCGCCCGCTCGAGCTGGTTCTCCATGTCTTGGAGCAGCTCCTGGTGGCTGCGGTCGGTCTCTTGCCTTAGGTGCTCGTCCTCCTCTTTAAAGAAATTTCGCTCGTTTTGTAACCGCGCCTTGCGGATGTCGAGAATGTTCCGGCTGATTTCGCAGCGCAGCCCTCGGATCCGCTCACTGGCCCGCACCTTTTCCTGCTTGAGCGTGTCTACGGTCGAGGTCGCCGCCTGGATAGATTCTCTCTCCGCTTTGATCTCTTCAACGGCCCTGGCGAGCGCCTCTTCAAAGGCTTTTTTCTGCGCGTCGTATTGCTTGGCTAGGCCGTCCGATTTTGAGATGATGGCTGTGTTTAAGTATGTGAGCGCCGACTCCAGAGCTTGTCCGCTCAGGGCGAAACGGACGGCAATTTCACTGAGCTCCGACTCCGGCAGCATGACCGTCAACGGGTTGGCCAAGTAGGGCCGCTGATTCTCTGGGCGAAGGTCCTCTACATCGCTCGCGTCGTTCCTTGCTGGGATTGGTGTTGCCACAATTTGGGCCTCCTGTCGCCCGTGGGCACATTTCTGTAATCCGGACAGCGGACGTGATCTCGTTGATTTTCCTTACACCAGCTGGTAGTTTTCCTATACTCTGTCGCGCAGAAATCAACCGCCTTGAAAACCGCGAGCTGACGTCCGGCGAGGACGACGCGCACGGCAGCGGACTCCGTCTTCGACACTGAGGTTAGGCTGGAAATCCCGCTATCCTTCAATCCTATCTAGATTTCCTCATCAGCCAACCTGAAGGGTTCTGGACTATAGATAGTGTCATGCCGCGAGTTCGGCCAGACCATTTCACTTAATCGTTGCGATCAAAGGCGTCGGGGCGCCCAGTCTAAAGGAAACCGCAGCGTAAACCGATACAGCATTCAAAGCGGGCGGTAGTCTACTATATGGCTGCACCGCTGTCAATAAGCTTAATTAAATATATGTGCAAGTATTTAAATACTCCCGATTGGTGTATTTCTCTATACTACACGGGCTTATATTGCGTCACCAACTAAGTCGGCGTGTGCCGCAATCACTCAGCCTGCAGGGCAGAGATTCCGGTTTCAGGTAGAAGACATGGCCCGCCTGAAACGCTCCGTTGTTGTGTGAAGGAGGGGATAGTCAGCGTAATCGTGATGCATAGCGCGGTGTCAGACGTAAAGCTTGGGTTTACGCTGCCGGTCTCCGAATGATCCCTCTTTCTGTGGAATTAGCTGACGGGCCGTAGAGCCTGAAAACTCAAAGGGGCCGCGGGCAGTAGCTCATCACTTGCTACCCTTCTCATTACCGACAACTGGCAACTGGTAGCTGGCAACTATTCGCCAGCCTGTTCCAGCAAAGCGCGTGTAGCCGCGAAGCGGTCAAGCTCGCGCATCGCCGCAAGGGCGCGGTCGCGGGCCGGCCCGATGTAAGGAATGTAAGTCATATTGCCCAGCGCCGCCTGCGACGCATAGGTGCCGAGCGCCTTGAGCATGCGCTGCACGGTCATCAACTGTAGCTCGCGGCCAAATGTCGCCACGTCGTTGAGCGGCTGCGCCGACGCCGCCTTGCCGTCGATGAAACGCTCGACCAGCTCGCTCATCAAATCCGCATCAAGCGTCGCGTAGGGGTCGCTGATCAGCGAGGCGACATCATAACTGGCCGGCCCCATGCGCGCATCTTGATGATCGATGATGAACATTCGTTCGTCTTTCATCATCAGGTTGCGGGCGTGATAGTCACGGTGGACCAGCACACGCGGGCAGGTGGCCAGCTCGCCGCAGAGCGATTTGAAATCCGCCTGTACGGCGTTGGCGGTCGCCGGGTCGAGCTTCAGCTTCAAATAGCGATTGATGAAGTTGGCAAAGAAGAAGCCCAGCTCCCAGCGTAGCTTCGCCTCGTCAAAAGCCATGTGCGAGCAGATCGAATCGGCTTCCAGAGCCAGTTTCGTGGCACTCTGGATATCAACGATCAAATCCGTGGCGCGGCGGTAGGCGTCGCGAACCTCTGCCGCCGAGCGGTTCGCCATCCAATCCTGCAAGCGCATGTCGCCGACATCTTCAAACAGCATCAGGCCGTCGGCCCCTGATGTCGCCAGGATTCGCGGCACTGGCAGGCCGGCTTCTATAAACAACCGGGTCGCCTCGATGTGCGCCAGCGCATTGCTGTGATACATAAGCCGCGCCGACGGGTTCACGGCTTCCATCTGCGCCAGCCGGTCAACCGCGCGCTCCGACTCATCGAACGGCTCGCCGTAGAGGCAGACAATCAGCGTGCGTTCCGCGGCAGCCGCGCGCAGGTAAACCCGTGTCGAGGCGTCGCCGGTCAACGGCGTAATGCTGACCTGATCCGCCGCCGCGCCAAGCTGACGCGCCGCCAATTCTAACATTGCAGGTGGATAGGTACTTTCCATAAACGATGAATGAGAAATGATGAATGATGAATTAGGGAACCTGTGCCATTGCCATGAGCGCTAGCTCCGGCAGGTCATCATTCATCATTCATACTTCATCATTGTCTTTACAGGGGCACGATGAGGTTGTCGCCGACGAAGGTGCCACGCTCGATTTCGTTGACGACCCGGCGACGCACGACCACAGCGTTTTCGATGACCGCCCCCGCCGGTACACGCACGTCATCGCCGATGACGGCGCGGCGCAATCGCGCGCCGCTCTCGACCTGAACACGCTCCCACAACACCGAGCCTTCGACGCTTGCGCCGGGGGCAATCGAACAGCCCGCTCCTTGAATGACGGCGTCCCCGGCTTTTTTCATGAATATCACACTCGCTTCGAGGTAGCGGTCGAGCGTGCTCATCTCGAACCAGTTGCCTTGCGTGACGTGCCCGATGACCGGCTCGCCTTCGGCAATCGCCCGCGGATAGACGTGCATTGTCGAATGCGAGAAGCAATCTCGCGGCACATAATCAAAGATGCGCGGCGACAAAACCTGAATGCCGGTAAACATCAACGGCGGGCGGTCGCTGGTCGTGACCTTGCTTCCGGCGTCAGGCGCTCCGGCTTCGGCGCTCACGGCATCGGGAAAGCCGGCAAAGCGCGTGACCCAGCGCCGCGCGTCCACATCGACGATGCTGAAATGCTCGCGCGTGATGTTCTCTTTCAACACCAGCGTGGCGATGGCGCTCTGCTCTCGATGCTCGCGAATCGCCGCCTGCAAATCGATATCGGTGATGATCTTGCCGTTGATGACGATGAAATCATCATCCATCAACTGATCGCGGACGCGGTCAATCGCGCCCGACGTGCCGAGTATCTCTTCTTCAAATGAGTATTGAATATTGACGCCCAACGCCGCGCCGTCGCCGAGCGCCCGGCGGATCGAGTCGGGCTGATGGTGCAGATTGACGATGATATCGCGGACGCCGTGCGCCGCCAAATAATCGACTGTATAAGCGATCAGCGGGCGGTTTAGGAACGGGATGGCCGGCTTGGTGCGATCTTCGGTCAACGGCCACAGCCGTGTGCCGAACCCTGCTGCGAGTATGACTGCTTTCATAGTTGGGTGTCGAGGGTCGGGGGTCGGCAAGAAGGGAGCGTCAATGCCCGCCCCGGCCCCCTGGCCCCTAGAAAACTAAATCTTCGAGCGGCACGCCACGCGCCTGACAGCGCTTTGCCTGTAGCTCCGGATAGCTCTCGCGGAGCGAATCAGCGGTGGTGAACCCGGCCCGTTCCAGGATGCTTAGCACGCGCGGTTCGTCGCCTTCGATCTCGATGAAATTGCCCATCGGCGTTTCGTCAAATGCGACTTCGAGCGCCGCGTCGTCAAGCAATATCTTATAGGTCGTCCGATACTTCTGATAGCGAAAGGCGCGATGATACCCCAGCCGCTCAAACAGCGCAATCAGTTTTTCGGGATCGCTGACCGCCGATTCAATTTCTTCGCGGACTTTCAAAGGCGACGCGGCGGTCTCCTGCGCCACGCCTTTATAAGTTATCCAGCCGCGACCTTCGACGGCGCGAACGCGCAGCGCCGCGCCTTGCTTGAAGAGTGTCTGGTGGGCGTCGTCGAGCAGCCAGTTGTCTTCAAAATGGCGCGGCCTCGAAAGCGCCAGCTCGAAGCCGGCGCGCGTCAAGCGACCGAGATCATCACAGGCCAGCTTGACCTCGATTTCAAGGTTGTCTTTCATAAGCGACCGCTGGCTTTGCCACCAGCGCTAGAGCAAAGCGCCGGCTATTTCAAGCGCGTGCCGTTGGGCACGTCTTCGCCAAAGGTCGCAAGCACAGGCTTGCCGGTTTCGCCGACGGACGCCGCCAGCAACATGCCATTTGATTCCAGGCCACGCAGCTTGCGCGGCGCGAGATTCGCTACGACGATGATCTTGCGCCCGACCACTTCTTCGGGCGCGTAATGCTCGGCGATGCCCGCAAGAATCTGGCGCGGCTTCTCTTCTCCGATGTCAATGACCAGCCGCAAAAGCTTGTCGGCCTTCGGCACACGCTCGGCTTCAAGGACGGTAGCGGCGCGCAACTCGACCTTGATGAAATCGTCAATCGAGATGATGTTCGTAGGCGGCGCGGCGGCCTGTGTAGCGCCCTGAGGCGCAGCTTCGGATGGCGCCGTTGCCGGTGGCGCTGTCGTCTGCGTGGTCGGCGCGGCGGCTTGAGTTGTTGTGTCTGCGGGTTGCGCCGCCGTTTGCGCGACATCGTTCTGCGGTTCGATCTCTGCCATGATTTTTTCCTTGTTCAATTTCGGGAATGCCGGGCTGATCTGCTCGATCTTCGCCACGTCAAGCGTCTCGCCCCAGGTCGCGCCATTCGGGCTGATTGTGAGCGGGTCGCCCGCCAGCCCCATCTGTCGCCAGATGAGGCGTGCGCTTTCCGGCATCGCCGGCGCAACCAGCAGCACCAGATGACGCAAGCCTTCGTACGCCGTCGCCAGCACCGCTTCCAGCTTGCCGCGCGACGCGGGATCTTTGGCGAGCTTCCACGGCTCGTTTTCAGTGATGAACTTGTCAACGCGCGCGATACCCGCCCACGCCGCTTCAAGGCCGCGCGAGAAGCTCAATGATTGAAACTCTCCATCGAATCGCACCTTCGCTTCATTGATGCGCTCGCGCACGTCCGCCACAAATTCGTCATCTGGTGATGGACGCGGCGGCGTGCCGGCGAAATAGTTGCGCACCATCGTCAGCGTGCGGCTTGCCAGATTGCCCAGCCCGTCGGCCAGATCAGAGTTCACGCGGTCGGTGATCGCTTCGTAACTGATATAGCCGTCCTGCCCGAACGACACTTCGCGCAGGATGAAGTAGCGCACCATGTCTGCGCTGAAGAAACGCAACAGCTCGTCTGGGCGCAGAACGTTGCCGAGCGTCTTTGACATCTTCTTGCCACCCGACAGCAACATGCCGTGTGCAAAAACGGTGCGCGGCACTTCGATGCCGGCGCCCATCAAGAAAGCCGGCCAGTAGACGGTGTGAAACCGCAGAATGTCTTTGCCGACCAGATGCAGCGCCGGCCAGTAACGCTCGAAGCCATCGTAGGTGTCGTTGCCCCATCCGAGAGCCGTGATGTAATTCGACAGCGCGTCAAGCCACACATAAATCGTGTGCTTCGAGTCGCCCGGCACAGGGATGCCCCACTTCACCGACACGCGGCTGACCGACAAGTCCTTCAAGCCGCCGGCGACGAACGAGCGCACTTCGTTGCGCCGCGCGTCGGGCTGCACGAACTCTGGCCGCGAATCATAAAGATCGAGCAA
>JBJMGU010000261.1:0-16930 GCA_045807765.1 Blastocatellia bacterium
CGACGCGGCGACGCGGCGAGAGAAACAGACAAACCGTTATTGCCGCATTCCTTCCCCGCGTCGCCGCGTCGCCGCGTCTCCGTGTCGGCTTTTATCTTTCTCATGGTTGGCATGGATTGAGGATGAAGCTCGGGATGGCCTGCGCCAGAATGGCGAGGAGGAATAGAATGCTGGTGAGCAATCCGAGAACGGCCATGAAACGGCTGCGCATCGGCGGCCCTCCTTTCGCTTGCGGCCATTCTTTCCCACAGCGTTGCCACTCGCGCCAGGCGATGAATCCGCCGGCGGCTGCTAGGGCCAGGCCACCGAGCGTTACCAGATGCAAAGCAAACAGGTGTCCGGTCGCACAAGCCCACGGCACCAGCGCGTACCTGATCTCGAATTGCAACAGCCAGGCAACTGGCCCGGCGAGTATGCCTGTCCATAACGCCAGCGCGTTAGCCTGAGCCGCCTCGTTGTTTGCAACCTTGTCCATTGTCATCAAAGCATGCGCGGGCTGAGAAAAACGACCGCATAGATCAGTACCCACGAGCCGACGACGAAGTACCAGTAGATCGCCAGCAGGCTCAGGTCGAGCCGGTGCTTCTCGTCGAGCCGGTGCGTCAATGTCCAGATGAGCAGCAAAAGCGTTTCGCAAATGCTCGCTACCAGATGCAACAGGTGCAGGCCGAGCGCCGCCCAGGTGATCGAGCCATAAGCGTGCGAGTTCCAGAGACAATGCAGCGCCGGAAACTCGTAAAAGCGCAGCACGATTGCCGCCACGATAAAGGCAGCTTCGATGGCAAGAGCCAGTTGAATCTGTGACTGACTGCCCTCGTTCACTGCCAGCAGATGCACGCGAATGGCCGGCACCAGACTGACGAGAATGATCACCAGGTTGATCGTCGGTAGCAGCAGGTCGGGCAAAGGCGTCGGCGGTGGTGGCCACTGCGCGAAGTTCTTACGCAGGTAGAAGTAGCTGGCAAGCGTCAGCGCAAACATCGTCGCTTCGATGACGATCAGCAACAGGTTGCCCCACCACAGCGGCGCGCGGCTGCCATAGACATCGAGCGGCAGGTGGGAAACGTCGAGTGTTGCTCTTTTCTTCATCTTCTCTGCGCCCGCCTTATTCCTCTTCTTCTTCCAGCTCGTCGTCGGTCTCATCGTCGGTCTGGCCGAGCAGATTTTCTTTCGGCTTTAGCTCAGACCAGAACCAGCCGACCAGTGCGACCAGACACAGCACCGCGCCAATCGAGATACCCCACGGCGTAAAGATCACCACGGCGAAGGTCACGCCGACCGCGACGCCTAAGGCCAGGGGCCAGACCGATGGGCCCGGAAGGTGGTAGCGGTGATCCGGCTCGGCGTCGAGCATATTAGTGACTAAAACTTCGCGGCGGTCGGTTCTAAGCCCTTTGACGACCGGCGCGTTTTCGCCTTCGGCCCAGAGCGGATAAAGCTCGCGCACCGTCGGCAGGTAGACGAAGTTGTAAGGCGGCGGCGGCGACGGCATTGCCCATTCGAGCGTGCCCGCCTCCCAGGGATTTTCACCGGCGATGTTGCCATTGCGACGGCTACGGAAGAAGTTGATGAGGAACAGCAGCACGCTCACCGCAATGACGGCAGCGCCAATCGAGGCCAGCAGGTTCATTCGCCCCCAGCCCATTGAGTCGAGATAGGTGTAGACGCGGCGCGGCATCCCATGCAGTCCCAGCAGATGCATCGGGAAGAAGGTCAGGTTGAACCCCACGAACATCAGCCAGAACGTCCAGCGTCCCAGCCGCTCGCTCATCATGCGGCCCGTCCATTTCGGCATCCAATAATGCAGCGCTCCAAACAGCGGGAAGACCGCGCCGCCGATCAGCACATAATGAAAGTGCGCGACCACGAAAAACGTATCGTGTACCTGCAAGTCGAGCGGCACCGCAGCGAGCATCACGCCCGTCAGCCCGCCCATTACAAACACGGCAATGAATCCGAGAATGAAGAGCATCGGCGTGCGCAGGCTCAGCTTGCCGGCCCAGATGGTCGCCATCCAGCAGAAGACCTGTACGCCGCTCGGCACCGCGATCATGATCGATGCGCCGGTAAAGAAGCTCTGGCCGAGTTGCGGCACGTCTGTGGCGAACATGTGATGCACCCACAGGCCGAAGCCGATGAATCCCGTAGCGACGAGCGACAGGATCAATGCCAGATAGCCGAAGGCTTCGCGGCGTGTGAAGGTCGAGATCAACGTCGAGACCAGGCCGGTCGCCGGAATGAAGATGATGTAGACTTCCGGGTGGCCGAAGAACCAGAAGAGATGTTGCCACAGCAGCGCGTCGCCGCCTTCCGCGGGGTTGAAGTATTGCGTGCTGATGAGCCGGTCTGAGGCCAGCATCGAGCTGGAGAGCATCACCGCCGGCATGGCGAAGATGATCATGAACGCCGTCACCACCATCGCCCAGACGAACGGCGGCACGCGGTTGAGCGACATGCCGGGCGCGCGCATCTTGAAGGCGGTCGTGATGATTTCGACCGCGCCGACCAGCGCGGCGATTTCGGTGAAGGTGATCATCTGTGCCCAGAAATCAACGCGCTTGCCCGGCGAATAATCCGGCCCCGCCAGCGGCACATAGCTGAACCAGCCCGTGTCTACGCCGATGTTCAAGAAGAACGCCACATAGATCATCACGCCGCCAGTCAGGTAAGCGAAATAACCGAAGGCGTTCAAGCGCGGGAAGGCGACATTGCGCGTGCCGATCATCAACGGCACAAAGTACAGCCCCAGCGCTTCCATGATCGGCACGGCGAAAAGGAACATCATCGTCGTGCCGTGCATCGAGAAGATTTGATTGTAAAGGTCGGGGCCAAGTAAGCGGTTTTCAGGACGCGACAGTTGCAGGCGAATCAGCGCGGCTTCCAATCCGCCGAGCAGAAAGAAGATGAATGCCGTGACGATGTAGCGCCGCGCGATGGCTTTGTGATTGGTCGTCGTCAGCCAGCCCCAGAATCCGGGCAGAGACTTCCACGTCTGTTCGAGCGCCTCGCGGTCGCGCAGTTCTCTGGCGGTGACGCGGTAGCCACTGGCCGTGACGGTTTTGGTTTCGACGCTCACTTGAGGCTCTCCAGATAAGCCAGCAGCGCCTCTAGCTCTTCGCTGGTCAGGCTGTTGGGCGGCATGCGGCTGCCGGGCTTGATGGCTTGTGCATCGAGCACCCAGCCGGCGAGGTTGCCGCGATTCATTTCAAGCGTGCCGGCGGCAATAGTCGGGCGGCTGGCAAGGTGCGTCAGCTCAGGCCCGACGCGACTGCCTGCCGAGGTGCCGCGAATCGTATGACACATCACACAGGGCTTGGATAAGAAAACCTGCTGTCCGCGCGCCATAAGCGGGTCGGTCGGCGCGACAGCAGGCGCGCGCTGCGCATCAAGCCATGCCGTGAACTGATCTTCAGATTGCGCGATGACGGTGAAGGCCATATGAGCATGCTGCGCGCCGCAGAACTCGGCGCACTGGCCGCGAAAGGTGCCCTCGCGGTCGGCGCGTAGCGGATAAAGGATGTAATGGCCGGGGATCAGGTCTTTCTTGCCTTGCAGGTTCGGCGCCCAGAAGCTGTGAATCACGTCGCGTGATGTCAGCTTCAGCAAGACCGTCTTGCCTACGGGGACGTGCAGCTCGTTGGCCGTCGAGACCTGTTGGCTGGCGGCGGCGTCTTTATAGATGAACTCCCACCACCATTGATGGCCGACGACTTCAACGTCTATGACCTCGCTGTCGGGCGTTGAAGAGATTGCCCGGCCCGTCATCACGCTTGCGACCAGCAGCACGAAAAGAATCAGCGTCGTGGCGGCAGTCGCTGCGGTCACAGCCTGCGTCATTCGTTGCGTGGATTGCTCATCGGTGGCGACCTCTGCACGGCGGCGACCGCGATAGACGCCTTGCAACGTAAATCCGAGGACGAGCAGAAAGACCGCCGTGCAGACAATCAGCATCAGCCACCACAGGCGCGAGATGTGCGCCGCGCCCGGCCCCGCCGGGTCGAGCGATGATTGCACGCGCGCCTCAACGGTCTGCTGTATGGCGATGATCGGCAAGAGCGCCGACAGCAACCGCTTGCGCCATTGCCCTGTCTGCGAATGGCTCATTGCGGATGCTCCACTTTCTTCTGTTTCGGCGGCTGCGGTTTGGTCTCTTGCTCGGACTCTTTCATCTGGATGTGATCGCTGCGGGTCGGCGACGCCGCCTTCGGCGTCAGCCCATTGAGCGAACGCACATAAGCAACGATCTGCCAGATTTGATCGTCGGGAATTTTACCAGCGAATGCCGGCATGCCATTCGGGCGGCCTTCGACGATGGTTTCGTAGATGTTCTGCGGCGCCGAGCCGTAAATCCACTTCTCGTCCATCAGCGGCGGGCCGATGTCGCCGCCGCCGTGCGCGTGGCAGCCGGCGCAGTTGTAGTTTTCAAACAGCCGCTTGCCTTCGCTCATCGCGTAGGCGTTCTCTTCATAAGCGTTCTTCGCTTCAGGCACAGGCACCTGCGGCCCGGGCTGTAAAGTGGTTTCCCTCACATTGGTCTCTGACGCGGCAACGGGCGGCGTCGGGCGAAACTCGCGCTTTTCGCGCTGGCACGCGGCCAGCGCCAGGGCGATGCTGCCGAAGACCGCAAGGGCGATGATCTGTTTGATACGACGTTTAATCATTTCGCCTCCGCATTCGACACACTCAGAGCTTCGGCACGTGATAGTCGTCGAGGATGTGATCGATCTCCGTATGCTTGCGCTCGATGATGACTTCGAGCTCTTGCTTGAGCGCGTTGTCGCCGCGCCGCACGCCCATCGAGATGTCATAGACGAACGGCAAGAACGGCTGATCGATCTGCGGCATGACCGGCACCAGCTCAAGCGGCGTTGCCTGTTGATTGGCAAAGTAACCGGCGAGCGGCCCCCAGACAATCGCTACGTCAATTTCGCCATTGACCAGCGCATCCATAATGCGCGCCGGTGGGTTCGGCTGCCGATAGTCGCCATAGAGCATATAGCCACGGACGTTCGTGACGATGTGACGGTTGGCGAGCGCGTGCGCCGGCGGCGTGTTGGCATAATCGTCGCCGACCATCTGCACGCCGATGCGTAGCCGTTTCAAGATCGGATCGTCGAATGAATGTACGGTGAAGGCGGCGTCTTTGCGGTAGACGAAGACGTAGGTCGAGCGATAGTACGGCCCCGTCGTTGCCGCCATCTCGAATCCCATTGGCACGCCGATCAGACAATCGCAGTTGCCTGTCTTCAACGTGTTGCGGATGAAGCCACGGCGCTGCGCCCACCATGTGTATTCGACCGTCGCATTCATCTCGCCGGCAATCAGCTCGGCGATCTTGTTTTCAAAGCCTTCGCCGCGGTCATTTGAAAACGGCAGGTTGTTGGGATCGGCGCAGACCTTCAGCACGCGTCCGGTCTTTACTTCAGCGGTGGCTTCGCTTTTCTTTGAGCAGGAGAGCAGCGCCGGCGCAGCAAGCATCAGCCCGCACAGCAGGAGCGTCGCGCCGTATCTCGATGTCTCGGTGCCGTGCCGCCGTGTTTTGCTCACCTTGATCATCGCTTGATTCCGCCTATGGCAGCGAGAAGACATACAGCATGCCGCCTTTGGTCGAGTACTCAGGCAAATCCTGCATGGCCGCGGCAAAGCCTTTCGCCGCCGTCTGGTCGCGTGAATCGAGTTGATTGGCGACAATCGCTCCCGCCCAGCCGCCTACACCTGACAGCACGGCGACGTACTGATGGCCGTCCGGCCCGCGATAAGTGATCGGCTGGCCGATGATTCCCGACCCGACTTTGAACTGCCAGACGACCTCGCCGCTCTGCGCGTTCACCGCTTTGAACCAGCCGTCCATCGTGCCATAGAAAGCCAGATCGCCCGCCGTCACGCAGACGCCGCTCCACACCGGGAAGGTCTCTTTGATGCTCCAGACTTTCTTTGCCGCCACAGGGTCCCAGCAGATGAACTCGCCGCGATTGCCACCCTCGCCGGCGTACATCTTCACATTCATGCCGACGTAAGGCGTGCCGGCGATGTAGTTGGCTTCGACGCTCTCGACGTCTTCACAGCAGTTGTTCGCAGGGATGTAGAGCCAGCCGGTCTTCAGCGAAAAAGCCGACGGCTCCCAATCTTTCGCGCCCGGCGAGAACGGGCAGATTTCGCGCACCACCTTGCCGACCTGCGGCGCTTTTTCGTCGTTATAGATCAAACGGCCCGTCTTCAGGTCAACGCCCTTCGAGGTGTTGACGTAAACGTAAGGCGTCGCCGACAGCACTTCGCCGGTCGTGCGATCCAGCACATAGACATAGCCGTTGCGCTCCGGCCTGAGCAAGACTTTGTGCGGCTGGCCATTGATCTGTAGGTCAACGAGAATGTTTTCATTGATGCCGTCGTAATCGTGCAGGTCGTGCGGCGACCACTGATAAAACCAGCGCGCCTCGCCGGTGTCGGGGTCGCGCGCAAAGACCCCCGAAGTCCACTTGTTATCGCCGGGCCGCTGCTCCGGGTTCCACGGGCCGGGATTGGCCGTGCCGTGATAGATCAAGTTCAACTGCGGGTCATACGAAATCCAGCCCCAGGTGCCACCGCCGCCGATCTTCCACTGGTCAGGCGGCCACGACGCGACGCCGAGGTCTTTGCCGCGATCCATCTCATAAAACGGGTGAAAGTTTGCGCCGATCAAACAGTCGGCATCTGGCCCGGTGTTGTACGCTTTCCAACTGATCTTGCCGCTGTCCGCATCAACTGCCGCGATCCAGCCGCGCACGCCGAATTCGCCGCCGCTGTTGCCGACCAGCACTTTGCCTTTGGCGACGATGGGCGCCATAGTGATCGTCTCGCCCTGGTTGATGTCGCCAAGCTGCGTCTTAAAAATCTCTTTGCCGGTCTGCGCATCTACCCCGACGCAGAAGCCATCCAGCGTGTTGTAATAAATCCTACCGTTGTAAAAGGCGCAGCCGCGGTTGACCAGATCGCAGCAAGCGACGCCTTGCGAGGCGGGCTGCGGCTTCGGGTCGTACTTCCATTTCATCGGCGCGCCGGGCTTCGTCAGGTCGAGCGCATAGAGATAATTGGGAAACGGCGTGACGACGTACATCGTGTCGCCGACGACCAGAGGGGCGCCTTCGTGGCCGCTGACCAGGCCGGTTGAAAACGTCCAGGCGACTTTCAGGTTGGCGACGTTGCCGGTGTTGATTTCGTTGAGCGTCGAATAGCGCGTGTTGGCATAATCCTTGGCAGCCATCGTCCACTGGCCATCATCGGTCATGCCGGGCGCGCTGGCTGCTTGCGGAGACGAAGGAGATGAGTCGCTTGATTGCGCTGTCGGGCGCGGCGCGCAGGCCAGCGGCGCCAGCAGCACAAAGGTAAGCAAGGCTGCGACTAGCCATGCGCAAGGCGACAATGAAGCCGGCCTCTTTAATCTCATCTGGATGTCCCTATCGTACAAATCGCCGCCACCTGCTGGCGATGCATCCGTCAGCTAACTCTGCGGGGGGAGCGCGCAGATGGCGGAATCGCGCTGACGGCTTTATGGTTCCTGCTGAAGCAAGAGCAACCCATGTGCCGATGCAAGTACGCGCGTTTGCGCAGGGAAAAGCTGGGGTGCGCCTCAAGATCGGGGCAAAGTTGTCTCAGCGAGGGGATAGCAAAGTTGTCACAGGCACGCCGATTTCGGCAGTCGCGCAAGGCAGTTAGCCGACGCGACCGCGGGCGCTAGACCTCCATCGAGGTGCTTCTCGAAACATTGGCGAGGGTCGAAAACTGCGGATTGTCGGCACGGCGAATGACGCTGAAATGGCTGTTGGCTTCCAGCACCACAGCTTCGACTTCGTCGAGGGACGGCAAGCCGTAGCCGCGCACGGCGGCAAGGATTTCGACTTCGTGGATATGCTCGTGGTCCATCACTTCTTTAAGGAACTCGCCGCGATAAAAGAGCAGCTTCGGCTGCGGCTTGATCAGGCGGCGGACGACGCGGTTGTGAACCGCGCACCAGGTGACGACGAACTGCAAGCCGATCAGCACGACAAACGCGGCCAGCCCGTCCAGCAGCGTGACCTCTTTGGTGAGGATGGTCTGCGCCAGCACTGAGCCGAGCGCTGTGGTGATGACAAAATCGAATGGGTCCATCAGCGACAGCGTGCGCTTGCCTGACAGTCGTAGAAAAAGGACGACCGCCAGGTAAGCCAACACGCCCAGGACGAAGACGCGGCCAATCGCCGCCCAGCCTTGAAAGAACATTAATGCCTTACTCCCTCTTGCCGCCGCTGGCGACGACCTGCGCGTGATTGACGACCGCGACCAGCGAAACCCCGCCCAGCACATTGCCGATTAGCGTCGGCAGCATAAAACCGATGAGGGCTTGCGACCAACTCGCGGCGCCGGTCGTCGCCGCGTACAGCGCTTCGACCGAGCCGGCGATGACGTGCGTCAGATTGGCGATGCCGATCAGATAAGTGATGATGACGATGACTGCGACGCTGACCTGTTTGAGGCCGCCCAGCATCCAGACCATTAAAGCGATCAGCCAGCCGGAAAAGATGCCTTTCAGCAAGCTCAAGGCGAAGCCGTTACGCAGCGTCTCCAGGCTGAGCGTCTTAAAGCTTTCGCGCACCGCCGGCTCGAAAGCGGCAGTGTGGCCCAGCACCCAGGCGATGATCAGCGTGCCGATGATGTTGGCCGCGAAGACAGCGCTCCATAGCCGCACTACTGATCGGAATGTCCTGGCGTCACGGCGCACCAGCAGCGGGATGATCGGCGTAAGCGTGTTTTCGGTGAAGAGCTGTTGCCGCCCGATAATGACGACCAAAAAGCCGACCGAATAGCCGAGCTTTGTCAGCAGCGGCTTCCACGGCGCGTCGGGCAGATAGGTATGCAGCAAGCCTTCGGCGATCAGCGAAAAGCCCATTGATAGTCCCGCCGCAAGTCCCGACCATGCAAGCCCCGACGAGGTGCGCTCCAGCTCATCTTCGCCCTGCCGGCGAATGACTTCGTGAATGATATGCGCGCTCGCAGAGATATGCTGATTCGCCTTCTTCTCTTCGCGCTCGTCAAGATGCGGCGCGTGCAACGACGCTTCTTCAGTTTTGGTGGTCTCAAACATAAGCTTTACCTCCGACGCTTGACCAATTAAAAGTCACAATGAAGGCTTTTCGATTGCAACTCGTGTGCAGTTGTGAAGACGGTTTGATTAAAGCGAGGAAGGGCCGGCTCGGCGGCGGGCAGTTTCAAGCAAAGCCTAGAAAATGCCGAGAAATGGCGGGTTTGTCGTCCGGTGACGCGATCAGTAGCCGTCGAGCTTGCGATGATCCCACGACACGACGCGCTCGACTTCGATACACACGGCGACGCGCTTGCGGCCCATGTGCGCGACCAGCGGGCGCGTCTCGTCGGTGAGCGGCCCGTTATAGCGCTCGTAGACGCTTTGGCCTACTTTCATCACCGTCTCGGCATCGCGATAGACCGTGGCGCGGCCCGAAATCATCACGCCGCGCAAGGTGGCGTAGGTCGCGCCGTCTTCGACCATCACCGTGATGCGGTCGTCGCGTTCGAGATTGCGCATCTTCTGCGACTTCCCGTACGTCCAGAAAGCCGGCTTGCCTTCGAGGAAGCCGTACCACATCGCCACCAGATGCGGAAAGCCGTCGCGGCCATTCGTCGCCACACTCATGGTGTGGCGCTCGTTGAGGAACGCGGCGACTTCCGCATCGCTCATCTCAATCTGTTTGCGCTTTGACATAGCATTCCAGAAGGAAGATGGAACCACAGATGAACACCGATGAACACAGATAAAAGATCGAGCGTGAATCTCTCTTTTCTATCCGTGTTCATCGGTGTTCATCTGTGGTTTCCTTTTTTAGAGATCACTTTCCGGTGACTTCCAGCACGGTCGTCTTTAAGGTCACTGAGCTTGGGCCGACCATCACATCGAACCGTCCGGGCTCGACAACGCGCTTCATGTCGCGACCCCAGAACCACAGCTTGTCGGGCGTGATGGCAAACGTCACCGTCTTTGTCTCGCCCGGCTGCAAGCGGATACGCTCGAAGCCGCGCAGCTCTTTCACGGGCCGCGTCACCGAGCTGACCTGATCGTGAATGTACATCTCAACAATCTCGTCGCCCGCAACCTTGCCGGTGTTGGTGACCTCGACGCTTACAGTCGTCTGCCCGCCCGCCGCCATATGCGGCGCTGCCAGCTTCGGCTCGCCATACTTGAATGTCGTGTAGCTCAGGCCATAGCCGAACGGGAAGAGCGGTGTCTTGTCGGTGAAGAGGTAGCCGCGCCGCGCCGTCGGCTTCTGGTAATAGTAGATCGGCAGTTGTCCGACTGAGCGCGCCACCGAGACCGGCAGCTTGCCTCCCGGATTCGCATCACCAAACAGCACATCGGCCACCGCCGTGCTGCCCTCCTGGCCGAGATACCAGCCTTGCAGAATCGCCGGCACCTGCTCGGCGATATAATTTACAGCCAGCGGTCGCCCGCCCATCAGCAAGACGACGACCGGCTTGCCCGTCGCCAGAACCGCTTTCACCAGATCGTCCTGCTGGCCGAGCAACTGGAGGCTGTCGCGGTCGCCCAAATGATTCTCGGCCCATGCTTCTCTGGCCGTGGATTCGTTCTCGCCCAGCACCAGCACGACGACATCGGCGGCGCGCGCCACCGGCACGGCATCGGCAATGCGTTTGGCGTTCAACGCCGGGTCGGCAGGCACGACCTTGTCAGCGTTCCAGTCGGCTTCGCTCTCGGTGATGCGGCAGCCTTCGGCAAACGTCACCTTGATGGCGTTGCCGACTTTGTCCTTGATGCCTTGCAGAACGCTCACGCCGCGACCTGGGTCATCGCTGTAGCCGCCGAGGTGCAGCTTCTCGGCGTTTGGGCCGATGACGGCAATCGTCTTGATCCGATTGCGGTCGAGCGGCAGCAGGTTGTTCTGATTCTTCAGCAGGATGATTGACTTGTGTGCGGCTTCCAGAGCCAGTTTCTGGTGCTCGGCGTTGTTGGTGATCTGCTCGGCATAAGCCGGGTCAACATACGGATCATCGAAGAGGCCGGCGAGAAACTTGGCGCGCAAGGTTCGCGCGACCGTCTTATCGAGCGTCGCTTCAGAGATATGCCCGGCCTTCAGCTCTTTCAACAGCATGCCGTAAACATCGATATCGGGCAGTTCCAGGTCAACGCCGGCTTCAAGCGCCTGCTTCGCCGCTTCTTCTTTGCTGGCGGCGACGTGGTGGCGAGCCTCAAGCTCGGCGACCGCGAAATAATCCGACACGATGAAGCCTTGAAAGCCCCACTCTTTTCTCAGCACGTCGTCCAGCAGCCAGTGATTGGCGTGCGACGGCACGCCGTCAATCTCGTTATAAGAAGCCATCACGCTCATGGCATGGGCTTCGGTGATGGCGGCTTCAAAGGGAACGAGGAAAGCGTCGCGCAAGACGCGCTCGGAATAATTGGCCGGTCCGATGTTGGTGCCGCCTTCGGGCTGGCCGTGCGCCGCAAAATGTTTCGCGGTGGCAAAGATGTGCGCCTTATCAATGCCCGGCCCGCGACCTTGAAAGCCGTTGATGCAGGCGACGCCGATGCGCGACACCAGATAAGGGTCTTCGCCATAGGTCTCTTCGCTGCGGCCCCAGCGCGGCTCGCGCGCCAGGTCAAGCACCGGCGTCAAGGCTTGCTGGCCGCCGCGCGCTCGCACTTCGGCAGCCGTCGCCGCAAAGATGCGCTCGACTAGATCGGTATCCCACGAGCTGGCCAGGGCGATGGGCTGCGGATAGCTGGTGCCTTTCGGCGCGGCGTGGCCGTGCAGGCATTCTTCGTGAAACATCACAGGGATGCCGAGCCGCGTGTTCTCCATCACCCACTTCTGAATGGCATTGGTGAACTCGGCCATCTCGCGCGGGCCTTTCTTCTCGCTCGGTCGGGTGATCTGCCCCATGCCGTTTTTCAGCACATTTCTGGCCTTCTCAGGCGAGAAGCTGCCTTTGTCGTCCATGATCAACGACTTCATTTTCCAGAGCGCCTGGGTCTGCGCGACCTTCTCTTCAAGCGTCATGCGCTTGAGCAGGTCGGCGACGCGTTGCTCGACCGACAGACGCGGGTTCTTATACTCCGGCTGCTTCTCTTGCGAAGGCGCGTCGTGAGCCAGCAACAGCCCAAGCGCCATCGTCATCAACAATGCGACAGTCAGCGCCCGGTGAGCGCGAAGGTGGGTTATCGATCTCATTTGGTTTGTTCTTTGCCCTTCCATCAAGGTTTGGTGTAGGTGAATTCGGCGGTGATCTGCCCGTCACCGTTCTGCACTTGAATCTTTACAACCTGCCCCGACGCAATCTTCTTGGCGACCTTCTTGCCGACCAGGGTTCCCGTCAGCGCATCGTCACGCAGTGTCTTCTGCCGGTCGCCATCCATCAGGATCGTCGCGTCGGCGTCAAAATTCTCGCCGCTGACGACGAGGTTTTTTTTTCCTGATTCGACGTTGTTGATCTTCGGCTCGTAACGCGCGTCGCTATAGACACGAACGTAGTCAACGATCATGGTCTGCGGAAAGGTCGTCGTCGCGTCAGGATTGCCGGGGAAGCTGCCGCCGACAGCGACGTTCAACAGCATGAAGAACGGATGATCGAAGACCCACGGCTTGCCCGGCGCATCCGCCGTCGTCTTCGTCTCATAGAGATTGCCATCAACGTAGAAGCGAATGGCGGTCGGCTCCCACTCGATAGCAAAGGTGTGAAAGTCGTCAGCGAACTTCTGGCCCGCAGGCAGCGTGTAAAGCCCCGATAGGCCCGCGCCGCCCGAATAGCCCGGCCCGTGCAGTGTGCCGTGGTTGATCGCGGGCTCGCGGCCAACGCTCTCCATAATGTCTATCTCGCCAGAGGTCGGCCAGCCCACCGAATCGATGTTGTCGCCGAGCATCCAGAAGGCCGGCCAGATGCCCTGCCCGAACGGTAATTGAATGCGCGCTTCTAAGCGCCCGTAGCGCTGCGTGAACTTGCCTTTCGTCAGCAGCCGCGCCGAGGTGTAATCGCGACGGATGCCGTCAGGGCCGGTGAGCGTCTCTTTGATGACTTTGATGATCAGGTGGCCGTTGCCATCGAGGAAGGCATTGTCAGTGCGGCGTGTGTAGGTTTCCAGCTCGTTGTTGCCCCAGCCATTGCCGCCGACATCGTAGTTCCATTTCGATTGGTCGGGAGTGCTGCCCGCCGCGCCATCGAACTCGTCGGCCCAGCGTAGCCTGTAGGTTTGTGCGCGAGCGCTGCCCGTCGCAACCACCAGCAGAACAAGAATCGAGAGCATCAAGCAGAATCGTTTCATCACAACTCACCTCTCGTTGATTGGATCGGCATTTATCACAGGCGCCGGCGCGCGCTTCGATGATTGGCGCGCTTGCCTGTTGCTTGCGGCTATGCTTACATTGCCCTTGCCATTATAAACCGGAGGAAAGCAAATGCCAGCGCGAAGCCCGCATGAGATGCACGACCTGTTTACTAAACATTTTATCGCCAAAGACGCCGACGCCATCCTGGCGCTCTATGAGCCTGACGCCGCCTTTATGCCGCAGCCCGGCATGATCGTCACCGGGCACGCCGCAATTCGCGAAGCCCTTGGCGGCTTTCTGGCGCTCAATGCCGAATTCAGTATGCAGCCCGGAAACATCATCGAGGCCGGCGACATTGCGCTGATCATCTCGAAGTGGACCCTGAAAGGCACAGACCCCAGCGGCGCGGCGGTTGATCTGGCGGGGCAGACGGCGGACGTCGTGCGCCGCCAGGCCGATAGCTCCTGGCTGTTCGTCATCGATAACCCTTACGGCATGTAAGCGGCGGGATATTCGCCCAGCACCCTGCACAACTCTTCCATTCGGGCCATGATGGTCGTCGCGGCTGATCTGTGGGCATTCGTGTGGGTAATGGCTTATGGGTCTTTGCGCACGTACGGCTTGCGCGCGAGGATCGCCGCCAGGTCTTCCTCCATCGTCTTGGCGGAGGGGGTTTCGGTGATGCGCCCGATCTCGCGGCCATCGCGCTCGACGATCACGGTCGGAACTTTCTTGATATCGTGCTGCTTGACGAACTCAGCCGGTTCGACAAACTTATTGGCGATGCCGACCAGCTTGATCTTGATGTGCTTGTTATTGGCATCGTGCAGCGCCCGCAGCAACTGCGGCACATAATGTTTGCTGTCGCCACACCAGGTGCCTGCGGCGATGATGATGGTCGTGTCCGGCTTGTTCTGCTTAAGCGCCGCCACTGACGGCGCGTCGGGCTGATACTTGTTCATCAATGTCCGCCAGATCGGCACGTCATCCCAGATATTAGCTTCGCTCAGATTGCCCACCAGCCCTTTATGTCGCATGACCAGATAGGCTTTGCCGTTCAAGTCGAAGGTGTAGGTCGTGTCGTCAACAGCGGTGAGCGGGCCGGCGATGTCGGCCACGGCGCGCGCGTCGGAAGTCGCCGTAGTGTGGTCAGCGGCAACCTGCCATGCAGATTTCGCCACCGTGCCGATCATATTGATATCCAGATCAAGCTCGATGACGCGGTCGAGGCTCGGCACCACCAGCGCCATGCGTTTGGGAGTTTCCGAATAGAAGACTTGAATCGCCCGATCTACCTGGCCGGCGACGTAAACGTCGCGGGTCGCGTCCGTCCAGTTGATCGTCGAGCCTTGCTCCTGCCCGCGCACCGCCGCGCAGGCAATCAACAAAACGAATAGGAACCATTTGCACTTCGACATTCTCACCTCCGTCCTTCCACAGCCTCGCAAGCAACAAGATATATGAATTTCCGCTGACTCTTCATCTTGCCATGAGAGTTTGCCTGCCGTCATCTTTTCCGAGATATGGATGGAGATATTGGGCGAGAACGCGCCCCCATAAACAGGAAAAGGCGTAAGTCGAAGTCACGCTGGAAAATGACTCCGGCCCACACCCTCCGTTGATTTCATCTGCAATGAGGGTGCCAGGCCAATTCTGCGGCTAATCGTTGAAAAACCGCGCATCGCCCGCCGCGCGTCGGGTAAAACTTCGCGCCCGCCGCGAAGAATTCCACACCCCGACGAACCATCACCCACTACGTTACAATGGTCGCAAGGTCAGGGTGATGAAGACCAGAAAGACCAGCGAGTAAACGATCTCGGTCATGCCGATGCGCTTGAGGTTGATTCGCTCGGCAGGCTTCGCCAGATGCCAGAACGAACGGCCCAGCACCGGCGCAAAGGCCAGCAGCACGAGCAAGCTGAGATTGCCGGTCACGCCTGCGACCACCAGTCCCGCCAGCAGTGCCGTGTGATAGAGCGCACAGCGCCACCACGACTGCCGCCGCTGCTCTTGCTTGCGCCGATTCAGCCAGCGGACGCGCAGCTTGACATAAAAGACGCTGCTCGTGAAATAGAGCGCGCACAGCGCCCACAGCCACAGCGCCGCCGCGTCCCACGCGCTGCGCGCCACATAATAGGTTGACGGCGCGGTCAGCGTCAGTCCGAGGATCGCCATGACCTCGCCAGCAATCGTGCGGTCTTCGCGTCGCGTCGCCTGCTCGGCGTTATAAAACATCAGGCCGACGGTCGTCGCTGCCATCGGGATCAGCCAGTAGAGCTTGTAGACCAGGATGAGCGGCGCGCCGCACAGCCCTGCGAGCAGCGCGTAAATCATCAGGCTTTTGAATGCCTGCGGCTGCGGCTGGCTGCGGTGCCGCCCGCGCCACCACACGAGTAATGATTCGCGGGCGATGAACAGAAACGTCGTCGAGAAGAATAACCAGATGACGCGAAGGTTGAAGCTCGCAGCGACCAGCGCCCCTGCGACCAGCGGCACATAAAGCATCGCCCACGCGCCATGCTCTTTCGGCAGTCGCAGCGCCGAGCGAATCTTTCGCTTCGGCGTCAGACGCGGCGCTGGTGCCGCGTTCAAGATCGATTCATGTTTTATGAGGTCCATAATGATTTCCGCGTCCCTTGCTCGTTCCCAATCCCGGCGGATTGCTCACACCGGTTAGACAAGAAGCCCAATCAAAGCGTCTTTGAAAAAACCTGTCGCTTCGCCATTTCGGGTTGGTTCAGGTAAGCGTCGAAGACCATCGCTACGTTGCGGATGAAGATGCGGCCCAGCGGCGCAACCGAGATGCGGTCGCCGTCCATGACGACAAGCCCATCGCGCTCAAGCTCTGCCAGACGACTCAGCTCCGGCGCGAAGTGGGCGTCGAAATCGATAGCGAACTCGCGGGCGATCTCGCTCTTCACCAGCACGCAGTGGCAGAGCAAGCGGTTGATCACGGCGCGCCGCAGCTTGTCTTCCAGGCTCACACGCATGCCGCGCATCACCGGCAGGCGGCCCGCTTGAATCGCCTCGTAATACTGCGGCAGCTCGCGCCAGTTCTGTGCGTAAGCGTCTTCGAGACCGCTGATCGAGCTGACGCCCATAGCGTAGAGATCGCAGCCCGCCTTCGTCGTGTAGCCCTGAAAGTTGCGGTGCAAGGTGCGCTCGTCCTGTGCGCGGCTGATCTCGTCATCGGGCCGGGCGAAGTGATCCAGGCCGATGTAGCGGAAGCCCGCCTCTGTGAAGCGCTCGATGGCGCTCGTCAGAATGCGGAACTTCTCTATGCCGTCGGGCAGGTGGCGTGCAAAGCTGCCCTGTTGTTTCTTCATCCACGGGACGTGCGCGTAGCTGAACACGGCGATGCGGTCGGGCCGCATCTCGATGACCTTATCAATCGTATCGCTGAAGCTGGCGGCAGTCTGGTGCGGCAGCCCGTAGATCAGATCGATGTTGATGCTCTCGTAACCGATCTCGCGGCAGTAATCGAACAACTGCCGCGTCGGTTCATAAGGCTGGATGCGGCGGATGGTCTGCTGCACCAGCGGATCGAAATCCTGAATGCCCATGCTGACGCGGTTGAAGCCGACGCGCCGCATGGCGAGCGCATGCTCAGGGGTTGTAACACG
>JBJMGU010000262.1:0-53352 GCA_045807765.1 Blastocatellia bacterium
CGCCGCTCAGCACAGCGTCGGCATCGTCGGGGTTTTGCGTGATGCGAATGCCGCGGGCGCGTTTGAGAATCTCGTCTATGACGGCCTGCGTGAAGCGCTGCTCGACGCGGTACTTGAGGCTGGAGTTTTGAAAGACGGGCACGGCAATCGTCTTCACGTTGACCGGCAGGCTGCGGCCCTGGCCCGCACGCTTATAGCCGCACACGTCGAAGACTAGCGCCAGCATGATGGCAAACAGAATCGGCTTGAACATGGCTATGGTGATATTAGCCGTCAGTGGCGCGGCGAGACAAGACGCGAGAGCCGCGCAGGCTCAAGAGAACAAGTGCGCCCACAGCTCTGAAAGCGCCGCATGGCGCAGGCTGCCGGGGTCGGCGACGAGAATGTAGACGATCCGCCCGACGCCAAAGACCGCAAAGGCGATGGCCATATAGCGCACCAACCGAAAGCGCCCGGCGAATGAATCGAAGGCGCGCGGGAATCGTTGCCGCTTCAGCAGAACGCAGACGGCGCGCGCCCAGACGACCGCGAATAATAAAAAAAGCGGCGGGCCGAGCAAGTTCCATTCAAAAGCCGCAAGCCAATGGCCTTTGCCAAAGGCGCAGAATGAATGTGTCAGCCCGCAGCCCGGACACGGCAAGCCGGTCGCGTTCTTGAAGCCGCAGATCGTGAAGTAATTTCCTTCTGACGGGTGATAGATGACGCTGACAATGAAGACGCCGGCAAGCACCATGAGCGCCAGCCAGGCGAGCGGCTTCGACGGCGCGCGGTCGCTCGCCTGCGTATCGTCATTCGGGGTCACCAACGGCTTGGCTTCTTCGGTTTTCGGCTCGCTGGCCTGCATATCGTCTTCACCTGTGGGATAGGGCGCGAGGCGACGCGACCGCCGCAATCGCCGCGAAATCATCAATCAGTTTAGCAAACTGTTTCGGGTACTCCAACATTGGCAAAAAGCCGCAGCCGCGCAAGGTGGCCAGCTTCCCGGCCTTCGACAGCGCGAACAGGCGGCGCGCTTCGGCAGTTCCCTTTTTATCTTTTTCGCCGCAAACGAACAACGCCGGTGCGGCGCTCTCGCCGACGGCTCGCTCAAGTGTGGCAATCGCGTCGAACGACGAAGCGGCGAGCGCCGTTTCGTAGGCTGCACGCGGGCTAAGCTCAGCAAAATCGCTCGACAGACGATCACGCCACGGGCGCGGAGCGCGATAGAAACGGCGCGTCACGATGTTGCGAATCAAGGGAAAAGCCGCCAGCTCGCGCAGCGCCAGTTGAGCGGGCGTAAACAAGCCGAGATTCTTCACGTCGTCTTCGGGCAGGCCGGGACGCGGACTGACGACAACCAGCGCGCGCGCGTCTTGCGGATGCATCGCGGCAAGCTGAGCGGCGACGAACGCGCCAACGTCGTGGCCGATCAGCACAGCGTCAAAGACCTGCGCGGCTTCAACGATGCGGTGCAGGTCGTCTGCGTGATCTTCAATTTCAAAGCGGGCGTCGAGCGCCACAGGCTGCGACCGCCCGACGCCGCGCGCGTCGTAGAGCAGGCAGTGATAGCGTCCGCCGAGCAGCGCCGCCGTGGGCCGCCAGCATTCCGCCGTCATCGCCCAGCCGCTCAGGAAGACCAGCGGCGGCCCGCTGCCGACCGTTTCAAAGTATAATGGCCCGTTCTCTGTATTCAGCAGCATCGCCTGAGTACCCCTGCCGCCGTGCGGCGTGTGAACGATTGTGCAATGCCGCTCGAAAGATTGCAACCAGCCCGGTTCTTGACAGGCCGGGCAGGCGGCGGCTAACATTCGCCTTTGTCTTTTGAGACGGATTCGCAGCATGGGATCATCAGACGAAGAATTCATGCGCGAAGCATTGGCCGAAGCCTTAGCGGCAAGCGCGGCGGGCGAGGTGCCCATCGGCGCAATTGTCGTGATCAAGGGTGAGGTCAAAGGCCGGGGCCACAATCAGGTCATTGAAACCAGCGACCCGACGGCGCACGCGGAGATTATCGCGATGCGTGCGACAGCCCTGGCGGTTGGCAATTATCGGCTGACGGGCGCGACGCTCTATTCAACCATTGAGCCTTGCGCGATGTGCGCCGGGGCGATGATTCACGCGCGAATCGGGAGGCTGGTTTATGGCGCGCCGGACGAGCGCGCCGGCGCGGTGGTGACGCACTTCGGCATCTGCTCGACCGATTTTTTGAATCACCGCGTCAAGGCCGAAGGCGGTATTCTTGAGGCAGCGTGCCGCGAGATGATACAATCTTTTTTTCGCGGAAAGCGCAGAGCCACAAATGCGGAGAGGTGCGAGAGTGGTTGAATCGGGCGGTCTCGAAAACCGTTGTACCCGCAAGGGTACCGTGGGTTCGAATCCCACCCTCTCCGCCATTGTTTGAAGGATGAATGCAGAATGATGAATGATGAATCTGGGACGGCCAGTTCATCATTCATCGTTCATCGTTCTGCATTTCTCTTTGGAGAGGTGCAGGAGTGGCTGAACTGGCAGCACTGGAAATGCTGTGTACGGGAAACCGTACCGTGGGTTCGAATCCCACCCTCTCCGCCAGACCGATTTTTAGCCCTTGAGTTATCAGGCTCCGGGCGTCGTGCAATCTCGCTGCTGCAAACCCCGCCAGGCCGGGAACGGAGCAACGGTAGCAGCCAGCAGATGTGCCGCGGCTTCCCCGGAGCCTGACCAGTTTCTCCCTCTGAATCTATTTCCCCGCTCGACAGTAGAATAACTCGGTGTTGAAGATGCCAAGCTCGGGGTGATCGGTCATGTAAAGGTTGACCGTAAACCCGAGTGCTTCCAGCTCGTAGATAAGCTGCAAGCCAAACTCGCGGTAGACCGCGACTCGCCCGCCGGGCGCGTTGCCGTCTTCGTGATATTCGGCGCGCAGCACGATGTCATCGAGTGGATTATATGGATCGCGGACTTGAATGAAGGTGCGGGTCGAATATTGATCGGATAAGAAGGGCACCGTGAAGATGTAGAAGCCTCCGGGCTTCAGCACTCTTCTGATTTCCGCGTGCGCCCGGTCGGCCAGGCGAACGTGTTCCATAACGTCACTGGTCACCACCACATCAAAGAAGGCGTCGGGGAAGCTGAGCTGTTCGAGATTTTCGTTGCTGCAATTGGGGCCGAGAAGGTATCCCGGCGGTAAGAACTCGTCATAGCGCGAGGTGAAAAGCTCGACCCACCTGACTTTCGACAGGTGTTCGGGAATCGTGTAAGCGATGTTGAAGAACTTGAATGGCACCTGCGTGTCATAGACCGTGAGCGGTTGGCGGCTGCGTGTCCGTCTCAGGGCCTTGACCGACGTAGCTTGAACGCCGGTTAGCTCGCCAATCGCTTTGAGCAGGCCGCGCGCAATCGAACGGTAGCGGCTGATCGAGCCACAGTGCGAGCAGATGAGTTGCTCGCGGCGCAGGCTTTCTACCTCGTAGGAGAAGACCACACGTTTGCCGCAGACGTTGCACCCTCCCGGAATCCGATGCCAGTTCGCTGGTGAAAACATACCACCCCATTGTACGCAACCGCGAAAATGCTTCCAACTTCTTGCAAGCCATCAGGTCACGGCTTAGACTAAAATCATTGCGCTATAGAGGGCGCAAACTTAACGACGCGAAACAGACTCCATGCCAGAATCACAGGTCATCGCCAGGCAGTTCCGCCCGCAGAGTTTCACCGAAGTCGTCGGCCAGGAGGCCATTACGCGCACGCTGAGCAATGCGATCAGCAGCCGGCGGCTGCACCACGCCTACCTGTTCACCGGCGCGCGCGGCGTCGGCAAGACGACGACGGCGCGCATCTTCGCCAAAGCCCTGAACTGCATCAAAGGCATCACCACCGAGCCGTGCGGCGTTTGCGCCTCCTGCACAGAGATTGCCGCTTCCGCGTCAATGGATGTTTTAGAGATTGACGCCGCCTCGAATACCGGCGTCGAGAATGTTCGCGATGTGATTATCAACACGGTTTCGATCTCGCCGGCGCGCGACCGCTACAAGGTTTTCATCATTGATGAAGTTCATATGCTGTCGACGTCGGCCTTCAACGCGCTACTCAAGACGCTTGAAGAACCGCCATCGCACATCGTCTTCATTATGGCGACGACCGAATTGCAGAAGGTTCCCGAAACCATCCTGTCGCGTTGCCAGGTCTTCGAGTTCCGCACGATCACGCTGAAAAAGATCGGCGATCAATTGCGCCAGATCGCCGACCAGCTCGGCGTCAAGATCAGCGACGCGGCGCTTGCGGCCATCGCCCGCGCCGGCGAAGGCTCGATGCGCGACGCCGAATCGGCGCTCGATCAGGTCATCAGCTTTTCGGGCATGACGGTTGCCGACGAAGACGTATCGGCGGCGCTCGGACTGGTTGACCTCGAAACCCTCAACCGTACAATTCGCGGCATCGGCTAGCAGGACGCCGCGACCGTCTTGCGCATTGTCGACGAAGTGGTGACGCGCGGCTATGACCTGCGTACCTTCTGCCGTGAGATGATCGTGCAGTTGCGCGCGCTGCTGGTCATCAAGGTCGCCGGGTTTGACGCCGAGCTGGTGCAGATGCCCGCAAGCGAAGGCGAGGCGATGGTCAGGCTGGCCGATATGTTTTCTGAGCAGGACATCGTGCGCTTCTTTTCGATTCTGACAAAGACTGAGCAGGATATCCGCACCAGCACTCAGCCGCGCTTTCATCTGGAAATCGGCTTAATGAAACTGGTGCATGCGCGCCGTCTCTACTTGCTTGAAGAAGCACTTAACAACTTGAATGATCTGCAATCCCGGTTAGGGATCAGCGGGGCTCCGCCATCCAGTGCTGTGCCACCGACAACGCCGCGCCCTGCCGGTAGAAGCGGCGGGCCGACGACTTCAGGGCCGTTGCGAACGGCCTCGCGTGACGGGCTCGCAGCCGCAAAGCCTGCGCCGCCGCGCCCCGCGCCTGCCGCCGAAACGGCTCCACAAGCCGGTTTCAAGCCTGCACCTGTCGAAGCGCCGCTGCCGCCGCCTGTACCGCCGGAAGAATTTTATGACGAAGAGCCGGCTCTGCTTGCCGGCAATGGACGCGACATAGACGATGCACAGGCCGTCAGCCAGATCATCGCGGTGCTCGAAGCACGCCGCAAGATGATGATCGTCCTGGCGCTGGAAAAAGCAACCGTGAAGATAGACGGCGATTTTCTGGTCGTTGCGATTGCGCCCGAAAATGCCAGAGACAAGACGCAGCTCGATGGCAGAGACAGACGGCAATTGATTGAAGAGGTCAGCCGCGAAGTGACGGGCCGGCGGCTGACGCTTTCGGTCTCGGTCGGCGGCGTGCCCGATGTTCCTGCGGCTAGGCCGCGCCCGACGGCGACAGCCAAACCGGTGGCGCGCCAAAAGGAATCGAAGGAATCGGCAGAAGTTGATCCGCGCGTGCAGGCGATGACGGAGAAGTTTGCCGGCACGGTCGAGATCATTAAACCGGAGTAGCCGCTAACTGGCGACGGCGGTGTGGTGTGACGCTTAATCAGCGAGGTAATCATTCATTGGAGGATTGGTTAACATGAAATTTCCGGGCGGGTTCGACATTCAAGAGATGATGAAGCAGGCGCAGCAGATGCAGGACGATATGCAGCGCGAGATGGCCAAGCTGCGCGTCGAGGCGAGCGCCGGTGGCGGCGTCATCCACGTCGCCATGAATGGCGCGAAAGAACTGATTGATCTACAGATCGATCCTGAAGCCGTCAAAAGCGGCGACGTCGAGATGTTGCAAGACCTGATCCTTGCCGCGGTCAACGAAGCCTCGCGCAAGGCCGACGAAGCGATGAAAGGCAAGCTCGGCTCGAAGCTCGGCGGCATGGGTCTGCCCGACGGGCTGCTGTGAAGAAAGAGCGACGCGGAGACGCGGGGGCCGAGGTGACACGGCGACGCAGCGAGGGAAAGACGCAGAGACAAACCGCTCATCCTTCCCCGCGTCGCCTCGGTCCCCGCGTCACGGTATTTCTGTTATAATTAACTTGAAACCCCGACCAATCAGCAACAAAGAAAGGCCGCCCACGGCTTGCCTGAATTAAGCGAGCCGGCGGGCGCATTGATGAATGCTTGATTACGCAGAACCGGTTACGAAACTGATTGACGAGTTGAAGCGACTGCCCGGCGTCGGTCACAAGTCTGCCCAGCGGCTGGCATTCTACATCTTGCGGGCCGACCGCGAAGAGGCCGACCGCTTGATCGAAGCCATTATCGAAGTCAAAGAAAAGATCATTCTCTGCTCGACGTGCAACAACATCACCGACGTTGACCCGTGCCGCTATTGCGCCAGCCCGACGCGCGACCACCGCGTGCTACTAGTCGTCGAAGAGCCTTATAACCTGGTGACGATTGAGAAGACGCGCGAGTACAAGGGGCTGTATCACGTCCTGCACGGCGCGCTGTCGCCGATTCGCGGCATCGGCCCGGACGATTTGAAGATCAAGAATCTGCTCGAACGATTGCGCTCAGGCGAAGTCGAAGAGCTTATCCTGGCAACCAATCCAAACACCGAAGGCGAAGCGACGGCGAATTATCTGTCAAAGCTGATACGCCCGCTCGGCCTGCGCATCACGCGCATCGCCATGGGCGTCCCGGTCGGCTCTGACCTCGAATACGCCGACGAAGTGACCATGCACAAGGCGCTGGCTAATCGCCACGAGATGTAGAAATGGGTGTTGGTGTTAGGGATCAGGTTTCAGGTGAAAGGATGAGGCGCTGCATCTGGTTACTTTCCCGCTAGCCCAGTTCTGACCCAACCCCCGATACCCAACGCCCAGCATCACCGGGCGCGGGCTGTGGCAATGGTAGCATCATGAGAAATTCGCTGCCCGCCCTCCGGTGCATACACTTGTCGGGCGGCTCTTTTACGGCCGTGGCAAGTACAAACGCTCTTGCACAGCTGTCACAAACGCCATGCCAATCAGTATCAGATAGGGCGATCCCATTATGACGAACGCCATCAGTGCCTTTTCCAGGCCACCTGTCGGAACATAAAACAATAGCAATGCCGTCATTCCTGTTCCCCCGACAAATGCAAGCGCGATGATCTGCGGCGCACCGATACGTGCCACCACCGACGGGTACATCAGCAGCGCCTCCAGAATCTTAGGATCGGACTCCCGAAGCTTTTTCACGATCCGCCTTCTTGTCGCAAAATAGAATGCCGCAAATGTGCCAGCGGCAAAGTAGGTTCCCAGCGACACGACCGCGACCAGAACGGCAGGTGCATTAATGTCAGCAAACAAAACTTTTTGCGACCCTAGCAGTTCTCGGTCTGTAATGGCAAGGACGATCAAAATCAGGGAGGCGGTGAAGCCCAGCAGTAAAAACCTCTCGATGGCTTTGAAGGTCTCTTTGAGGTTATCTATGAGAAGTTCGGTGTAATCAGCCATCTAGGAACCCTTACTCTGCTGTCAAAACACGATGTAAGACGCCCAACACCCTAATAGGTATTGTCGCCTTTGAGCATCACCGGCAGGGTCTTGAGCATGATCTTCAGGTCGAGCCACGGCGACCAGTTCTCGATGTAGAAGATATCCAGCCGCACCATCTCTTCAAAGTGCAGGCGATTGCGCCCGCTCACCTGCCACAGGCCGGTGATCCCCGGCTTGACGTGAAAGCGTGTGCGGTGCCAGTCCTGATAGTGCTTGACTTCATAAGGCAGCGGCGGACGCGGGCCGACAATGCTCATCTCGCCTTTCAGGACGTTGAGGATTTGCGGCAACTCATCAATCGAATAACGCCGCATCCAGCCGCCAATCTGCGTCAGCCGCGGATCGTCTTTGACCTTGCCATAAATCGGCGAGTCCGCGGTTCCCTGGTTTGCGTCTTCGCCATTGATCATGCGCGCCATCAGCTCGCGATGAGTCTGGTCATCCGTGCCGTCGTGCATCGAGCGAAACTTCATCATCAAGATCATCTTGCCATCCATGCCGACGCGCTCCTGGCGCAAGAAAATCGGGCCTTTCGACTCCAGCTTGATGAGGATGGCCAGGGCGATCCACAGCGGTAAGGTGATGATGAACAGGGCGAGCGCCACGATCACATCGAGGCCGCGCTTGACGGCACGCAGCCAGCCGCGCAACGGCTCTTCATAGAGCTTGATCATCGGCAGCGAGCCGATGGTTTCGATCTCGGTCTTGCCCGGCAGGCAATCGTAGAGGTTGGGAACGACGCGATACTTGATGTGATGGTCGCGCCCACACTCCATCAGCACTTCGAACATCTTGCGCGGGTGGATGCGCGGGTCGGTGATCAATACCTCTTCGATGTTATAACGCTTGACTAGCGATGGCAGGTCGTCAAACGCGCCAAGCACGCGTGCGCCATACTTGCGAATCGAGCCCGTGTCCTCGCTGTTGCGCGCCGTCACTGTGCCGACTAGCTTGTAGCCGAGCCGCGGCTTCTCTGAAATCTCTGCGATGCAGACCTGCGCCATCTCGCCGCTGCCGACCACGATGGTCGGGATCAGGTTGCTTTCGCTCGTGCGCGCCATGATTTGCCAGACCCGCAACAGCGAGCGCGTCGCCCAGAACGCCCCCAGCGACAGCAACCAGTCGTAGATAAAGAACATGCGCGAATAGGTGAAGTCGAGCAGCTTGATGTGGCCGCCTTCGAAGGCGAAGCCCTGGCGGAAAAGGAAGGCGATCAGCACCAGAATCAGAAAGGCGAGCGTCACGGCGTTGAAGATTTTGATGAGGTCGCCGGAGAACGAAAACTCGCCGCGCAGCTTATAGAGCCCGTAGCGCCTGAGCGCGTACAGCTTCACGAACGGCACGAACAGCATCAGCGTGAAGTAGGGCTCGAAATTCGGCCAGATGCCGATAGGAAATACTGAGCGCTTGTGCTTCCAGACCAGCACCGGCGCGTTGTGGTGCAGCTTGTAGGCGGCCACGAAGACCGCCAGCGAGATCACCAGATCAATTAACACCAGCGCCACCAGCGGCAGCGCCGACCAGAGGGCGCTCCGCCTTATGGGGCGCGCTTTAATGGCTTGTTCGGCAACAGTGAAGGCACGTTCTGACATGACGAATTAAGAGACTCGTGAAAGATATAAGCTCAGCGCGTAAAGCATCCACGCCTGTGCCCAACGAATGTGAGGTGTGCGTATCGTGTAAAACCGATGACGTTGAAAATAGAAGAAGCCGGCGCTGTCTTGCAGGTTATGGACGGCCCATTCGACGGCTCGGGCCGCATGTTCTGTGGCGTTCGGCATCAGATCGCTCAACTCCGTAAAAGTAACAACCGCTTGCGCCGCACAGTGAACGTCAACGGGGAAGAGACTTTTATCATAGTAGGCGGGCGTGCCGTCCGCAAGAAAGAATCGCCTCTCATAAAACTCGTAGGCGCGGCCCAATGCCGCCGTCCATTCAGGTTTTTCGAGATAGCCGATGATCCGTTTCAGCGAGACGATGATAAAGCCTGTGTGGAAGCTATCCATCCATTGCTGTGACGATGCTTCGCCGTAAGGCCAGGAGCCGTCCTCGCGCTGGCGCGCGAGCGTGAAGCCAACCGCCTGCTCGCTGGCATCACGGTATTCGTCACGGCCCGTCAGGCTAAAAGCCCGCGCCAGCAGCTCAGCCGCCAGCAGATTGACATTGTGAACCTGCGACGCGTCGAGCGGCGTGTAGCTGAAACAGAACGCGCCGCTATCCGCCGTGCGCTTGAGCCGGTCGAGCAGAAAGCGGCAACTGCTCTCGGCAAGTTGCAATGCCGGGGCGCTGCCGCTTCGTTCATGCCAGTCGAGAAACGCATGCGCGGCAAAAGTCGTGCAGACGGCGTTCGGCGTGCCGCGCGGCGCGAAGAAGGCACGCGATTGCCAATCAAAATTATATCCCCAACAAGCTTCTTCGTATCCGGCGCAACGCATATCTTCGAGCTTGCCGGCCAGGGCGCGAAAGTCATTGGCCAGACTGTCGCGCGATTGGCTCAGCATCGGCGTCGAAGGCGCGGCGTCGTCGAGCAGGTCCGCCGGCAGCGATTCGTTTTCGTGTTGCGCCAGCAGCAGGATGGCGCGCGCCGCCAGCGCCAGCCCTTTGGGGTTTGCAGCTTTGCGGATGCCGAGCAGCGGGCGCAGGTTCACGGGGCTACGCTTGACCAGTTGGGTCAGCGCCGTGCGCGCCAACCGGTTGCGCATCGGCCATAAACGCGCCAGCGGCGCCTTCAATCCGTCATAAGGGTCGTAGCCCATCCACCCTTCACCGCGACACCAGCGCAATAGCTTCTTGATGGCCTGCTCGCCAAGTTGTCGGGTAGCGGTTTGTGTTTGCATGAAGAATGATGAGAACTTCAGCCTGCTTTGGCTGGCTGAATAAAGACAGGGCACGCGATTTCGTCAACCGTCTGACGAATTTATTTGACGACTTCGAGCGGAATCGCTACGTCAACGGTCTGCGGGCGCAGGCAGACCTGATTATTGCACGCCTGCACGGTCAGCTTGCCCTTGAGCGTCTGCGCGCCGGCGGCGAGTTGGGCGAGCGCCCGCGCCGTCATCTTGAAGATCGCTTTGCCTTCGTAAACCGACAGCGGTTTAGGCGAGAACTCGAACTTCTGCATCTTTGCCCGCGGGTAAATGATCGGCGAGACACCGAGGCCGGCCAGCTTGTCGAACTTCAGCGTCGTGGCGATCAAGTTCTTATCCGCCGGACGATTCGAATTGATGTGATAGCCGTCGTTAATCTCGACGATCAGCGCCAGCGGCGTCGTCGCGCCGGCTTTCACCTTGTAGCTTGAATGCTCTGGCCGCACCTTGATGACCGACGCCGAGGTCTGCGCCGTCGCCTTCACGCTCAGGCCAGCGAGCAGTAACAACAATGCCAATACACTATATTTCATCATTCCCTCCGGGAACCTGTAACCAGCCAGCTTATAAAATCAGTAAGCCATCATCGCATTCACGTTTATGGCGACGACGCTGCCGCCCTTTGCCGCTTCAACGATGGCAAATGTCGCCAGCGTCGTCGCCGCAAGCGATTCCAGAGTGATCGGCGCTGTCGTGCGACCGCGCGCCGCTTCGAAGAAGGCGGCGATCTCGGCGGCGTGCCCTTTGTCCTGCGCGCCGCCGCCGAGTTTCACGCGCTTGCGCTCCGCGATGAAGGTGCCGCTCTTAAAGTCGTCAATCGCTGCCACGGCGCGTTCACAAAATACCTCAATCTGCTCTTTCGGTACGGTCGGGTCGCCGCTCGCCGTGTAGATGATCGAAGCGATAGAGCCATCGGCCATCGTCATTGATATAACGATGCTGTCATCGAGATAGCCGGCGCGCTGCTGCTCAGGGACGGCGGCAGCGGAAACGCTCGCCGGCAGCGCGTCTGTGAGATAGCTTACAAAATCAACGAAGTGGCAGACCTCGCCGATAATGCGCCCGCCGCCTTCAATCTGATCGTGCGTCCAGTGCTCCGGCGGCACCTGGCCGGCGTTGACGCGATAGATGATCGTCATCGGCGCAGTGCGGGCCGCATATTTCGCTTTGACCTCGCGGGCCACCGGCGCAAAGCGGCGGTTGAATCCAACCATTAACAACCCGTTGCTCTCGCGGGCCGCTTGCAAGACTTCGCGTAAGCCTTCGGCGGTCGTCGCCAGCGGCTTTTCGACGAAGACCGCTTTGCCGCGCCGCAAGGCTTCCGCCACAAGCCCGGGGTGCGAATCATGCCGCGTGGCGATGAAGACAACCGGCGAGCCAGTGTCGTCCAGGACTTCCTGATAATCGGTGGTCGCCGTGGCGAAGCCGAACTGCGCGCCGGTATTCTTGGCGCTCAATCCCGTCGCTGTCGCCACGGTCATCAGCTTCACCTTTTCAGCACGCTTGATGATCGGCAGCAACACGCCGCGCGCGAAATTGCCGGCGCCGATGAAGCTCACGCCTAGCTCGTCACTTGCCGCTTTGAGCGCAGCGTGCGATGCAGTGACGACCTGTGGCTGGTCGGCGTCGGGGTATTGCAGCACGACGCCGCAGCAGCGCTCTTTACGGTTGAGAATCAGCTCGTAAGCGGCGCTGGCACGCGCCACGTCGAAGTGGTGCGTCGTCAGCAAGCCGGTGTTGACGCGGCCTTCCGCGACCAGCCGCAGGAAGGCTTCGAGGTTGCGCTTCTCTGTCCAGCGCACATAGCCGATGGGGTAATCCTTGCCCTTCTCTTCGTACTCGGGGTCATAGCGCCCCGGCCCGTACGAACGCGACAGGCGCAGCTCAAGCTCTTTGTTGTAGTAAATGTGGCGCGGCACATCCATGCCAACGAGGCCGACGACGACGACGCGGGCGCGGTCGCGCGCCAGTTCGCCCGCCAGCCGCACAGGGTCGCTCGACTTCGTCCCCGCCGTCACCAGCACGCAATCCGCACCGTGCCCGTCGGTCGATCCTAAACACGCGGCGCGCGCCGCTGCTTCATCCTTGGCGACCACATCGGCCCCTGAACGCTTCGCCAGCTCGCAAGCCGCAGGGTCAATGTCAATGCCGATCACCTGGCAGCCGGCGGCTTTCAGAATTTGCACCGTGAGCTGGCCGACCAGACCGAGGCCGATGACGGCGACAGTTTCGCCGATTCGCGTGTCAGCCTGGCGAACACCTTGCAGGGCGATTGCTCCGACAGTCGAATAGCTCGCCGCTTCAAGCGTCGCACCTTCAGGCAGTTTGGCGCAGAGGTTCTTCGGAACGAAGATGACTTCGGCGTGCGATGCATAACCGCCGCCGGCGCAGGCGACGTGGTCGCCGACCTGAAACTCGGTCACATCGCGCCCGACGCCGATCACCACGCCTGAGGCGCTGTAGCCGAGCGGCTTCATCTGGTTGAGCTTCGAGACTACCTTTTCGTAGGTCGAGCGCAAGCCTTCACGCTTGAAGGTATCGAATACCTGACGGACGAGGTCTGGGCGTTCCCTGGCCTTGCCGACGAGTGAGCTTTGCGCTGTCTCGACCGTGGTGCGCTCGGTGCCGGCGCTGATCAATGAATAAGCCGTACGCACCAGAATGCCGCCCGGTCTAAGCGCCGGCGGCGGCAGCTCTTCGACCTTCAACTCACCTGTGCGGTAATTCTGGACGACCTGCTTCATAATCAGTAGGCAGTAGGCAGTAGGCAGTAGGCAGGAAGCAATCCGTCTTTTGACTGCCTACTGCTTACTGCCTACTGCCTACTATTCTATATCAGCGGATATTCGGCGCGGCGGCGGTGCCGATAATTTTGCAGGACTTTGTGAACCTGGCGCGGGCTGACCTTGGCGATCTGGCCGGCAATGCTGTAATGCAAGCCGTGTTCAGGCGGCTCGGGCGCTTGCAGGTAAGCCTGATAGGCGTCGAGAATCTGCTGCTGGATTTCCTCGGGCGGCTCAGGAACATTGCCGAAGGCGCGCTCGTCATCGTGCAGCACGTCGAGCCAGCGAAGCACCTGCCAGCGCGTCACGTAGCCGAGCGCTTCCGCAAGTTTTTGCGGCAGCTCAGTCAGACGGTAACGGCCCTTATCAATCTCTTCCCAGTAGAGCTTTTCGATCTCGAAAAGTTGCTGGCGCGAGGGGCTGGGCGTCGGCGAGCTTTCGTACTGCGCCAGCGACCATTCGCGGATGACTTTCATCACCTGCTTGTAGGGCACGTTGAGCGCGGCGCTGATGGCGCGCCGCCGACCGCCGTCCGGGCGATGGCCGCTTTCGACGAAGCGCTGATACATCTCGATAGCGCGGCGCTTGATCTCTTCGGTCATCGTCGCCTGCACCTGCAAGTGCTCGCGGATGACGTCGGCGACCAGTTGGCGTTTGACCCAGAGGCGGGTAGCGATCTGCGAGTGCATCTCCTTGGTCTGCATGGCGCGGTTGCTGAATTCGCCCTCGAACAGCTCAAGGATGCGCTGACGCAGGTCGGAAGTCAGAGTCGTCGCTTTAGGGGCGCGCGCCGGCTTGGCTTTGTGCAACACGGGCGGCGGCGGCGCGGGCGCTACCGGGCGCGGTGCGACTCTGGGAGCGGTGGCGACGGCTCTCGCTTCGGCGGGAACATGCTTCACCACGCGCTTCTTCATGCACTTCAGACAATAGGCCGCTTTGCGATCAGGCGAAAAGAAAGTCGCATTGCAGACGGTGCAGGTTCGGCGAAATTTCATTCCACTCATAACTGTCCTCTTAGTCTAATTAGCCATCCGGCAAAGTTCAACCCGATAAAACAGGGGCTAGGGATTAGGGGCTAGGGGCTAGGGGGAACCGATGCGTTTCGCGCCTTTCTCTTACTAGCCCCTAGCCCCTAATCCCTAATCCCTTTCTGCGTAAGCCAGCAGCACTTGCGGCATGGCGGCGAGCGGCAGCATGGCGTTGGCCGCACCGCGCTCGATGACGGCGCGCGGCATGCCGAAGACCACTGCCGATTCGTTCGACTCGGCCAGCACATGGCCACCGGCAGCGCGCACCGCTTCAGCGCCGCGGGCGCCGTCGTCGCCCATTCCGGTCAGCACAACCGCCAGCAACCGATCTCCCAGAGCCTCTGCCGCCGACTCGAAGACCGCATCAGCCGACGGCAGGTGAAAGGTATCTGCCATTGCTTCCTCGGCGGCTGCCTCGATGCGAATCACCTGGCTCTCGCCGTCGCTTGCGACCTTTGCATGCCGGCCTGCCGGCGCGATGTAAGCATGGCGGCGGCGCAGCGGCTCTCCGTCACGCGCCTCGCGCACCGTGTAATGTGACAGCGCGTTCAGACGCTCGGCGAAAGGTTGTGTGAACCCCACAGGCATATGCTGCACGATGAGGATCGGCACACGCAGCGATTCGGGCAACTCGGCCATAAGTTTCTGAATCGCCGACGGCCCGCCGGTCGAGGCGGCGACGCAGATCAGCTCGACCTCGGCGGCGCGCGCCTCGCGCTCGGCGGCAAGCACCCCAGCCTTGGCATCTTTGCTGATGATCGAAACCGTCGCCGGCTTTGCGCCCGCCACCTCCTCAACGCAGCGGACGATCTGGGTTTCAAGCGCCGAAGTCTGTTGCGAAGCGCGCGGCGATGGCTTCAACAAGAAATCAACCGCACCCAGCTCTAGCGCCTTGAAGACGCGCTCGCGATCACTGAACGAGCTGCACACGACGATGGGTAAGGGCTGGTGCGCCATCGCCCAGCGCAGCACGCCGAAGCCGTCCAGTCGCGGCATCATCAGGTCGAGCAGCACGATGTCGGGCTTCAGCTCGATGATCCGCCGTATCGCCACGTCGCCATCGTCGGCCACGCCCGCCACCGTCAAAGCTTCCGAACGCGCGAAGATCTTCGCAAAGCGCATGCGGTAATACGGCGAATCGTCAACGATGAGCAGGCGATGCATATTCTTCAGGGGTCAGGGGTCGGGAGTTGGGCAGAAAGCTTGGCGCTATCCGGCCTCTGGCCCCCGGCCCCAATTATTTCTGATGTACTAGCTCGCGGCCAAATTGCACGGGCCTGAAGCCTGAGCCGAGCGGCAGCAGCGATTCCGCATGGCCCAGCAACAGGTAACCGCCGTCTTTGAGCAGCGAATAGATCAACTCTAGCGTCTGTCGCGCCGCCGCTTCGTCAAAATACATCAGCACGTTGCGACAGAAAACCACATCAAAGCCGCCAGAATCTACCGGTTGAATGCGGCTGGCATCCGGGGCGATCAGGTTCGCCTGCTCGAACTGCACGGCGGCGCGCAAGCCATCGGCGGCTTGCCAGAAGCCGCGCCCGGCGTCTTGAAAATATTGCTGCTGATACGCCGGCTCGGTGGTGCGAAAGCTCGATGGGCCATAGATGCCCTGGCGCGCTGACTCGATCACCCTGCGGCTCAAGTCCGTAGCCAACAACTCGATTCGCCCATCTTCGAGCAAGCCGCGCTCCGCAAGCAGCATAGCGATGGTGTAGGCTTCTTCGCCGGTCGAACAACCGGCGCTCCAGATGCGCGCAGGGTCGCGCTGGCGCGCCAGCTCTGGAACAATACGCTCGGCGAAGGCTTGAAGCTGACGCTGCTCGCGGAAGAAATAGGTTTCGTGAACCGCCACGGTGTCCAACACCGACTCCATCTCGGTGGCGTCAATGCCGGCTTCGTAATCGGTGAATGATAGCAAGCCACGCTGACGGAGGCGCGGCTGCAAGCGCCGCTCTAGCACGAAGCGCGAGTTCTCGTCGGCCAGCACGAAGATGCCGCTTGCAGCCGTGATGCGGGCGCGCAGCCGCTGAAAGGTCGCGGCGTCGAGCGCCGGGCCGCGCTGGATAATTGACGCTTCGTTTTTGCTCCTCGCGTGATCCACAGGTAACCGATCAAACTTCCGCCAGCCGCGCCGCATCGAGCAGCGGCACACGCCGGCCATCGTACTGAAAATGCGCCGGCGCCGCCCATCGGGTTTCAGCGGCGGGCGCGGCTTTGTCATCGCCTTTGCGCTTGCCAATCTTGTCGGGATCGAGCGCGATGACCCCTTCGACGCGCTCGGCCAGCAATCCCAATTGGCTTTCCCCTTTCAGGAGAATGAGACGCCGTTTGCCTTCGTCGGGGTTCGCCACAAGGCTGCAATCCATCACCAGCGTCATGCGCCCGCGCACACTGGCGACGCCGATAATGCCGTCAGGCGCGCTCGGCAGCGGCGTGACGCGCGGGCAATCCACCACGCCTTCGGTATGTTCGACGCCGATGCCGAAGGCTTCGCCGCCGATCTCAAAAAGCAAGACCGAAACGACATCAACCAGCGCGTCGGTCGGCTCAAGCCCAGTTAACGCCAGCGGGATGGGGCTGACGGCGAGGCTCGATTTTTGTTTGTCTTTCTTTCCGCTCATCCACCGCCATCCAGGCATTTCAACGCCTAGCTAAACTCACCCCGCCGCTACGCAGCGAAACGCCGGCAATCGGCAACCGCCATTCACATTCGCATACTGCGGAGCATCAGCAGGCTCGGCAGGTCTAGCACCAGCGCAACGTCGCCGCCTTCGAGGTCAACCGCACCGACTACCGCTTTGATGTGTCGGGTAAGCGGCCCAAGCGATTTGACGATGATCTCGCGCTGCGCCTCGAACTCTTCGACCGCCATCGCGACGTGACGGTCGGCGGCGCGCGTGATAAAGACCGGCACGCGCGTTCGACGCGCCGCCTGTTGCTCTGCGCCCGTCCCCTCATTGGCTGGCCGCACCCGCAGCGGCGGACGAAAGACGCGCGCCCCGCCTTGCCCGAGCAGATACTTCAACTCGACGAGCGGCAGCGTCTGACCGCGCCATTGAATGCTGCGCCTGCCGTCGCGCCCGATGACGTCGTCAAGCGATACATAAAGCAGCTCGACGATCTGCCCGACGTTGATCGCATAACGCCATTCGCTCGCCCTCACGATGAAGGCCGAGATCATCACCAGCGTCGTCGGCACCGCCAGCTCGAAGCGTGTCCAGCGCCCCTTCTCCGAAGTGATGCGCAGCTCGCCGCTAAGCTCGTGAACCGTGCGCTCGACGGCATCCAATCCGACGCCGCGCCCGGAAACTGCCGAAACGTAATCCGCCGTCGAAAAGCCCGGACGCAATAACAGCCGCAAGGTCTCTTCGTCGCTCAAGGCTTCGTCGGGCTCGATCAACCCGGCTTCGATGGCACGGCTGCGCACCGCGTCGGCATCAATGCCGTGGCCGTCGTCGGTAATGGCGATGACGGCGCGCGCGCCTTCAAGGCTGGCTTCGATCTTGATCTTGCCACGCGCCTGCTTGCCCGCCAGCCGCCGCGCCTCGGGCATCTCGACGCCGTGATCGATAGCGTTGCGCAGCAGGTGATAGATCGAGTCGGCCAGCCGATCAACGATGGCTTTATCAAGCTGGGTTTCGCGCCCGGCAATTTCAACCGTCACCGACTTGCTCAGCTCGCGCGCCAGTCGCCCGGCTAACCGCGCGGCGCGCGTGAAGGTCTGCGCCAGCGATACCATGCGCAACTCGACAAGCCGCTCTTCCAGCTCAAGGAACTCGCGCTCGATGCGGCGGGCGCTGTAGCGCAGGTCGAATTGCTCAAGCGCTCCCAGGCCGGCGGCCAGCAGGAAGCGGTCGGCCATCACGGTCAAGCGCTGCATCTGAATCGATAGCTCGTGCGCCAGACCCGACAGCTCATCGATCTGCGCCATCTCGACTCGCACGCTCGGCGACAACGGTTGCAATGACTCTTGCGCGAAAGCCGGCGGCAAGACTCCGCCCGGCGTTTTGCTCGCTTTATCGCCGGCCTTTTTCTTGCTGCGCCCGACGCTGATGAGCGCCGCGCCGGCGCGCCGCCAAGTCGAAGGCCCAAGCCGCGTGATGCGCCCCTCGAAAGGCTCGACGACGGCCTTGAGGTCGCTCTCTTTGAACTGTGTGGCAAGCACGAGTTTAAAGGCGACCAGTTCAGGGCGGGCCGCCGACTCAGGCAGTGTGGTGATCAACTCGCCTTTGCTTTCGAGCCTGGTGGTCAGCGCGCGGTAGAGGGTATCGAGCTTGCCGACTTCGAACTGCACGACGATGGCGTAAAAGGCGCGGCCCGCGTCGAGGTTTTCGTTGATCCGATGTTCTTCGTATTCGGTGAGCAGGCGGCGCTCTTTCGGCGACAGGCTCAAGGCTTCAAGGCCCGATTCGTCGCGTTTGCCTTTGGTCTTTGGGCGCGCGGCGATGGCCGTAAGCAAAGCGCGCATGCGCTCGAAGTCTTCGTCGCTGGCGGTGCCGCGAGCCGCGCCGCCGACCAGCGCGGCGATGCCGCCGCCGGCTTCCTGCAACGCCGGCTTGGTTTCATCGGTGAGCGCCAGATGGCCCAATCGCAGGTCGTCGAGGATGTCTTCAAATTCGTGTGTGAGCTGCTGGACTTCGGGCAGCCCCATCATGCCCGACAGCCCTTTGAGCGAATGCACCGTGCGGAAGATGCGGTTGATGAGATTGATGTCCGGCAGGTCAGCCGGTCGCGCGGCAAGCGTGTCGAGGTCGGTCAGCAAAGAATCGAGCAACTCTTCGGACTCGGACAGGTACTCGCTTAACAGAGCCTTGTCGTCAATCATAAGTCCACGGAATCGGGGAAGCCGCGCCGCAGCCTTTGGGCGCTGCCGGGTTCCCCGTGATTCGTCGGCGCGCGTGCGCCTTACTGTTGCCGGTTCGTTGCAATCGAAGCGTTCTGCTTGGTTTCCAGATCACGCTTGATGGCATCGAGGATGCCATTGATGAACTGGGTCGCTTCAAAGGTCGAGAACTTGCGGGCGATTTCGAGCGCCTCGTTGATGACGACGGTCTTCGGCGTATCGGCCTCGTAGAGGAATTCGTAAATCGCCAGCCGCAGGATATTGCGATCAACGACCGCCATGCGCGAGATGCGCCAGTTCTCTGCCCGCTGCTTGATCAGCGCATCGATCTCTTCGAGGTGAGCGATGGCGCCGACCGCCAGGTTGTTGGCAAACTCCTGTGGCACGTCGCCCATTTCGTCGCCGAAATTCCGCCAGTACAAACCGGTCAGGTCGTCCAGGCGCGGTTGGGCGATATCAAATTGAAAGAGCATCTGTAAGGCGCAAACTCTAGCCTTACGTCTGGCACCCATAATTCAACCTTGCTGCATGGTGTTTCGCTCAGTAAGCGTCCACTATCAGAATTCGCGGTAGAGGTTCGCAAGCTCTATGGCAGACATTGCGGCCTCAAACCCTTTGTTGCCGGACTTGGCGCCGGCGCGGTCAATTGCCTGTTCGAGACTGTCTGCCGTCACCACGCCGAGCGCGATAGGCAGGTTGGTCTCCATCGAAGCCTGCGCGATGCCTTTGAAGACTTCGGCGGCGATGTATTCGTTGTGTGAGGTTTCGCCGCGGATGACGACGCCGAGACAGATGATGGCATCATACTTATTGCTCAACGCCGCGCGCCGCGCCGCCATCGGGATTTCAAACGAGCCGGGCACGCGGATGACGGTGATGGCGTCGCCCGAAGCGCCGAGCCGCTCAAGCGCATCTTCAGCGCCGCTGATCAGACGGCTGACGACGAAATCGTTCCATCGGCTAGCGATGATGCCGACGCGCAGCCCTTCCGCGCTCAACCGCCCCTGTATCGTCTTAGCCAATCGCTTCCCTCTCCTTCGGTAACGCGTGCCACGTTGGCACCCGTAGCGCTACGTGGATGATCACTCGCGTGCGAATCGGACGTTCAATCATCAATCGCTATCGAGTATAGGTTTTGCCATGAAGCGATGTCAAGCAATGGCCCGGACTGAAAAATAATGAACGATGAATGATGAATGATGAACTGAAGAGGAAAAGGAAGCCGGATTATCTATAGACAATCCCCTGCCGTTTCCTCTCTTAATTCATCATTCATCATTCATCGTTCATCATTTCTTAGAGTCGGTTCTGAATGGCGACGCCGGCAGTCCCGCGCCGTTGGTGAGATTCGCCGCAGGGTTGTCGGCCCAGCCGTAGCGCACCGCGACCGGCTGCGGCACCGCGTCGCTCCAGACCAGGACGGTCTTGCCATCAATCTTCGCATCGGCCCAGACGAACTTGCCGTCCGTGCCGGCGATAGCGAATCCCTGCACTGGCCCGCCGTCAACGGTGCGCAAGCCCTCGGCGTGCGTGAAGCGCAGACGCAGCTTGTTGCCTTCGACGGCAAACGATTCGAACAGCGGGCCAGAGAATTCGCCGTTCTGTCCGTAGGTCTTTGCCAGCGCCCACAGCGCCAGCCGGTGGCCGACGTCCTGTTTGTTCTTCGGATGAATGTCGCCGGCTTCACCGATGTCAATGATCACGGCCATGCCGGTCGCCGGCTCTCTGAGCGTCATCGTCTGCGCCTCGCGCAGCTCGGCCCAGTGGCTCTCGCCGGGCTCGGTCTTTCGCGCCTGAAAATTGGCGAGCTGAACAAAGAGGAAAGGAAAGTTGCCTTCGCCCCACGCCGCCCGCCAGTCGCGAATCATTGCCGGAAAGAGCGTTTGGTATTGCCGGGCACGGTCGGCGTTCGACTCGCCTTGATACCAGATCGCGCCGCGGATCGTGTAGGGCGTGAGCGGCGCAAGCATCGCGTTATAAAGCACCGTCGGCGTGTTCGGATTGCCGACTCCCGCCGGCGCAATCGGCTGCGTCGAAAAATCCACCTTGATCGGTTCAACCCCCATTTCGACCTTATAGAGCCAGTCGCCTGCAAGCGCGATTGCTGGCGCGCCCGCGGCTGAAAGCGTCATATCCGCCGCGCCGCCGCCGAAGCCTCCCTGGCCATAGTGATCGAAGACGCGCACGGCAATCACGTTGCGCCCGGCATGCACGAGCGCGCCGGGGATGGTGTACTTTCTCGGCACCATATAAAAGTTTGGCGTTTCACTCCCCGTCGCGCCGACTTTCGTGCCGTTGAAATAGGTAACGTCAAAGTCATCAACTGGGCCGAGGCTGAGCGTCAGATCATGGCCTACCCACGACGCTGGCAGGTCAACCGACTTTCGAAACCAGACCGCGCCATCGATCACCAGGCCCGCCGACTCCCAGAACGTCGGCAGCCTCATGGTCTGCCAGCCGGCTTCGGAATAATCGGTGCCGGCATAGCCGAGGTCGAGGCCCTTATTGCCAGGGTCTTGCAGGAAATGTTCTTGCTCCCACTTCGCCTGCGCGGCTTCGTAGGCGTGACGCGCCTCTGGCAGATTAACCGATGTGCGGTCGAGCGCGTCGGCCATCGGTCGCAGCTCAGGAATGGCTGCAAGCGCCGCGCGGCTCGTCCACGCCTCGGCGGGCGTGCCGCCCCACGACGAGTGAATCAAGCCGACCGGCACTTTCAGTTTTTCATTCAGCTCACGGCCAAAGAAGTAAGCCACCGCCGAAAACGTCGCCGCGTTTTCCGGCGTGCAGACCACCCAACGGCCCCGCACATCGTCACGCGGTTCAAGCGATGTGGCTTTCGTGACCGTGAAGAGGTGAATTTCCGGATGATTGGCGCGCCCGACTTCGTCGCTGCCGTGAGCGGCGTTTTGCAGCGGCCATTCCATGTTGGATTGACCAGAGCCGACCCAAACTTCGCCGACGAGGAGGTTTTTAAGGACGACCGCATTCTTGCCTTCGATGCGCATCTCGAAAGGCCCGCCCGCTTTGAATGGGCCGATGCGCACTTCCCATCTCCCTTTGGCGTCAGCCTTCGCTTTTGACGATTTGCCGGCCATCGAAACGGTCACTTGCTCGCCCGGCTCGGCCCAGCCCCAGACGCGCGCGGCGACGCCTTGCTGCACCACCATGTTATCGCCGATGAGCGCCGGCAGCCGCACATCTGCACGCGCCGCCGGGGTGATGGCTATCATCAAGCCAATGACAAGAAGCATAAGAATAATGTGATTTAGTTTCATCAATGCGCGGCGTGGGCGTCGTCCCAAGCCCTCTCCTTGTAGCGCAATCTGCTAGATTGCGCGAGTTCTGGCGCAATCTGTTAGATTGCGCACCATCCGATTGAATACCGCTCAAGGTGGGTGAATATAACAGATTCGTCGTGGCGAGTGAATTCCGAAGCCGACCAGACGCGAACGCGGTTGCCACAAATTGCCTGCTCGATGTTGGCGATGTTATGATTGATGGTTAACCTTTACAGAAAATTGCTTGCATGCATGGAGAACAAGCAGGGAAACAATGGCTGAAGAGATTATCCGCGTGCGTGGGGCTCGCGTTCACAACCTGAAGAATATCAACGTCGAGATTCCTATCAATCAGCTCACGGTGGTAACCGGGGTGAGCGGCTCCGGCAAATCCTCGCTCGCTTTCGACACCATCTACGCCGAAGGCCAGCGGCGTTACGTCGAATCACTGTCGGCCTACGCTCGTCAGTTCCTGGAGCGCATGGACAAGCCCGACGTAGACGAAGTCGTCGGCATCTGTCCGGCCATCTCGATCCGCCAGAAAAATTCGACGCGCAACCCGCGCTCGACCGTCGCCACGCAGACAGAGATTTACGACTATCTGCGATTGCTCTACGCTCGCGTAGGCCGTACCTTCTGCGCCAACTGCGGCGAGGAGGTGCGCCGCGACACGCCCGAATCGATTGCCACCGAAGTGCTGGCCCTGTCTGAAGGCACGCGCTTTTATGTCCTCTTCCCTGCCGCCGCCGGGATGGAGGAGCCGGATGCGAGCAACAATGGCGACAGCAAGAAGAAAAAGCGCGGCGCTCGCACCAGCGTCGTCAGCCAGCAGACGCGCATCAAGGCGCACTTGATGAGCCTGATGCAGCGCGGCTTCACGCGCCTTTACAAAGACGGGCAAATCATCGAGCTGGCGACGCCCGACAGCTACACCGATGCGAACTTCGACGACACCTTCGTGCTCGTAGATCGTCTGGTCGCCCACCCCGACACCCGCACACGGCTGGTTGATTCGCTGGAGATTTGTTACCAGGAAGGCCACGGTCAGGCAGTCATCGAGGTGGCTGACGAAGCGCACACACGCTTCTTTTACTCCGAAGCCTTCGGCTGCAAAAATTGTAGCATTCGTTACGCCGCGCCGGAGCCGCGCCTATTCAGCTTCAATAATCCGTTCGGCGCATGTCCGACTTGCCAGGGCTTCGGCAATACCATCGGCCTCGACCTCGACCTCGTCATCCCCAACCAAGAGTTGAGCCTGAGCCGCGGCGCTGTCGAGCCATTCACCAAGCCGCAGTATGATTGGGCGCAGAAAGACCTGTTGAAGTTCGCGCGCTCAGCAGGAATACCGACAGACGTGCCGTACCGCCAGTTGACCCGCGACCAGCAGCGCGCCATTCTCCGAGGCCGCAATGGCTTCGACGGCATCCAGGGCTTCTTCGATTTTCTTGAAACCAAAAAGTATAAGCTGCACGTGCGAGTCTTTTTGTCGAAGTATCGCGGCTACACGCTCTGCCCCGAATGCCAGGGCTCGCGTCTGCGGCTCGAAGCGCGCATCGTCCGCGTCGCGGGCCGTGCGCTGCCCGAAGTCTGCGCCATGACGGCTGCCGAAGCCGGCGTCTTCTTCAACGAGATCAGCCTCACCGAAGCCGAGATGGACATCGCCGGTCGCCTGCTGATGGAGATTCGCAACCGCCTGAAGTTCTTGATCGATGTCGGGCTGGAATACCTGACATTGAACCGATTGGCTTCGACATTGTCGGGCGGCGAGGCGCAGCGCATTCAACTGGCGACCAACCTCGGCGCGGCCCTCGTCGGCGCGCTTTATGTTCTGGACGAGCCGTCCATCGGTCTGCACCCGCGCGACAATCAGCGGTTGATTCACATTCTGGAAAACCTCCGCGACATCGGCAACACGGTTCTCGTGGTCGAGCACGAGCCGGAGATGATGATGGCCGCCGACAAGGTCATAGACATCGGCCCAGGCGCAGGCGAACTGGGCGGCGAAGTCGTCTTTTCAGGCACGCCGAAAGAGCTGGTCAAGAAGGGCGGGTCGCTGACGGGCCGTTACCTGCGCGGTGAGCTGGAGATTAAGCAGCCGAAGACGCGGCGGCAGCCCGGCGCCAAGCGCATACAGGTGCGCGGCGCCAGCGAACACAACCTCAAAAGCATAGACCTGGACATCCCGCTCAACCTGATGGTTTGCATCACCGGCGTCTCGGGGTCGGGCAAGTCAACGCTCGTGCATGACATCCTCTACGCCGGCATCAAAAAGCAGCGCCACGAATGGACGGGCCACGTCGGCTCTTTCGCAAAGCTTGAGGGCGCGCAGCAGATCGATGACGTGCTGCTTGTAGACCAGTCGCCCATCGGCAGGACGCCGCGGTCGAACCCGGTGACTTATATCAAAGTCTATGACGCGATCCGCGACCTGTTTGCCTCGACGCGCGAGGCGCAGGCGCATGGCTACGACTCGTCACACTTCAGCTTTAATGTGCCGGGCGGGCGCTGCGAACGTTGCGAGGGTAACGGCGTCGAGATCAAGGAGATGCAGTTTCTCGCCGATGTCGAGCTGACCTGCGAAGAGTGCAAGGGCATGCGCTTCAAGCCGGCGATTCTTGACGTGCGCTACAAGGGGCGCTCGATCCATGACGTGTTGAACATGACTGTGCGCGAGGCGCTGTTGTTCTTCGGCAACGTCAACCGCATCGCCTCGAAGCTGCGCGTGTTGGATGATGTCGGGTTGGGCTACCTGCGACTCGGCCAGTCGGCGACGACGCTTTCGGGGGGCGAGGCGCAGCGTGTCAAGCTGGCGGCTTATCTGGCGCGCAAGACCAGCGAGCGCACGCTCTACATCTTTGACGAGCCGACCACGGGACTGCACTTCGACGACATCAACCGCTTGCTTGCGGCCTTCCGCCATCTGCTCGAAGCCGGCGGCTCGATTGTGATCATCGAGCACAACCTCGACGTGATTAAGAGCGCCGACTGGATCATTGACCTCGGCCCCGAAGGCGGCGACGCCGGCGGCCAGGTCGTCGCCGTCGGCCCGCCGCAGACGATTGCCGAAACCGCCACGTCACACACGGGCCGCTTCCTGCGCGGGCTGCTGAAAAACGGTTTCTAGCTCCGTAGGAGCGCAATGTTTATAGTAACCGTGGCCATAAGAATCCAAGCTCCGTCAGGAGCGCAATGTTGACATTTCGCCCCTACGGGGCTTGAGACAATACCCAACGCTCGTGCTATAAAGATTTCGTCCCTACGGGACTCTCATACAATATTTCACTCGGCTATGGCGCAATCATGAAAACAAGACTCGTCTCAGCTTTGCTGATCGCTTACGTGGCGCTTGGCGCGGTCAAGGTTTCGGCGCAGCAAATTCCCTATCTTTCGGATTTGCTGGCGCGCAGCGAAACGTTTTATAAGCTCTATAACGAGAAGCGGCGGGCGGGTGCGAAACTCGACGCCTTCGAGCCATTGCGCAAGCGCGGCGAGGAACAGTTCCGCAGCGGCAACGTCCCCGGCATTATCGAAACGCTCGCCGAAGGCACAGCCCTGCTTCAAGGCAAGCCGTGGGACGAGCGGCAGCGCTTTCTCGCCTCGCTCACGGTCGAAGCCGACCGCCTGGTGCTGGAACCGAATCAGGAACTGAGCCTGTCGCTCGTCCGCATCTTCCCCACTGATGCCGACAAGGCGTTCAGCGCCCAGCCGACCGTCACTTTTCTGATTGCGCCGGCAGGCAAGCAAGCAATCAGTGACGCGAAAACCAAACGCGCAATGGAGCCGATTCCGCTAACCGAGCGCATCCCCATCGGTGAAGCGCAGGCCGGCACGGCACGTCGGCTGACGCTTGCGGATGGCGCTTATACGATCATCGCGCGCATCGAAGCCGGCGGCCAGTACGTCGCCGACATCACCCAGCCGCTCTGGGCCATCAACGACTACCGTGACAGCCTCGCGCAGTTGACGAAGCAGGTCGCCGATATCAAAGCTTCAAGTGACGCCAGGGTGAAAGCGGTCGCCGTGCTGGTCACGACGCCGGAGTTTCAGATTCAGCGCCTGCAACCGCTGAGCAAGGGTCGCAGCGAAGTCGCCATCAACCCGGCAGATGAACTGGACTTGATCGAAGCGCGGCTGGCGGCGCTTGCCAAAGGCGAAAACCCCTTTACCGCCGAGCGCGGCGAAGTCGAGCGCGCTTATCAAGCCGCGGACGGCCAGTTGATTCCTTATCGCCTCTATGTGCCGCAGGGCTACGATGGCAAGATGGCCCGCCCGCTCGCCGTCTTGCTCCATGGCGCGCTCGGCGATGAGCGAACTTTTTTCAGCGACCTCTACGACCCAGCAACCGTGAAGGGCGAGGCCGAGCGGCGTGGCTACATCTTGGCGGCGGTGAATGGGCGCGGCAGGTTTAGCAGTTATCGAGACGCTGCCGGCGAAGACCCTCTGGAAGTGGCCGCCGCGGTGATGCGCAATTATCAGGTTGACCCGGCGCGCGTCTATCTGGCGGGCCATTCGATGGGCGGCTTTGGCACCTGGGTCGTCGCGGCGCGCAAGCCGGAACTCTTCGTCGCCATCGCGCCGATGTCTGCGGGGCCGCCGGCGCAGGGCGAGGCGTTAACCGCTCTGCTTGAAAAGCTGAAGCCGGTGCCGGCGCTCGTCGTCCACGGCGCAAAAGACGGCATTGTGCCGCCTGAGTTATCAAAGAAGATGGTCGAAGCGGCACAGAAAGCCGGACTCAAGGTCACCTATCTTGAAGTTCCCGACAGCGATCACCTGACCATCATCGGCGCGTCGTTCGGCGCGGTGCTGGACTTCTTCGACAAACACCCGAAAGGAAAATAGGAGGCAGGAAGCAGGAGACAGGAGGCAGCCAGGAATCTATTCTTTGCTGTCTGCGATGTAGCGGAAGGCTTACGTCTTAAAACCTGCTTCCTGCTTCCTGCTTCCTGCCTCCTGATTATGTACATTACCGCTGAGATTATCGCGGCGCTTGAAGCGCGCTATGGCGTGCCGGACGAAGTGCGGTGGCAGTTTGAGATGGCGCCGCGCGAATTCGATGTCGTGCGCCGCAGCCAGAAGCACGACCGCGCCCACGACGTGACTTTGTTCATCATCGAAGGCGAACAGGCCGTCGTCATCAAGAAACCATTTTATCCACCCGACGTCTACCGCGCGCCTTCGGGCGGTGTCGCCCCCGGCGAAGCCTTCGAGGTCGGAGCGCTGCGCGAAGCCTACGAAGAGACCGGCCTTCGCGTTGAGCTTGAGCGTTACATCATTCGCGCCCGCGTGAAGTTCACCTGCGCAGGCGACGAGATTGATTGGGTGTCGCACGTCTTCAGCGCCCGGGTGACAGGCGGTTTGCTTGCGCCGATTGACATGCATGAAATTGTCGAGGCGCGCTTTGCCACTGTGGCCGAGATGCTCGGACCCATGCGCGAAGCGATGCTGGCGAGCGGCTCGACCGGCCTCAGATATCGCGCTCGGCTTCAGGATGTTGTTATGGCAAAGCTGATTGCAATGGGCATGCTGCCGGCGGCGTGAAACGATCACCAGACAAAACAGAAGCCCGGTCGAAGTTTTCACTTCGACCGGGCTTCTGTTTTGAGACGGCGGCGATGCTTAGCGCGACGAAGCCAGCCGGGCGCGGCGATAGTCTTCCGCCGCCGCCTTGGCCTTTGGGATTTCCTGGACAGCGCGCAGCCATTGCGCGTCGCCTTCGTTCAAGACCTGGCGGGCGATCTCTTCGCCATAAGCCGCCGTCACCACTTCGTAACGAATCCGGCGCTTCAGCCAGTCGGCGTCTTTGTCAACGCGCGCCACGTCGGCCTTCAGCTCGGGGTGGGCGGTCAGATACTTTTTGAAAGCCACAATCACCTGATCGTTGACCGCATACTCGCTGGCCGCCAATCGGTGGTGGTGATCGTTCGAGCGATCAATCTTGAACTCTGACAGGCCGGCGACCTGACCGGCGACCAGCTCACGGGTGAACTGGAAGGCCGGCTCGATCCAGACGCGAATCATCTCGGTCTCGTGCGCCGAAATCTTCACCTTGATGTCGGGATCGATGCCGCCGCCGCCGTAGACGGTGCGCCCGGTGTCGGTCTTCTTCTCTTCAGTGTGCTGCACGGCTTCTTTGTCGCCGCGTTTCAGGTAGTAATCATAAAACGAGCGCCCGCTGTAATCGCGCTGAATCAAGCGCCCGCTCGGCGTGTAGAAGTGGCCCGTGGTCAGCGTCAGCCCCGACCCATCGCGCAACGGAAAGACGCTCTGCACCAGCCCCTTGCCAAAGCTGTTCTCGCCGACCAGCACGGCGCGGTCATGGTCTTGCAAAGCGCCGGCGAGAATTTCCGCCGCTGAGGCCGAGCCGCGATTAATCAGCACGACGATGGGAAGGTCGAGCGGGTTAGGGTTGTTCGCCTTATAGACGCGCTCGGGAAAAACTGCCGGTCGCCCGCGCATCGTCACGATCTTCTGATCGCGGTAGAGGAACAGGTTGGCAATCTTCTGCGCCTGATCTACAAGGCCGCCGCGGTTGGCGCGCAGGTCAAGCACCAGCGAGGTCATGCCCTGGCGTTGCAACTCGTTGAGCGCTTCGACAATCTCTTTATAGCTCGTCGTATTGAAGCCGCGATCAAAGTTGATGTAGCCGACGCCGTTGGGCGCGAGATAGTAATTCGACACCGACGGCAGCGGCACCGCCTCGCGAACGAATTTGAACTCGACGGGCTGAGCCGCGCCGGCGCGCCGCACCTTGACGGTAACCGGCGTGCCTTCGGGGCCGATCAGCTTGCTCGACACCTGCGTCGAAGACCAGCCTTCGGTGGCCTCGCCGTTAATCTCGATGATCTGGTCGCCGTAACGGATGCCGCCGCGCTGCGCCGGTGTGCCGTCGAACGGCGACATAATGTAAACCTTTTCGTTACGCTGCGCGATGGTCGAGCCGATGCCGTAATAGCGGCTGCTCTGATCGTTCTGGAAGCTCTCCCACTCCTTGCGATCAAAATAGCTCGAATGCGGGTCGAGGGTGCGCAGCATGCCGAGCACGGAAGCCTTGGTCAGCTTATCGAAATCGACCGCGCCGGCATAGTTGTCTTTGGCTTTTAGCACCGCCTCGGCGAAATCTTCGGCGATCTTTTTGCGCATCGCCGTGTCGTCTTCGCTCTGGCCGATGAATCGTTGTGCCGGGTGGGCGCCGGCGAAAGTTAGGGGAAGGATCAGCGCGAACAACAGCAACCAGTAACGCTTCGTTTGTTTCATGTACGGCCTGCTTCTCTACCTCACTTGATTGACCACCGAGCCGCCGTCACTTGCGCGGATGCCACGCGCACGGCTCGAAATGTCTTCTCTAAAATTCTACCGGATGCGCTGGCGCAAAACAACAGTGGCTTCGCAAGGCGCGCAAACAACCAAAAAATCGAAGCGCCGGACGCACGTGATTGTCCCTTCACGCGTGTCCGGCGCTTGCCGCTAGCTGCATTCATAGCTACTTGTTAAGGAATCTGGCTGAGACGACCACGACCAGTCCCTTATCGCCCATCGTCGTGGTGCCGACGACGACCTTCTCGCCTTCCTTCAGGGTCACCGGCGTGTTGAAGCCGATGTTCTCGTACTGAATCTGCTGCGCCTGCCCGCCGAGGTTGAGCGGAACGCGCATGCTAAAGCGAAACGAGCCGATGCCTACCATCGACGCGCCGGCGCCAGCCGCGCTCAGTCGAAGGCGAGTCAGCTCGTAGTTATAGAAGATCGGATTGCCGCCCGGCGTGTTGACGTTGAACAGCTTGCTTTCGGCAACACCGTTGTTAGAAACCACCATGCCATTGCCGGTCGCCCGATGCACCGCCGACGCCATGACGCCATAGCTTTTATATCTCAGTGTCCCTTGCAACTGTTTGACGACATCGTTGAGTTCAGCGGGAAAATCTTCGCCGCCTGCCGCCGCATTCGAGGCGACCAGAATGTGAATGTGAAACTCGATCTCCGATTCAAGGTGTACCGGCTGCGGCACGTCGAGCCGCTTGATGGCGTCATCAATCGCCGCAATGTTTTCGGGGAAGTCTCTCACGGTGATCGTCCTGAACTCATCGCTCGTCGACATCGTTGCCCCCTTGAAGCCGCTTGCGAGCGGGCGGAGCACGGAGAGCATTTCGCGTGGGTCGCGGTTCTTCAGTTCAAAGACTTTTGATTTGAAGCCTTTCTCCTGCACATACTCCGGCTCTTTAGCGGTGGGAGCCGCGGCCTGTGGCTGCTGCGCGGCGACGGTGGAGGCCAGCATCAGCGTGAGGACAAGCGTGGCTGTCAGTCTGTTGTTGATTGCAAACATAATTCCTCCTAAAGGGTTTCGCCCATCGGGTTCGGCGCGTCGGCGTCGGTCGGCTTCGGCGCGAACCAGATGATACGGATGTTCGGGTCTGCGGTCTGAATTTCGATGCGCAACATATCCGCGCTCTTGCTCGCGTCACTGCCGTCAAGCTTCGACGCGGCGGGCACGACATCAGACGGTTGCTGCGCGATCAGATGCTCTTGCAGTTTTCGAGCGCGCCCGCCTTCACGCTTTGTATGCCGGACGAGCAAAGATGCAGGGCGATGTGGCGTCCGTCGCCCGGATTGATTCGCCGCCTGTCCGGCAGCAGGCGATGGGTTGGCGCTTTCTTGTCTATTCTCAACCGCCGGGGCCGGGTGAGTTGTGGCTTGCTGCTCTTTTTTCGAGCTGACGCGCGACCGGCTTGCGAAGACGAAAAGCAGGACGGCGGCAAAGATCAGCAGCAGCAGCGCGGCGGTTGCGGCGGCAAGGCGGCGCGGCGCAAGCCACTGCCGCAAACGCTCAGCAAAAGGGGGCGCGGCCTCGCGCCCCGCAAGCTCGCGCATCACGCCGGCGCGGATCGTATCAACGAAAGCCTTATCGAAATCGGGCGACTTGGCGGCGCGCAGCCACGCCTGACTGGCTTCGTACTCCCTGACCAGCCCGCGACACGCTTCGCAACCTTGGATGTGCGACCGCAGATCGCTCGCGCCGTGCTCGCCGAGATCACCTTCGACATAAAGCGGGATCAATTCTTCAATGCGCCTGCACTTCATCTCTCACCTGCGTGTGCGCCTCAGTAGGCGCTCGTGAAACTGCTTAATCTTTGCCCGCGCCGCGCTCACCTGCGAGCGCACCGTCGCTTCCGTAGTCCCCAGAATGCGGGCGACTTCTTCAGTCGGCAGCCCTTCCAGATCGCGCAACACCAGTGCGGCGCGCTCCTTGCGAGTCAGCGTGTCGAGCGCGTCGGCGACCATTCGGCGCTGCTCTGCGCGGATCGCTTCGGCTTCGAGGTTTTCGCTGCTCGCCGCCGCGTCAAGGCCGCCGGTTTCGCGCTCGTCTTCAAACGACGTGAAGGCGACCTGACTGCGCTTGCGGCCCGCGTCGCGGCAGACGTTGACGGTGATACGGTAAATCCAGCCCGCGAAATCCTGATCGGCTTTGAAGCTGCCCAGGTACTTGAAGGCCCGTAAGAAGACTTCCTGCGCCGCGTCCCTGGCGTCGTCTTCGTTGCCGAGCATGCGCCAGGCGGTCGCCAGCACCTTGCGCTGGTAGCGAATAATGATCTGCTCGAAGGCGGCGGCGTTGCCTGTGCAGGCGCGCTCGATGAGCGCAGCGAAGGCGGCGTCTGTCGGCGTTGCCGCTTCGCCGAATCTGAAGCTGTCCGTCATCAAAGTGATCTCAGCAACCTCGCTCGCCATCGCCGGTCTTCCTCTTCCCTCACTAACTACTACCTGCCCCTGTGCCAAAGCGTTGAAAGAAATCTTGCAGCCCACAAATTAAAAAGCCTCCGCGTCATCAAACGCAGAGGCCGGGGTGTCGTTCTTTAATTACTACGGTTTCGACGTGGGCTTATTTCACATATTCGCGCTCGATGGCGTCTATCTTGGCGACGCGGCGGCGGTGGCGGTCTTCGGTCAAATCGGTCGCCAGCCAGGCGGTGACGATTTCGCGCATCACTTCGTTGCTGATCAGCTTGCCGCCGAGCGTCAGCACATTGGCGCCGTTATGCTCGCGGCTATTGCGCGCCGTCGCCGCATCATAGCACATCGCGGCGCGCACGCCCGGCACCTTGTTGGCGGCCATGCACGAACCGATGCCGGCGCCATCCACAACGATGCCGAGGTCGCAGGTGCCGCGCGCCACGGCCCGCGCCACAGCGTGCGCGTAATCCGGGTAATCCACCGCCTCTGTTGAGTGTGTGCCCAAATCCTGAAAGTCGTGGCCGAGATCGGCAAGCAGCCGCTTCAGTGTTTCTTTCATCTCAAAGCCGCCGTGATCGGCACCGAGCGCGATCCGCTTGCGATTGGCTGAACGGCGGCGGACGCGCTCAAGCAGAATGCCGCGATCTTTGATGGCGTCGGCGGCAAGCGGCGTTAGGCGAGCGTTTTCATCTACACGCAAGGTGTCGCCGCGGCTGGCGCCGTGGAGCTCGCTTTCGGTGATGACCGGTTTGCCTCTTTCGTCTATGGTCGCCATCGGCGTAGGCATTCTAAGTTGCGACAATGCGGCTTGGCAACCTGCGACGCGGCTTAAAAAGAGGGTTGCGGCAAACAGGGTGAACAGATTAAATTTTCGCGGCGTTACTGTTATGGTAGACTAGTTGCGAGATTTGAAACGCCTCGCCCGCGCGCCTTGGTTGAGTGATGATTTATTGGCGGTGAGCCGCCCGGCAGGGACGCCCAGGTCAAGAGGACTTGCGAGATTGGAGGGCTAATGTGGAATCGAATTAAGCGGCTTTTCCGTTCCGTCTTCGGGGGCTTGATCGAGAGTGCCGAAGACCCCGAATTGATCCTCAAACAGGTCATCCGCGACATGAATGACAAGGTGCCGCAAATGCGCGAGAACGTCGTGCAAGTGATGGCCACCGAGAAGAAGCTCCAGAAGGAAGTCGAGATTCTGACGCGCGAAATCAACGAGGCCGAGTACAGAGTCAAAGCGGCGATCAAGCAGGAGCGCGACGACGTAGCCAAGCTTTACATCGCCCAGATGCAGGAGAAGCAGACCGCTCTCGACCGTTCAAAGTCGCAGCTTGAATCGGCTAAAGTCGCCGCCGTGCAGGCCAAGAAATTCCTCGACAATTACATCATCCAGGTGAAGAAACGCGCCGCCGAAGCGCAGCAGCTCGTTAACGAGGCGCGCGCCGCCAAGATGCAGGAGCAGTTGTCGCAGGCTATGGCGAGTTTTCAGGTCGGCGACGATTCGAGCAGCTTTGAAGAGATGCGCGAGCGCATTCAGCGGCGCTCGGCGGCTGCCGAAGCGCGCATGGATTTGGCCACCGGCGGCATCGAAAATCAGATTCAAGACATCGAACGCGAGTCGTTGAATCTGCAAGTCGAAGACACCCTCTCGGCCTACAAACGGCAGATGGGCCTGGGCGAACCGGCTTCGCCTGCGCCCGCGCCGCGCGTTGAGCGCGAGCCGGCAGAGAAATCGCTCGGCCCCGCAGACCGCGCCAAGGCGCTGGAATAGAGATGCAAAATGATGAATGATGAGCTGCCGGAGCTGGCGCCCATTGTAGTTCAATGGCTTTTCCTTAATTCATCATTCATCATTCATCGTTCATCATTTTAAGGCTATGTCTGAAAAACCCAGCTATGTGAAAGAAGCCGCCAAAGAGCCGATGAACATCTGGGCCATCGTGCTGCTTCTGGCGCTGGCCGTGTTCGCCGCTACCAACCCCGGCTTGCTCGGCACGCTGATGCTTTACTGGATACTGGCCGCCGGTGGCGTTGCCGAAGTCCTCTACCTGACGACGCTGCCTAACCTCTCGTCGTACCGCCGCGCCGTTGATCGTCGCTATCGCCAGAAAGAGCTGGCCGACCGCTCGCGCCGCCGCGAAGAGATGATCCGGCAATTCGACCCGCGCGAGCGCGAAGCCGTCGAGTACCTGCGCTGGATGAAGAATCAGATTTATCAGAACTATCAGAAGTTCACCAAGCTCACAGACCTGCCCGACCAGATTCAGACGCTCGATCTGCTGTGGGAGCGCTACGTTGACTTTCTTGATACCTACCGCCGGCGCAAGCAGCATATGCGCTCGATCAACCGGCAGACGATTCAGAACCAGATGAATCAAGCGCAGCGCGCCATCGAAACCGCGCCCGACGACGACACGGCGCGGCTCTATCATCAGCATCTCGAATTTCTGCAAAAGCGCCTGAAGACCTACGACGACATCGAGCGCTCGATGAAGCGCGTCGAAGCGCAATTGCAATCCATCGAAAGCTTCTTCGGTCTGGTCAACGATCAAGTGATCACCATGCCGACGCCGGACAGCATCTCGTCGCTCGACTTCGATTCGCTGCTTTCATCCATCGAGCTGACGCGTGAGATTTTGGATGAAACCGCGCCGGTATTGAGCGCCTGGGACGCTTCGGATCGCGCGCCGTCGCCGCCCGTACGTCCGCCCATAGCCCAACGTCAATAGGGGCTAGGGACTAGGGATCAGGGACTAGAGCAGAGATCGGTTCCCCCTAGCCCCCAGCCCCTGACCCCTAGTCCCTATGTCATCACGCACGAAACTACTACTCGACGAAATTGAACAACTGCCGGCGTGGGCGCAAAAGATGGCGCGCAAGTATTACGCCGGCGAGGCCAGCCACTTTCTGCTCTACAACAATATCTATGATCTGGTGCGCTCGGGCAACGAGTACATCAGCCTGCTGAATTACCTTCAGCGCGAGCTGGTCGGCACCAAGCACCTGCTGACCTACAATCGCAGCGAAGGCATCAAGTTCGGCTCGCAGGAAGCCGAGCGCGCCTTTGCCGCCCTGCTGCGCGTCAGCGACCCGCTCGTAGGGCGCGACGCCATGCGTAACCTGCCGAAAGACCCGGCGCGCGCCTTGCCGTTGATCGAGCATTTCCTGTTGTACGGCGATCAGGTGGCAGTGATGATCAACTTCCTCGACACCATCATTCCGGCGGGTGACGTCAGCTACATGGGAGGCGAAGACCGCACGAATCTGGTCGCCTTTCAACGCTGGGTCACCAGCTCACGGCTGTTGAAGAAAGACAACATCGTCATCCTGATCGGCGAGAGCGTCGCCGAGATTCACCCGCGCATCCGCAACAACTCCAGGCTTGCGGCCATCGAGATCGCTTACCCGGATGATAACGAGCGGCTGGAGTTCATTCGCTATATGCGCGGCCAGTTGCCACAGTTGAAAGTCGAAGTCACCGACGAGCAATTGTCACTGATGACATCGGGGCTCAATCGTGTGCATCTGAATTCGCTGCTGCGCAGCGCCGCAAGCGACGCCGACGGGCTGACGCTCGACAAGATTCGCTCGAAGAAGAAAGAACTGATCGAGGCCGAATGCGTTGGACTGGTCGAATTCGTGCAGCCCAATTACGGGCTGGAATCGGTCGGCGGCATGGCGAAGGCGAAAGAATACATGCGGTCGATCTCTGAAGCGATCCGCGCCGGCAACACCGAAGAAGCGCCGATGGGCATTCTGATCTCGGGGCCGATTGGCACCGGCAAGACTTTTCTGGCGATGTGCTTCGCGCACGATTGCGGCATGAACGTCGTAGCGTTCAAGAATTTCCGCGAGCGTTGGGTGGGCTCTAGCGAAGCGAACCTGGAAAAGATATTGAACCTGCTGCAAACTCTCGCGCCGATTGTCGTGCTGGTTGACGAAGCCGACGCGACGCTGGGGTCGCGCGAAACCGGCGGCGATTCCGGGGTTGATGCGAGAATATTTTCAAAGCTCGCGGCGGCAATGGGTGACACGCGCAATCGCGGGCGCATCCTGTGGATACTGATGACCAGCCGGCCCGACCTCTTGCCAATTGACCTGAAGCGCCAGGGCCGCGCCGAAGAGCATATCTCGTTGTTCTATCCCGAAACGGAAGAAGACCGCCAGCAGGTGGTTGAAGCCATGCTTGGCAAGAACAAGATCACCCACGAGATCAGCGACTGGTCGCCGATCACCCGCAGCAAGCTGACGCTGTCGGGGGCCGACATCGAATCGATGCTGATTCGCGCTCGCCGGGTCGCGCGCCTGGCAAGCCACGCGGCGGTCACACAGGCCGACCTTGAGCAGGTGGCCAACGAATTCAGCCCGGCGCGCGACGAGATGGCCGTCGAATATCAGGTACTGGTGGCAGCGCGCGAAGCGACTTCGCGCGAGATGATCCCGGAACCGTACCGCCAACTGTCACCGCAGGAATTGAGCCAGCGCATCGAAGTCTTGCGCTCTTTCGTCAGGTAGGATTGCTGTATCAGATTCTTTATTGATTCAGAGATCAATTATGCTCACACAATACATCAAAGCGGCGATGCGACAGGCCCGGTATGAGATGCTCGCGGATGATGCCAGCTTTTATGGTGAGATCGCCGGCTTCGATGGCGTCTATGCAAATGCGGCAACGCTCGAAGCTTGCCGGGACGAGCTAGAAGAAGTGCTTGAAGAGTGGATTCTGTTTCGGGTGTCGCGCAACCTCTCGTTGCCGGTCGTGGACGGGTTATCGTTGACCATTAAGGAAGTCGCCTGATGCCGCGCTTCGGGCCAATCAAGCGGGCAGACTTGATTGGCTATTTAAAGAAAGCCGGCTTTGACGGCCCGTTTGCTGGTTCCAAGCATCAATTGATGCTTCGCGGGGATCGCACGTTGCGTATTCCTAATCCACATCAGAGCGACATCGGCAAAGAGTTATTAGCAAGGATTCTGCGCCAGGCAGGAATTGATAAAGACGAATGGGAGGCGCTATGAGCGAGGGCGACGATAATACCTTCATCGAAGAACTGGCCAACAGCATCACGCACGGCGTCGGCCTGGTGTTGAGCGTCGCTGGCTTCGTTGTCTTGCTGGTGCTAACGATTATGCAGGGCAGCGCATGGCATATCATTGGTTGTAGCATCTTCGGCCTGACGCTGGTTCTCGCTTATCTTGCCTCAACGCTCTATCACAGCCTGCACCAGTCGAGCTGGCGGCGCGTGCTGCAAATCCTCGATCACTCGGCCATCTATCTGCTGATCGCCGGAACCTACACGCCGTTTACGCTCATCAACCTGCGCGGCTTCTGGGGCTGGACGCTGTTTGCGCTAGTCTGGACGCTGTCGCTTGCCGGCATTGCCTTCAAGTTTATGCACGGCGACCGCTTCAAAATCATTTCAACCATCGGCTATGTCGCCCTCGGCTGGATCGCGGTGATCGCCATCAAGCCGCTGTTTGCCGCCGTGCCGCTGGCCGGCATCGCATGGCTCTTTGCCGGCGGCCTCTGCTACACAGTCGGCGTCATCTTCTTCGCCTGGAAGCGGCTGCCGTTCAGTCACGCGGTCTGGCATCTCTTCGTCGTCGCCGGCAGCATCTGTCATTACTGCGCCGTGCTGTTCTACGTCCTGCCGGTGCGCGTCTGATGGTGCGCTGCCGTCATCTCTGGCTCGACCGTCTCACTTCGCAGTACATTGCGTACATCCCGCCTGCTTGATCTTGAAGGTCTGCCCGCCGATGCGCAGCGTCGCCGCCCGGCCCGACGGCGAGGTGTTGGCATCCACATGGAAGTTGACGGTTTCTGAGCCGCTGCCAGCCGTTGGCGAAGTGATTCTCACCCAGCCTGCACTGCTCACCGCTTCCCATGCGCAAGACTTAATCGCAGTCAGTTGCACGCTGTCATCGCCGCCGTCGGCGCCGTAATGGGCTCTGCCGGCGCTGAGTAGGAAGGTGCAATCAGGCTGGCCACTGCCCGCCTGGACGATTGACAACGTTTGACCGGCGACATTGATGCCTCCCTGGCGCACGTTAGCGCTGAAGTTGTCGCGAACCACGAAGCGAATCGTTGCCGGGCCGTTGCCGCTGGCAGCGGTGGTGATGACGATCCAGTTATCCGAAGCCGTCGCTGTCCAGACGCAGCCCGCGCCGCAGAGCAGATCAAAGCTCGATTGGTTGCCGACCGCATTCATCAGCTTCGCCACCGGTGATAACGTAAACACGCAACTCGCCGGGTTCTGCGTTACGGTGAAGGTTGCCGTACCGACGGTCACGGTGCCTGTGCGCAGGCCGGGGTCAGGATTGGCCAGCACTGTGTAGTTGAATGTGCCGTTGCCTGAGCCACTGCCAGTCGTTGTAATCCAGGCGACATGACTCACAGGCGCCCAACTGCACCCGACCAGCGCTGTCACGTTCACCGAGCCGCTGCCGCCTGCCGCCGCGTAAACCGCCGAGGCCGGGCTCAATGCCTGCTGGCAAGGCGTGTTAGTTTGATTGACGGTGAAGGTCTGGCCGGCAATCGTCATGGTACCCTGGCGAGCCTGTCCCGTGTTATTCGCGCCTACGCTGTAGCCGAGCGGGCCGCTGCCGCTGCCGCCCGACGTTGACGTGATGATGATCCAGTTGGCATTGCTCTGCGCCGTCCACGGGCAGTTGGTGGTCAAGGTTACTTGCACAGAGGCCGTGCCGCCGTCGCTAGAGAAAGTCTCGCCGGTCGGCGAAAGCGTCGCCGGCGGGTTCGACGCCGTGAAGCTGGCGGTTGCCGAATTGTTGCCGCTCGCCGGATCGCGCGTTGTCGCTGAAGCCGACGCCGTATTGTCAACCATCGCGCCGTTCGTCACATTGCAGCCGACGGTCGCCGTGATCGTCGCCGTCGCCATCGCTCCCGATGCGAGCGAGGCGAAGCTGATGGTGCGATTGTTGCCGCTGCCGCCACAGGTGCCGCCGCTCGCCGAGCAGTTAACGAAGACGACCGTGGCCGGCAAGTTATCTGTCACCGTGATCGCTTGCGCGGCATCCGGCCCGTTGTTGGTCACGGTGATCGTGTAGGTGACGGTCGTACCGGCAAGCGCAGGCGATGGCGATACCATCTGGGCGACGCTCAGGTCTGCCGCGCCGTAAGCGATGCAGGCCGAAAACTCTGACGTGTTGCCTTGCGCATCGGTCGCCGTCGCGGTGATCGATTGCCCGCTCGTCGCCGCGGTCGGCAGCGTCGCATTGATCGTCGCGTTGCCGCTGCCGTTGGTCATCACGCTGGTCGAGCCGAGAAAGATTTGCCCTTCGCCATTGCTCGAACTGTTACACGAGTCGTTGGCGAAGAACTGAATCGTGAAGGTCGCTGACGCCGTGCTGTTGAGCGTGCCTTGCACCGTCGCGCCGCCGCCGACAAGGCTGTTGGCAGTTTGCAGCACCGGATAATTCTGGAGATTGTTCGGGCCGCTGTCGCCGTCGCCTGTGTCGTTCGCATTGACGCCATCCGGCGCGAGGTCTATGCCTAAGCCATGATTGGCAGTAATCGTATTAGTGAGAATGGCGTTGCCGGTGCCGGTTTCGATACCCACGCCGGCACCAAGATTGTAGGCGATGAGGTTGCCTTCGCCCGTCACGCCGCCGATCTGATTGTTGTTGGCGCTATTGAGGAGAAAGATGCCGTCGGCACCATTCGGTTGTGGCGTCACGCCATCAATCTTGGTGCCGATATAATTCCCCTTGACGAAATTATGGTTCGCTGTCGCGTCGTTGATGCGCACGCCTTCGGTGCCGTTGCCGGAGATCACGTTTCTGGCGGTTGCGACACTGCCGCCGATGGTCGTGCTGGTGGCGTCGGTAACCACAACGCCGACGAGTGAGTTGCCGACAGATTGCGTGCCGGTGGCCGACAAGCCGATGAGATTACCTTGAATCAGATTACCCGTGCCGACGCCAAAGAACTGGATGCCCGAACCGTTGTTGCCGCTGATGACATTTCCGGCGCCGGCAGTGGTGCCGCCGATGGTGCAGTTGCTGACGCTGTTGCCACCACTGACCATCTCGATACCGTCGCCCGCATTGCCGAACGATCCGGTGCCTGCGGCGTTGGTGCCGATGTAGTTGCCCTGAATGAGATTGCCTGAAGCCGAGCCGAGGACCAGCACGCCGTTGGCCGAGCTGCCGCTAATGACGTTGCGCGCTGCCGCCGTCGTGCCGCCGACGGTGTTATTAGAATTGTTGTTGATCGACACGCCCTGCTCGCCATTGCCTTGCATAGAGCTGCCGTTAGCGCTGGTGCCAATGTAGCAGCCTTCGACATGGTTGTTATCGCCTCCAAGCGAGATGCCTGTGCCATCGAAACGGTTGATCACCAGACCGCGCACGACAGAGCTGCCGGCGGTGATATTGAGGCCGACGCTCAGGTCGCCGGCGCCGCTGCCGTTCAACTCAATGAGCGGCGTGCCGCTGAAGCCGGACTGTGTCGTGCCATCAATCGTCACGACGCCAAAGCTAGAGGGCAAAGCCGACAGCAGATTGATTGTCTGCACCCCGCTACCAGCGATATTAAAGCTGATCGAGTCGGCGCCGGCGTTTTGATTCGCATCGAGGATGGCCTGGCGCAGCGAGCCGCTCCCAGAATCATCGGTGTTCATCACCGTGTAGGTTGTGAGCGGCGCGCTCGTCAGCGCCGTAGGCAAGCTCGCCCCGGCGCGCAGGACGACCAGATCGTCAAGCCCGTCCGAGTTCAAACGCATGGGCAAGACAGTGACCGGCGCGCCTTCGACATCAAGGGTCCCGGCGTAGTGCATGGCCTGTGCTGTCGTTGTGGATTCAGCCGCATCGCTCAGAGCAAATTGCAGGCGAGCGGCAGCGCGATCCACGAAGAGCAGGTCGGCTTTCTTGCTGCTCGACAGGCGCACGGCGAGCAACGACGGTGACAGAGTGCTTGTCGCTTGCTTTTGACTCACTGGCAACTGCACGGCGGCGGCTTCCTGCCAGTTCGAGGCTTTCGCCAATATGTGGCAGACGCCATCGCCGGCAAGCGCCGCAAGCTCCGTATGGTAATCCCCAAGCAGATCGCCTGCCGCCAGCGCCGCGATGTTATAAGCCAGCCCGACACGAGTGACGCTCGGCTGATTCGCATCATCGGCCTGGCCCGCGAGCGTCGCGCCGTGGCGGTCTCTTCCGTGAACGATTAGCAGATCGCGTCCGCAGGCCGCCACAATGTCTAAAGGGTAACTGTCGTCAAGCTGCGCGACGGCCAGAGCAGTAGCCGCGGCGGGCAAATCGATGCTATCGGGCTCGGCTTGAAGCGCCCCGAAGCGATCTTCAAACACCAGCAGGCGCGCACCGCCCGCGGTCGTGACGGCAACGACGATGTCGGCCAGCCCATCCATGCGATTCACATCAGCGACCGTGATGGCAGTGATTTTGCCCGGCAGCGAGATGGATTTGCCGACGCTCAGGCTGCCGCGTCCATCACCTTTCAAGAAAGCCAGTGCCGCAGCGCCAACGTCGCAGGTGATTAAATCGGCGTGGCCATCGGCGTCAAAATCGCCCGCCGCCATAAACTGTGGCGCTACGGCAACCGCCGTGATATTGGCGTCCAGTAGAAACGGCGAGGGCGGCGTGGCCGCTTCTGGCGACACGGCGCGCATCTGCGCCTGGTGCGCGACAGCATCGGGGGTGTTGGGATAGACCGCATCCACGTCGCCACGTTGCATGACAATCAGACCCCCGCCATTGCCGGCGTAGCCTGTGACAAGGTCGGGCATGCCGTCTTCGTCAAAGTCAGCCGAGCAGAGCGCCAGCGGCGGCGCGCTGTTATTGCGCAAAGCGGCGACCGCCTGCGCATTACCCTGATAATCAACCGGCAGTCCGTGGCCGTCGCGCAGGTTGATAAACGGATTCATGCGCCCGGCGGCATGCACCGTGACCGCGCTGTCGAGAAAGCCGCGCGCCTCGCTACTCGCCTGTGCCTGACTGTTAACCGGGGGCGCCTGCCGCGCGGCAATGACATGAGCCGATATCGTGGATACAATAATGCAGAGAATGAAGAAGAATGCCCGTGCTCGTTTCATAATACCCATTACACCTCGATGATAGCCTTTGTATCGGAGCCTGTGCGCCGGTGCTCTGGAGTGAGGGGCAGCCCCGGCCTAACCTGATTGGCTTCACGCCTGATTGTTGGCGTCGCATTATCTGGCTGACGGTCGCCTATCTTAATGACCCGCAGCGCTCCGGGTCAAGGGACAAAAGGCGACGCGTCGCTCTTGCGCTTGTCACTCATCACTCTTCTCAGCCATCTCGATGGCTTGCAGCATGGCGCGAGCTTTGTTGACGGTTTCGACGTACTCGCGTTCGGGGATCGAGTCGGCGACGATGCCGGCGCCGGCTTGAATGTAAGCGCGCTCGCCTTTCACAAAGACCGTCCGGATGGCGATGCAGGAATCGAGATTGCCCGAATGATCCAGGTACATCACCGCGCCGGCATAGATGCCGCGCCGCGTCGGCTCAAGCTCTTCGATAATCTGCATGGCGCGCACTTTGGGGGCGCCGCTTACGGTGCCCGCCGGGAAGCACGCGGCGAGCGCGTCGAAGCGGTCCTTGCCCGGTCGCAGCCGCGCCTTGAGACCCGACACCAGATGCATGACGTGCGAGTAGCGTTCGATAATCATCAGGTCGGTCACCTCGACCGAGCCGTAATCGGCAACTCGCCCCAGATCATTGCGCCCCAGGTCTACGAGCATGACATGCTCGGCGACTTCCTTTTCGTCGGCGCGCAATTCTTCGCCGAGCAGCAGGTCTTCGGTTTCGGTGGCGCCGCGCCGGGCGGTGCCGGCGATAGGGCGGTACTCCAGGCGGCGGCCCGTGGCGCGCACCAGCATCTCCGGCGACGCCGCGATCACGGCGCGGTCGTTGAGCTTCAGGTAAACCATGTAAGGCGATGGGTTGACGACGCGTAACGCACGGTAAACTTCAAAGGGGTGCGCGTTCAGGCCGACGTGAAAGCGTTGCGAGAGGACGACCTGAAAAATGTCGCCGGCCTTGATGTACTCTTTGGCGCGCACGACCGCCTGCTCGAACTGCTCCTTGTTCATGTTCGAGCGCAGCTTCTTATCCTCCGGGGCCTGACTGCGCGGCAGCGGCTCGATAGGGTCTTCGAGCTGCGCGGCCAGCGCGTCTATGTCGTCTATGGCGCGCTGGTAATCCATTTCGAGATTGCTGGTGCGCCCGTCTGTGAAAACATTGGCAATCAGGTGAATCTGGTGGCGCACGTGATCGAAAGCCAGAATGCGCGAAAAGAACATCATCACCGCATCGTCGAGGTCTAAATCGTTGGCGTGCGCATCAGGAATGCGCTCGAACCAGCGCACCGCGTCATAGCTCATATAGCCGACCGCGCCGCAGACGAACGGCGGCAGGTCGGGCAGGCGCACAGGAATGTTCTTACCCGACAGGCGGCGCAGCACGGCGAGCATCGGCTCGTCGGTCGCTTCCGTGCCCTCGGCTGTTTCTATCGTCACCCGGCCATCGCGGCTGCGCACGATGGTTTCGGGATTGAAGCCGAGAAACGAGTAGCGCGCGACTTTCTCGCCGCCTTCGACCGATTCGAGCAGGAACGAGTAAGGGCTATGGCGCTGAATCTTCAAGTAAGCCGCCACTGGCGTCAGCAGGTCGGCCATCACGCGGCGCATCACCGGCACGACCGTGCCCTCTTCGGCCAACTTGCGGAACGCTTCGTAATCATTCGGTGCAAGATCGTTCATCTGATTAATTGTTCCTAATCCTCGTTCATTCGTCATCGGTCGCTGGCCGACGTGTCAATCGCCGACAACATCAGGCTGGGGTAAGGCAGGCGGGTCTTCGCGCAGGCTCTGCATCCAGGTGCGGCCTTCTTCTCTGAGCATCGACAGCAGCGTCGTGGTGATGGCGACGATCACCGGGCCGATGAACAGGCCGAGAAAGCCGAAGACGCTGACGCCGCCCAGGACGGCGAAGAAGATCAACAGCGTGTGCATCTCGACGCGCCCGCTGATCAGGTATGGCCTGAGCACGTTATCAATCGAGCCGACGAACAACGCCCCCCAGATTGCCAGTAAGACCGCTTGCACCCAGTGGCCGGATGCCAATAAGTAAAGCGCCGCCGGCAACCAGACGGCTGCCGTGCCGACGACTGGCAGCAATGCAAAGAAGGCGGCGGCAACACCCCAGAGGACGGGCGACGGAATATGAAATAGCCAGAGCGCCAGGCCCACCAGCGCGCCCTGCACCGCCGCGACGACCAGCCCGCCGTAGACCGTGCCGATGATCGTGTTTTCGATGCCGGTGAAAAGCTTGTCAACTTGCGGCGGCGTCAGCGGCATTATCGCTGCCAGCCGCCGCATTAACGTCCGCCCCTCGCGAAACAAGAAAAACAAAGTAAAGATCGTGATCACTGCGTCAAAGGCGAATGACGTGATGCTGCCGAGAATGACCGTCAGCTCATTGAGCAGAAAGCGGCTCAAGCCTTCGAGCCGGCTGCGCAGCGTCTCGCGCAGGTTGATCTGAGAGAGGTCAACATACTGACTCGCCCAGTTGATCGCTCTGTCAGTCAACTGGCCAAAATATGAGCCATAGCCGCCTACTTCGGTGCTCTTCTGATCGATCAGCGTGATCAGGCCGGAAATCTCTTTGGTCACTGCGGCCAGCACCATGACGGCGGGCAGGATGATGATCAGCGTAACCAGGACGGTCGATAACAACGCCGCCAGGCTCGGGCGGCGCACCAGTTCCTGGATGCGCGCGTGTACCGGAAAGAAGACGATACTGATGACCAGCGCCGACAGCATCGGCGTCAAAAAAGGCTGAAACAGCTTGTAGCAGAGGTAGAGCGCGAACGCCGTGAGCGTCAGTAGAAAGATGATGGTGACGCGCTTTTTGCCCATTGCCATCTCCATGCTCGTGTAAGGTGCTTCGCAACTCTAACGGCTCGCTGCCGACGCGGTCAATCGGCGACGCTCAAAAAAAGAAAGGGCGAGATCACTCGCCCTTTCTTCATTCGCTGATTATTCTCTGTTCCCCCAAGCGGCATTCGCTCAAGCGGTCAGCCCGGCGCGTTTCTTTTCGGGCTGGCCTTCGGCGGGCGCATCCGGCAGCGGCTCTTTGTGCTTGCAGCCCTCCTCGCGGCATTGCAAGTAACGGCTGCCATCTTTGTTCATCTTTTCGAGCATGAAGCGCGCGCCGCAAGCCGGGCAGGCCTGGGCAATGGGCTTATCCCACACCGCGAAATTGCATTTCGGATAATTCGAGCAGCCGTAAAAAGCGCGCTTGCCGCGGCCTTTCTTGACAACGATCTCGCCGCCGCATTCAGGGCAGGCAACACCCGTCGTCTCTTTCTTTATGTACTTGCACTCGGGGTAATTCGAGCAAGCCGTAAACGGGCCATAGCGGCCTGCCTTGACCACCAGATGCTTGCCGCAATTCGGGCACAACTCTTCAAGCACAACGTCGGGCTGCGCGATCTTGCCGCCCTTTTGAATCTTGCGCGTCGTCTTGCAATCGGGGTAACCGGTGCAGGCCAAAAACTGACCAAAGCGCCCGCGTTTCATCTGCATCGGGCGACCGCAGCTTTCGCAGGTCTCTTCCTGCGCCTCGGCATGTGTCTCCTGGCCGGCCTCGTCGTGCGGCTTCGAGATGTCGCGCGTCGTCTTGCACTCCGGGTAATTGGTGCAGGCGAGGAACTGGCCATAGCGCCCGAACTTGATCGCCATCTTCGAGCCGCAGTTGTCGCAGACCTCGTCGGTGATGATCTCCTGGCGCTTCACATCGCGCATCGTTTCTTTAGCCGCGGCCAGGTCTTTAGTGAACTTCTCGTAAAACTCGGCCAACGCCTCGGTCCACACCATCTTGCCTTCTTCGATCTCGTCCAGCTCGCCTTCCATGTGCGCCGTGTACTCGACGTTGAACAGGTCGTCGAAGCTCGACACCAACAGGTCGTTAACGATGAAGCCAAGCTCTGTGGGCACAAAGCGCCCCTCTTTGCGTTCGACGTACTCGCGATCCTGGATGACCGTCATAATCGCCGCGTAAGTCGAAGGCCGCCCGATGCCCTTCTCTTCCAGCGCTTTTACAAGCGTTGCCTCGGTGAAGCGCGGCGGCGGCTCGGTGAAGTGCTGTTCGGGGTCGAGTTTTTTCAGCTTCAACTCTTCGCCCTGCTCGACCTTCGGCAGTTTGTGCTCGGCCTCTTCGTCCTCTTCATCCTTCTCGTCCTTGCCTTCTTCGTAGACCGCCAGGAAGCCGCTGAACTTGACGACCGAGCCGGTGGCGCGGAACAGGTAACGCTCGCCCGCCTTGATGTCAATCGTCGTCTGATCGAGTATGGCCGGCATCATCTGCGACGCAACGAAGCGCTGCCAGATCAGCTTGTAAAGCGCCAGCTCGTCTTTGCCCAGATAGCGCGCCATCTGGTCAGGAGTGCGCATCGCCGAAGTCGGGCGGATGGCTTCGTGAGCATCCTGCGCGCCCTTCTTCGAGCGATAGAAGACAGGCTTTTCCGGCAGGTACTCGGTGCCGTACTGGCCGCCGATGTAATCACGCACTTCGGCGAGCGCCGTGTCGGCGACGCGCGTCGAGTCGGTTCGCATATAAGTGATCAAGCCGACCGTGCCTTCAGCGCCGAGATCAACGCCCTCGTAGAGCCGCTGGGCGACCTGCATGGCCTTCTTCACCGGAAAGCGCAGCTTGCGCGAGGCTTCCTGTTGCAGCTTCGAGGTGATGAACGGCGGCACAGGGTTGCGCTTCTTCTCTTTGGTCGTGACTGCGGAAACGATGAAGCGCTGGCGCTCGATGTCTGCGATCAGCTCTTGCGCCTGGCGTTCCTCGCGTATATGAATCTCGTTCTTCTTGACGCCGTAATCGGCGACTGCCGCGTCGGGTGACGACGGGTTGAAGTCGGTCGTCTTAACGGTCTTGTCTTCGATGCGCAGCAAGCGTGCGTCGAACTGCGGCGGCAGCTTGGCCGCAAGATTAGCGGTGATTGTCCAATATTCGGACTTGATGAAGGCTTGAATCTCGCGCTCGCGCTCGACGACCAGACGCAGAGCGACTGATTGGACGCGGCCCGCCGACAGCCCCCTTCGCACCTTGTCCCACAGCAGCGGCGACACCTGATAGCCGACAATGCGGTCGAGCAAGCGCCGCGCCTGTTGCGCGTTGACGAGGTTTTCATCGATGTCCGTGGGATGACGGAACGATTCTTGAATCGCCGACTTGGTGATTTCGTTGAACAGCACACGGCGCACGGTCTTCTTATTCTTGCCGCGCCCTTCCAGCTCTTCTTTGATGTGCCAGCCGATGGCCTCGCCCTCGCGGTCAGGGTCGGTGGCGACATAGATGGTGTCAACCTCTTTAGCGGCAGCCTTCAATTCGCGAATCACTTTCTCTTTGCCGGGGATGACTTCATAAGTCGGCTCGAAGTTATTATCGAAATCGATGCCGATGCCTTTCTTGGGCAAATCCTTGACGTGGCCGACCGAGGCCAGCACCTTGAAATCGGTTCCCAGGTACTTATTTATCGTCTTGGCTTTCGAGGGTGACTCAACAACTACCAGTGCTTTTACCATAATCTATCAACACCCGCGTCTCGATCACGAGACGCCGCTCGTTTGTCAACTTTCTAACAAGACATTCAAACAATCCACTTTAGCGTCGGCTTTTCTAAGGTGTCAAGTATGGCCGCCGCCGCCCTATCAGACGTAGCCGCCTTAAAGCTTCTTTACGAAAGACTTACCTGGCAATTGGCGGATGCGGCCCGCCATCTCTAGCGTCAGCAGCGCGCTCATCAACTCACCGCGTGAGAGCGTCGCCCGCGCGATCAACTCATCGATTTGCGTCGCGTCATCTTCGCGCAGGGTTGCCAGCACGGCACGCTCGCCTTCCGTAAGCGTCACATCGTCAAATTGCAATTGCGCCGGGCTGCTTTCAGGGCGCTCGGTCGCAAGGATTGCGGCTTTGATCTCAAAGGGTAGTTCTTCGACGATATCGCGCCAGGTCTGCACCAGCTTGGCGCCATCTTTAATTAAGGTGTTCGGGCCGAAGCTTTTCGCCGAGGTGATGTTGCCGGGCACCGCAAAAACGTCGCGCCCCTGCTCCATCGCCATGCGCGCAGTGATCAGCGAACCGCTACGCTCGGCCCCTTCGACGACCAGCACCCCGAGCGTGATGCCGCTGATGACGCGATTGCGAAACGGGAAGTGCTGCGGCAGCGGCGGCGATTCGAGCGGGAATTCCGTGAGCAACGCGCCGCTTTCGGCAATGCGCTCGGCGAGCTTGCGGTTCTCTTTCGGGTAGATCGTATCGAGCCCTGTGCCCATCACGGCGACTGTCAGGCCGCGCCCGTCAAGCGCTCCTTGATGCGCCGCCGCATCGATGCCGCGCGCCAGTCCCGATACGACCGTGATGCCGCGCTCGGCCAGCTCGCGCCCCAGCAGTTCGGCGACATTGCGCCCGTAGGTCGAGCAGTGCCGCGAGCCGACAATCGCCAGCGCCGGCTGCGCAAACGCCCGCGCAATGTCGCCTCGACTGTAAAGCAGGATGGGGGGATCGAAGGTCTCGCGCAGCAGTCGCGGGTAGCGCGCATCATTGAGCGTGATGACCTCACCGCCGATGGCTTCGAGCTTGCGCAATTGCTCGGCGGCTTGCTCGCGCACCTCGCTACCTTTGAGCGCATCAATCGATTCGCGGCGCAGGCCGGTGGCTGCGAGCGCCGCTGTAGAGGCTTCGAAACAGGCCGACGGCGAGCCGAAGCGCTCGATCAACATGGCCGCGGTGCGCGAGCCGACGCCGGCCACGAAGGTCAGGGCGATCCAATCGAGCGGCGAATGTTGCGGCGTGGTATGCATCGAATTCAGCCCGCCTCTGTCAAAGTTAGCAAAATTACATGGTCGCGCATGAGCGACTTGCGCGCGATTGTATCGCTTTTCCGTTTTTAGTCAAGCGTCGCTTTGCGGGTGTAGGGCAATCTGTTAGATTGCCCTACATAGCAAACGCATGGCCTTTAAGTATCGCGAAAGCGTTTTGGTCGAGCTGGCGCGGCACGGTATCGCGCCACACGCTAATACGCCGCCCGAGTTGATCCGTGACTTTATCAACGACCTGTACGTCTACGAGATTCGGGCGCTGAAGGCCAGGCTCAAGGCGGGCCAGTTCCCGCGCAGCGAATATGCCGGGCGCGTCGCCGAGCTTCGGCGGCGCTATCCACTTCTCTCGCTTCCGGTCAAACATTGGATCGAAAATTGAAGCGCAGGGTCGCCGTGGTTTTCGCCAACAACGTCATTTAGCCTCATCTTCTTGCGCTCAGCGGCAAAACCAGCTCGCGCCGCACGTATTCGTTCGGCGGGCCATCGAAGCGAATTGTTAATTGTGGCTCATCGGCTTTCAATAGATTAAAGGTCACGCCTGCGGTCGCGCCGACTTGCTTCGGTGTTCGTACGGTCGCTGTGTAATTGCGCCCGCCGAGTCCTTCGACGGTCAGATGGAGCGCCGTCGCGTCAGCGCGCGACCGCAGGATGCGTAAGCCTTGACTGATCGCGCCGGCAACCAGCGGTTGCGACTCGGCATAGACGCGCGTGCCTTCGATATAGGAGATGACCACTTCGGTTGAGGCGGTCGGGTTGCCAATCGAGACTTCAGCAAACTGCACGTCGCCGGCGCGCCTGATCTCAAATTTCGCAGCTCGTCCATTGACCGTCGCTGATTTAAGCTGCGCGTCGAGCGGGAAGGCCGGTGCGATGATCATGCGTGTCACGCCGCCGGTATTCGTGTTCGCGTTGCGCTGGGTGATGCGAGCCGTGGCGACGCCGGCCACTTGCTCAATCGATAGATCATATCGCGCAGGCCCGGCGGCAAAGTTTCTGACCATCGCGCCATTCCAATCCGCCGGTATCTGTGGCGCAAAGCGCAATGTCCGTCCGCCGTCACGCGCTTCAAGTCCGAACAGGCCGCGAATCGTCGGCGAGATGACCATCGCTTCTGACCACACCTGATGATGCGACGAGCGCCCAAAGGCCGATTGATAATCGCCTGACAACAACTCGGTGACGTAGCCGAGCGCGTTCGCATAAGTCAGCAGCGCGTTCGCCATCAACGCCTGATAGCCGACAGACGAGCGGCCATAGCGATACGCTCCGACAGCGGCCCAGCCGGTGAACAACGGCCACACAGAGCCGTAGTGATACGACAGCGGGTCATACAATCGGCTGCGGTTCGAGATGATTCGCGCCCCCCAGTCGGTCGCCATCTGGCCGCTGCCGAGATGATCGATCTCGGCGTCGGCGCGCGTCGCGTCGAGCGTCTGCCACCAGAGCGGCACCGCCGGCAGCACCGTGTCTTCGTCAATCAGGCTGACTTTGGCCAATTCGTTGAGCCGCTGTTGGCGCAGGTCGCGGCGCGGGCCGGGCTCTGCCTGGCTTGGCGTCGTCTTCGGGCGATGGGTGGCGAACGCGTAATACCCTTGCGGCGGGAGCCAGTAGGTCTGCTCTGTGGCTTTGCGTGTGCGCTCGATGGCGGCCCGGGCTTCGGCAGGAATCAATCGGTCGCCTACGGCTTCGGCCATCTCGGCCAGCCCATTGAGCGCCTCCATCCAGACGCCCTGCATGTAGATTTCTTCGTGCGGCGGATAGAGCGCGCCGCCTTCGACCCAGCCGTGGCCGACGCCGGTGTTTTCGATCAAGCCATTGCCGTCCGTATCGGTCTTTGCCGTGAAGCGATAGGCGTTGACAATCGAATCCCAGTTCTTGCGAATGAAGTCTGTGTCGCCGCTCGCCCGCCAGTAATCGGCATGGCCAATGATGTAGAGCGGCGTCGCGTCGGCGCTCGCCCACGGATAAGAATAGTCGGTGAACCAGCGGATCAGCGGCGCGCTTTGCGAGATTTCGTGAGGAATCTTGCCATCGGCCCGCTGGTACTGTTTAAGGAAGTCAAGCGCCGTGCGGGTCACCGCAAAATCGCCGTACGAGTTAATCGCCAGCGTCGTCCACATCGAGTCGCGGCCAAAGAACCACGCGAAGCCGGGGCGCTCGCTTTCACCTGAAGTGCGAAAGCCGGCAATCAATCCTGTCCCCATCATCGGGTTGGTGGCGACGCCTTTATCAACGCCGACCTTTGCCCACGCGAATGCGGTGTTCAATCGCTCGTCGGGCGTGCTGATGCTCGTCGTGTCGTTCGTAAGCCGCGCGTAGTAATCCACGTTGCGGTCATAAAACGACTGCGCGTTGGCAAGCAGCTTGTCATAAGCGGCGCGCGCCTTATCACGGCCTTCGGTGCTTGCGGCGATGACGATAGGGATGAAACGCGAGCGCATCTCGGCGGGCGAGGTCTCGATGACAAAGCGCACAGGCAGGTCGCGCGGCTCTTCCTGATAAGGTTGCAGCGACACCTCGCGGGCGCCGGGCGAGCCGACCCAGGCGGCAAAGCGGCGCGACTCTTCGCCGAGGAAGTAGGCGTGAGCGCTTTCGTCAAAGCCGATATAGCCGGTCTCGAATCCCGCCGGCCACATCAAGCGCAGCTTCGGGCGGAATGAGCCGGTGATCGTCATCGGCAAGACCGAATCGATGTCGAGCAGCATGACTAGCCCCGGCTCGTCTACGGGCGCATAGACGATCTGCCGCACAGTGAAGGCCGCATGCGAATAAGTAAAGATGGTCGCTTCGGGCCGCGCCTTGATCGAAACCATGATGTCGGGGCCGTGAATGTCTAGCGGGTAGCCTTCGAGGTTGAACGAGAGCTGAAAGTCGTCGAGTATCTTCAGCGGGTAGACCCACGCTTCCATCGCGCGGTTCTCGTAGCCGAAAAGCGCCGAGCGCCGGCCCACCACATCAAAGAATGATCCCGATTGCGTGCGGCGCTCAAGCTCAAGCCCGGATTTCTTAAGTGTGAACTTTTCCGGCAGCGGCGGCGCCGTCTGCGCATAGGCATTCGCAGCAATGCACAGGAAAAGCGAGGCGAAGACGAAGCGGGCAGCCAACCTGAGATGATTTCGACCGTGCAAGGCAACCTCCAGGTGTGTGGGATTTCAAAGTCGCCGTGCATTCTATTTTGCTGGCCGCGTCAGTTCAAGCCCGCGCCGTTTGGACTATGCGGATTCAGCTTACGGGGTGGGAACAAACTGCGCGAGACCGATGCGCTCGAGCAGCTCTTGGAATCGCGGGTCTGATCTGAGACTGTCCAATGCGGGAACGACTTTGAGCCAGCTTAGCAAATCGGAACGCTCTTCATACGCTTTATCTAACCATCGGAAGGCTTGATCGTTCTCTTGAAGTTCAGCGTAGATGAGGGCGAAATTGAATGGGGAGACATACCTTGATTTCGATATATGTTCAAGTTTATCGATCAATTCCACAGCCTTCTCTCTCTGGCCCGCTGAGGCGCAGAAATTTCCGAAGAAGGCCATGGCCTCAGGATCATCCCCAACAACACACATGATTTCTCGCCAGATCGCGCTCGCCTGATCGAACGATCTTGCGCGCGAATAGACCAACGCTAAAGCGGACTTCGCCGCCATAAAGTTCGGGTCCAGCTCTAAGGTCTCAAGACACTGCTCGATGGCCTTCTCGTACTGGCCCCGATAATAAAAAGTTCTAGCGATATTCGCGCTTATAATCAGAGAGAAGGGCTCTAAATCCTGGGCGCGTTCCAGTTCGACCAGGGCCTCGTCAAAATGGCCCAGCCTTACCAGGAACAGTCCATACCAGTGATGCGCCGTCGCATAGTTTGGGTTCATCTCAATGATGCGCTTGTATTCCCTTTGGGCACCGGCCCAGTCCCAGTCATAGTTTACCTTGGCCAGTGCCAGCGAGGCGCGAGCTTCAATGAGCGTATCATCCAGCTCAAGCGCCTTTAAGGCCATGGCCTTTGCTTTTAGAAGGCCATCGACCGGCGGCAGAACGTTATAGCTTGCGAGCAGAATATAAGAGTCGGCCAGCCCGGCATAAGCCAACGCATAATCGGCATCCTCCCGGAGGGCCTGTTGAAAATAACTCAAGCCCCTTTTCAGGTCTTCTGTCGTCCTCTTGTTCCAGAAATAACGGCCCTTCAGATATAACTTATAAGCCCCGGTGTTATCGGTATGACGCTTGGCCAATTGCTTCTCATGCTCATAGTTTATTCTGACTTGTAGTTTCTCCGAGATGGTTCGGGATATTTTTTCCTGCACTTTGAAGATATCCTGGATCCTGCAATGGTACTGCTGGTTCCAAAGGTACGAGCCGTCCATTGCATCAATCATCTCGATCTTGATGCTCAAGACATCGCCGATCTGAAGAACCCTCCCGGTCACCACCGCGCGCACCTTGAGGTCACGGCCAATCTGTTGCGGATCGCTCTGCCTATCCTTGTACCGCAAGACGATATTCAGCGACATGATTCGTAGCTGGGGCAAGCCGAGC
>JBJMGU010000263.1:0-11109 GCA_045807765.1 Blastocatellia bacterium
CAGGCGCCTGCTGGCGGCTTCAAAGTTATCGAAGAAGCGAGCTAGCGCCGCCTGACAGCAATTTTGGGTCGAGAGCAGGGCGAGGACAAAGTCACAGATGGCGTTACGTTGATGGCCGTGTGCGTTGTCAAAGATCAAGTTGATATACTCAAGCAGGCGAGTTGGAGTAGAGTTTTGAGCTTTCACAACCCAATTCTCTACAGAGTGAATAACTCATTCCACTCGCCAAATTCCAAATGTGTCCAGACATCAGGTGCGATAGTTGAAAGGATGGCGTAGATGATCAGCGATAGAGCGTGAAGAAAGGGCGATGCCTTATCCGCCAGTAACCAGGACACGTACTTTGTGTGCCGGGTGGCTCTTGAGATGGTTTTCTTTCTCCTTCTTGGGGGCACTTTCTTCTCTGGACTTTGCGCCACACCAGTTGCAGGTCTGGCAGAGAGCAATCCACTGTTTGATGTTTTTCATGATCTACCACCTTTCGGTGAAGGACTATATCACCGCTTGTGGATAACAGCCATCATTTATAGGTTCAAAGCTCCATTGGGATGGCGTAGAGCCCCTTATCTCTCCAGCGTATTGATTTAATGGAGGAATCGGGTGGAGTGAGGCGGCGGTAGAACGTGCCGTTATTGGCAGATCTTAGGGATGCCTAGCGACTTTGCCCAGCGCCCCAGGGGCAATACGCCCTCCGCGCAATTATCTCGACTTCATCCGATGAACCTGCTAGCATGAAAGAGTCCTGCATGAGCCTGTGTGCTTTTGCTTATTATGGTTTTAGGAACACGCCGCTGTTTGGAAAGTATTGGCCTCGATTGCATTTCCTTTCCACTAAGCCTCGAACTTCCTCCTAACCGTTTCAGGAGAAACATGTCTAAGAGAATATTTGTTGGAAACCTGTCGTACCAGACGACAGAAAGCGATCTCACCACCCTGTTTGAACAGGCAGGCGAGGTCGAATCGGCTTCGATCATCACCGACCGCGATAGCGGACGTTCGAAGGGCTTTGCCTTTGTGGAGATGGGCAACGAGGCTGCTGATAAAGCCATTACGCAGTTCAATGGCGCCGAACTCAATGGCCGCGCACTGACCGTCAACGAAGCGCGCCCGCGCGAGGACCGTTCAAACAGCCGTGGCGGCAGTAATGGAGGTCGCCGTGGCGCCGGCGGTGGCTCCAGAGATCGTGGCGGCTACAACCGCTATTAAGGTCTCGCAGAGGGGCTTGGCAGAATGCTGCCGAGTCCCTCTATTCCGGTTTTATAAGGCAGCTATTTGATTTTTATCCTTCTCGCCCGCACTGGCCTAGCTGGATCATACGGGGCTGACCGGGCAACAGCATGACCGACTAGCGCCGCTAAACCAATCTACTGCGGCAGAATCCGCTGTTGAAGCACCGAGGATCAGCATATGAAATCATCCGAACTGACAGACGAGCGCCCCTGGGCACGCCCCTGGTGGCAGTTTTCTAAGGGCAACGGTGCGGTATTCTTCTATGTCGTTTTTATTCACGCGCTCGCGCTGTTGGGGCTGATTCTCCATCCGGTGCCCGGTTTGAGTGTGCTGGTAGCGACCATGGCCATTGCGGCAGTTGGCGGCGTAGGAACTTCGGTCTGTTATCACCGGTCGCTGGCGCACCGCTCTTTGCGGTTGAATGCGGTTGTTGAGAATATCCTCATCTTTTTTACCATCTGTAACGCCTCGGGAGAGCCGATGTCGTGGGTGGCCAATCATCGTCACCATCATGCTAAAGCCGACACCGCCGAGGACGTTTCGAGCCCGCGGCATGGCGGCTTCTGGTGGGCGCACATCCGCTGGGTCTATCAATGGTCGGGCAGCGAAGTACGGCGCTGGTGCCCAGACCTGGACCGGCGGCGGTATCGTGTCTGGCGGCGGCTGCAAATCCCGATTATTGCGCTGGCCATCTTCGCCGGGCTGGCTTTCGGCTGGCAAGCCTTCTTCTGGGTCGGGGCGATCCGGCTGGTCTACTGTTTGCACCTTCAGATGTTCGTCAATAGCCTGTTGCATATGACGCCGGGCCTGCCCGAGGGCGTAGACTCTAGCCGCAACATCTGGTGGCTGGGGCCTTTGCAATTCGGTGCCTGGGGAGAGAATTGGCACAGGAATCACCACGCCGACGCCAACGCGGCGCGCTTCGGTCGCCGCTGGTGGCAGATTGACCTGGGGTGGTATGTCATCCGTGGCCTCAAAGCCTTGCGGCTGGCAAGTGATGTCCGACCAACCAAAGAAGTCGTACAGCAGGAAGCGCGGCGTGCGACACAGGTTGGAATGCAGTAAACGACAGCTACTCTCTGCCTGGCCATTCTTTGGTTTCGGCTCTGGCCTGAGCGCCTGTTGAGGTGAGAGATGGAAATGAGATCGTTCGATCAAGAATTGATATATGCAATACTATGCGAGATTAATGCATGCATGGATCGCGGGGTTCTACCGCTCCAGGATGATGATCTGAGACATCTCTCTGAAACCGGAGAGATTCTCGAATACTTGATTTTCATGAAGCGTGAGCGGTTGATTGGCGGTGCGGTAGTGACCAGAGGCATCAACAATACGCCGCACCGAATGACCAATATCAGCCTGACTCACCTCGGCAGGAGAGCGCTCCAACTTTCATGATTTTGCATTCCAGAGAGGCAGACCGGGGAGCCTCGGCATCGTATGGAGCCTGTCCGTAACCCTCTGACCTACACCCCGCACAACAGCAGGGTCAGGTCAATTATCAACTCACAGCAAAGAAACCATACGCTTGCGCAAGGTCACGAACGGGCTATGGTTGACACCCTCCTGATATACAGGTAGGGTTAAAGTGCTAAGAGCTTAGCTTACTCTTTCCTTCAGCTTCTCTGGAATTTTCCAGACCACCTGAATCCTTCAGCTCACCAACCGGGGAGTTCATCATTCTGCGGAACTCGCATCAGGCTTGGAGAGGAGACTAATTTGTTACTGACGCCGGGGAGTAAAATCGTTTATCCCTCTCAGGGGCCATGCTTGATTGGCGCAATCGTCGAGAAGACGATTGCCGAGCGGCCATTGAGCTTCTATCAACTGCTCGTTCTCAGTGACGGCGGAGGCGAGTTGTTTATCCCGGTAGAGAAAGTGGATATGGTGGGCATACGGCTGCTGCTGAATCGTTCTGAGATACCTAAGCTTATGGGCCGCTTGAGCCAGCCAGGGGCTATGGCCGACAACTACCGGGCACGCAGCCTCTACATCTCAGACCTGTTCGCTTCAGGCTCGGCCTTCGACCTGGCCGAAATCGTCGGGTCGCTTACTGAATTGCACACCAGTAAGGCATTGTCGTTCCGCGAGCACAAGGTTCTCGAAAGGGCGAAGGCGCTGTTAGTGTGCGAGGTCGCTGAAGTGATGGGAATGACAAAGGAAGCGGCAACCGGGCATGTTGATGCGGCCCTCGCGGCGCGAGCCCCAAAGGCGCAGTCCGACAGGGCAACCCGCAGCAGAGTGACCGCTAGCCGCAATCAGGTCCGATATCAAGGGGCTTCCAGGTAGCGGAATAGGTGCCGCGACACTCACCAAGATAAGGTTCAGGAACCACAGCCTCCAGGCCAAGCCTGACAAATAAGCTGGGAATGATGACTCATAATAACTAATGAAGTATGCTCAGGGGGTTGAAGTGTGCGCCCGGATTCTCTCTTCCTGATCAGCCATCAGCTTGACCTTCTTTAACTCCTTGCCTTTGATGCCGAAATAGGTAGCCATCTGAATGAGCTGGCCGGAGTTCATAAAATCGCCTGGCTTGGAGCAGAACTTCTCTATGCCGGGCTCGAAGTCGCGACAGCCCATTCGTTTGGGCAGATTAAGGCCAAGCCTGCATTGGCCGCTTTCCTCAAGCTGTAAACAAAACTCGCAAATTGTCATCCGAGAACTACCTCAATTCTAAGCTACAGCGCATAAGCATGGCTAAGAGTTTGATCGCTAGCCCACCTTCAACTTGATGCGCGACCCTGCTGTTAAATGATGGACGGCCATGAAAAGGAGCAGGACACGCAGATGCGGAAAATCCTTGCGCCGGTTGCTGAGCTATTCACTTCAGGTGATCTGGAGAATTCCAGAAGAGACTGAGAAGAGAGTCAGCCACACTCAGTTCCTCATAACCGTAGGCGATGACGATGCCTTTGTCAATCGGCGCTCCTGAACAGTCGATTATTCATTCTTCCGATCTGGCTCGACGCCGTGAAGATGGATCGCAGAGAGACGAGCCCGAAGAGGCGATGATCGGCAATCGCCTGCAAGCCTGCCGATGCGATGCACCCGCACTGCGAGCAATCCGGCGTGCCGCCGAACTGGCAAGGGCTGATGCGGCCTTTCAAGTCTGCCGTGATGTTCAATGTAGTGCGCGAGAAGATACATTCATCAGGTGTCTGCGGAGGTTTGCGATAGCCTTTGATCACGGAATCAGGCAAGAACAGCTTGGGGAACAAGTCTCGCAACTCAGACAGCTCGTTTAGTACCGCTTCGCGGGCGGTCGGTGATAGGATTTCTTCCCCCTCGGCGCCGACCTGCGGCGTAAACAAGCTGAACCATATCTGTTTGACTTCCGGCCTCTCCGACCAGAATGATAAGAACTCTTCAAAGTAGCCGGGGCGACCAACCATCTGGCCCGTCACCGTGCAATGGACCGTGATCTGGTGGCCGGCGATGCTCTTCAAGATGCGCTCATAGGTGGCGGGGGTTCTCCTGATGTCGTGTTCGGGCTGAAGGCCGTCAATCGAGACGACGATAAACAGATCATTGATATTCGCCCATGAGGCTGGAATCTGGCGGACGGCACTGGTCACCAGTTGGACGGCGATGCCCATTCTGCTTAACTGCGGCAGCACGATGTCGAGCTCACGAAAACGCACGAGCGGCTCGCCGCCGACAATTGAGATGTGCAAAGGACGATACTTCTTGGCAAGCGCAAGGATGCCTTCGACCAACTGGTCACCTTTATAATCCGAGAGTGTTCGCAGAGGCCCGAGCTGGTGAAGGTGTTCCGGCTCATAAGCGTAGCAGCCCGGACAGCGCAGCGGGCACTCGCGCGTGATCTCTATTGAGAGCGAGGGATAATGGCCACTCAGAATGCGGCCCCACGCATGTATGACGTCGCTTTTTTTCAGGAGAGCCTCTTTTCCGTTTTCCGTAATTGTCGGTCGGCCTGTCGGCGTCCAAGTCTTAAACCTTACCATTGGCTTAGTGACGCAGACAACTGAATAATCAGCGGGAACGGGCCGTACAATTGCCGGTAAGCGGATTTCCTTGGCGCATTTGGTTGGCGGCGAAGTAAGGGTGCCTTGTCGGATGGATGAAAATTAAACCGCCGAAGTGAGGGGCAGGGTGACGTTCAACCTAGGCCAGATGCTATACTGTCATTTGGATGCTCAATGGTCTGAAGGGAATTGATGCGCAAACATATTGTTGGCGAAAGCCGGCCACAGAATCCGCCCTCTAATCAGGGCTGGCTTCATCTTGAAGATATCGCAAGTGTAGAGCTTACCTCTGAGGATGCCGCTCACCCAATTGAGGCGGCGTTACTGCCGGGGGCTACATCGGGGTGGCGTGCAGAAGGCCCCGGCGAGCAAACCGTCCGGCTCATCTTCGACGAGCCGCAACGCTTGGAGCGCATACACCTGCGTTTTGAAGAAACGGCAAAGGCGCGCACCCAAGAATTCGTCCTGCGCTGGTCAGATGACGGCGGGCATTTGCTCCGAGAAATTGTAAGACAGCAGTGGAACTTCAGTCCGCCCGTGACGACCGAAGAGATCGAGGATTACCGCGTCGATCTCTCAGGCGTCAGGGTTCTGGAGTTGACCATTATCCCGGACATCGGCGGCGGCGAGACTCGCGCGTCGCTCCGGCAGATGGGTTTAGCCTGATGGAAGCTTTAAATTAGGGTAGACCAAGCTCATGGAGGATTATGTCAGTCCGTCTTTTCATCGGTAATCTCCCGTATGATACGACCGAAGCGGAGTTGCGAGAGCACTTTTCGGCGGTCGGCCCGCTCACCTATATTTATCTCGCAACGGATCGAGAGACCGGCAGACCGCGCGGCTTCGCCTTTGTGGAGTTCAACGAACGCTCGCAAGCCGAAGAAGCGGTGCGTCGTCTAAACAACCAGTCGTTCAAGGGCAGGACCATCGCGGTCAATGAGGCACGCGCCAAGGAAGACCGCCCGCGAACCAGCTCACCTATGAGGCCGCCGATGTCTCGCCCGCTTCCGCCGCCCGGCCCGGCGATGGATCGGCCTCCTATGAGCGGCGAAAAGATCAGCCGGGATTTCGGCCCGGACGCGTCGCCACGCCGCAGCTTCGGCAAAGGGAAGAAAAGTCCAAAATCAGAGCGCGCTGCCAAAGGGCCGATGCGGGAAGTGGTTAGAGGGCAATTCTTCGGCGATGATAATGAGGCTAATGACGATGATCTGGACAGCGACAATTTCGCCAGTCGTGTCAGCGATTCCGAGAATGAGGTAGAGTAGTGATCATTCCAGTCACTTCTTGTGAAATCGCTGTTGATCTTAAACTATGCAAGTAAGAGGAAGCGAGGACTAATAGATGGCTAAAAAATCACGCCCCACATTTCAGAAGCGGGAGAAGGAAAAAGCCCGCATGCAGAAGCAAAAGGATAAAGAGAATCGGCGGCTGGAAACAAAAGAGCGCAAGCAGAATACAACGACAACAGACGTAGATGGTGACCCGGATATTGCCGGGATTCGTCCCGGCCCCCAGCCCTTGCCGGAACAATGGCATTACGCCGATGAGGCTGAATGAGGCTTTATCGAGGGTCGAACTTTCGACCAATCGTGTGACCTAAATAAGAAAGCCACCGGCAAGGTGGCTTTCTTATTTAATAAAGTGGGCGCTACTGGACTCGAACCAGTGACCCCTGCCGTGTGAAGACAGTGCTCTACCGACTGAGCTAAGCGCCCTTCTGACGAAGGAAAAATTTAGCAAACCTGAATGGATTTTTCCACCCGCCTGAGCTACTTCATGCGTCTTCGGCGAAATAAACTCAGAGCGGGTGGATGTGACCGGCGTCAGAAGATATAACCTGACGAGCGATTATCGGGATTTTGCACGAATAACAGATTCGTCCCCGGTGGCCCGAAGGCATGTTTGACGAAAAGCGACGTCGTCGTGCCATCGGTGTCAAACCATCCCGGCGATAAGACCAGGCCGTTGAGGATAATCAGCGAGTCCTGGTGGAAGTTCTGGCCAAAAATCGTCAGTTTCTTGCTGCCCTTCGCCTTGACGCGAGTAATCAACGGAAGCAGCGTCGGTGTTTTGTTCACCACATCAATTGCGACACGCTGCGAAACCAGACCGCCCGCCTGGTCTACGAGCTGTACGCTGAGCGAGTATGAGCCGACGCGGGTTGGCGTACCCTGAACCAACCCGGCGGACGAAATGCTCAAGCCCGTGGGCATACTGGTGATCGCGCTCCACCGATAGGGTTGTGTGCCGCCGCTTGCTGACAGGACACCGACATAGTTCTGTCCGACGACTGCTGATGGTAGCGTAAATGTCGTGATGGCAAGCGGGGTCGGCCCACCGCCACCTCCGCCGCCGCCACTGCCTCCGCCTCCTCCGCCACCACCACCGCCGCCGCCGCCGCCGCCACTGCTGCTACCGGACGACGGATAGAGTGACAGGATGCCGTCTTTGTCATCGCTGCCGAGCGTGGCATCGCGCCCGCGCCCGTGAGCGATGGCATACATAATGGCATTGGTATCTACTGAGTGACCGAGGCCCATCGCATGGCCTAGCTCGTGGCAGGCAACTTCGGCGAGGTTGGCTGAAATGCCGAGAAAACAATCCATCCCTTTGTTAAATACGACGTCCGCTTCTGTGATCCGATTATAGCTTCTGCCGCCAACCGTCCGCGTTTCGGAGTTCCAACTGTCCTGGGTAATCGCCACGACACCGGCGCAGCCCGTTGCCGGGTCGAGCTGGCCCTGACAATCTCCGAAAGAGATCGTGCTGGTATTGTCGCTGACCATGCCGCAATTGCCTGTCTGTCCTGCGACTCGGATTGAAAGATTGGCGCCACTTTGTCCGCCCCATGCGCTCATCGCCCGGCTAAGCTCGCTGCTTGCACCCCCGGCAATCGGCGAGTTGCTCGGGTTGACATAGAAGCTGATCGCTTGCCCGGAATCCGGCTCGAACCAGCGAACCCCGTCGCCGATCAGCACAAACTGGGTGCTGTAGCCGTTTGCCTCTTGCTGCTTGCGCTTCCACTCGGGAGGAACGGCGACAATGGACGGCTCGTCGCGCTCGCTCTCTGCGCGCTGCAAGTTGATCGAGCCGCGTTCGAGTGTATCTGTAATTTTCCGCAGGGTGTCACTGAGCGGCGCGCGATTGCTCACTACCTGGCCGTCTGGTCGAGCCAGCGTTTCGATTTCCGCCGCATCCACATAACGCAGGGCCATGTCAGCGGCTATCGCTTCGTCTTTGACAATCGAGAAGGCGCCCATGAAGAGATGAGCCGGGCGCAAAGTTCCGTCGGGCGCGGTGCTTAGGTAGAGCAGGACTTGCTGGCCGCGCACAAACCGCGGCTGCCCGAAGATTCGCATACCATTTTGGCCAGCAATCCCGCCCAGTTGTTTCAGGACGATGCGCGTCACGTCGAGATTGCCCTTAAGAATGCGATCTGGGCGCACTTCTGTATAGGTGTAGATCAGGCTGTGCTCGTCGTTCCAGGCGCTGAAAACTGTCTTGACGGTGCCGGTGACGATCACTCTGGAATGCAGGATAAGTTCTTCATCCGTCAGCATGACGACGCTTGTGGCTCTGACGGGAATGATTGAGAAGGCCAGCACCAGTAGGGGCAGTGCGGCTTTAAGAAGGCTCCTGCAATGATCTTTCATCTTAACACCCGGTCAGTCATCGCGCGCAGGGTGCGCCGCGAATCGGTAACCGCCTGATGGTTCCGCATGACATACGTTTGACGATAACCGTCGAATACGCTGCGGAGCATCCGGCGCATAACCCTTATGCTCGTCCAGTTTTTCTGAAATCAGAACCGTTGGCCACAGGGGCTTGGCTCGGTTGTGATTATGGGAGAAGGCCAAACGCCACTATCACGAAGGCATTGAATCATAGCCCAATGAAGCTGTCAAGAATCATCGCTGGGGAGCTATCATTTTTGCCCTGAGACAGATATCTCGCCTGCCGAATTTACCTGAAGGCATCACAAATTAGGGGAAGAAGGGAAAAAAGCGGTGCCTGAACCTGTTCGTTCTCGGCTGGCGCAAGCGGTCTGGGTGTCACGAAATCGAACTGCTAAGCGCGACACCCAGACCGTTCGCTTCGGATTGCAAAGACTATCTGCGGCTGGTACGCCTGCCGCTCATTACACCCCATAGCGCGCCGCCGCCGCCGCCGAGTGCCGCGCCCGCCAGCGCGCCGCGCTTGCCGCCCGCCAGCGCACCAATCAACACGCCCGCGCCTGCGCCAATCAGCGATCTGGTAGCCACGTGCTTGGCCGTGACCCGGCGGTTGAAGGCGCGCCGTGGCTTGTTCTTCACAGCCATGTAGGTGCCTGCGCCGCCGCCGGCCAGTGCGCCAATCAGCGCGCCTTTGCCGCCGCCAATTGCGCCGCCAAGTCCCGCGCCAGCCGCCGCACCGCCGCCGATCAGCAGCGCTTTGCGAGCTGTCGAACCTATGCCGTGATCTACTCTTGCGGCGCGTGTCTCGCTTGAATAGGCGCGGTTACCGGCAACACCGGCGCGCCGTGTCGAGCTGTAGGCTCGCGTTGAACTGTAGGCTCGCGCTGCGCCTGAGCCGGCACCTTCGGCGCTTTGGCCGACAGTGTTTTTGTCACAAAGCTGGTTTCGCAGACTGGCCTGTTGATTCTGCCCATCGCTATATCCTTGCGCGAAGCCATCAATATAGCCGCGCGCCGGGCTTGCCATCTGCGAAGCTTCTGGATAAGCAAGACTGGCAACGCCAGCGTTGAAGCCGTCGGCATACCCGGTCTTGTAATCGCCGAGATAGGCATCGCTGGTCGCCTCTTCCGATTTCGGCTGAGCCGCCTCCGGGTTGGCAAGCACCGATGTCTCAAGAGCGCCGCGGTCGTTTGCCGAGCGCGGCGAGCTGAGCGACAGAATGCCCGCCGCTGCCAGAACCGCCGCGAGCATGAAGGCCATGAATTTCATTGACATGATTACTGTCCTCCTCCTCGTCTGTGATTCAAAAGCGGGCAGCCTCACCGGTTCAATAGCGTGCGGAAGGTACTTTTTACATTGCTCGTCGAAGCAAATGTTCTTCGCATCCGGCGTCCGGCAGACCATATCGTGTATCACGTTGCCGATATCGCGCAGCCGGAATGCTGCTCCGCTTGTCAAAACGCGCGCCTGTGGGGGCACAAGCGCTGGCGATCTTGCCTTACTGCACAATTAAAGGGTTAGACCGCCTGCCGTCGGGTAGATTTGCTACGGTCACTGAGTCGCCCGACCGTGCTTTGACTTTTGCACGAAGCGTGCCGCTGTCCACAAAGGTGGTGCGCCGATCAACCCCATTGACATTTACACTTGCGCCGGCGACAAAGCCCGTTCCTTTGACTTCGATCAGCTTCTTCGAGACGCGCGTGATTTGCGTGATTATCGGAGCACCCGCGCCGCTGACCAGCGAAGCGTTCAAACGATAAAAGCCGGTCGAGCTTGAGTTAAACGCGCCGATGCCGATGACATAAAGACCTGTGTAGGGCAGCACGATGTTGAAGCGCGGATCGTCGCCATCAGTTTGATCGTTAAAGAAGAACTCGGCGCCGCTTTGCGGGTCGGTCAGGTTCACTTCGGCGTCAAGGCGTGAGCCGAGCACCTCTGCGTCCACGTCAACGATCAACGTCTGCCCGGCGGTCGCCGTGAAGCTGTAAAAATCAACATCACTTACGCTGCTGATCTCGCCAAAAACTGTTGTCGGCACCTGAGAGAGCGGTTGCGCTGTTGTGCCGTTCGGTTCGACCTCATCCACATCTACGCCGCGTGTGATGTTGAGCATGTAATCGAAACGGTTGCCACCCAGGTCGTTGGCGTCGGTGATGCCGACGATCAACATTTGATTGGTAAGCGGCGTAAAACGAATCACCGGGTCTTGTGCG
>JBJMGU010000264.1:0-27604 GCA_045807765.1 Blastocatellia bacterium
CTGAAGCGCGCCGGACGTTCCCGCAAGCCCGTGCTGCTGAAGCGAGGCATGTCGGCCACACTGGAAGAATTTCTCATGGCCGCCGAGTACATTCTCAGCGAAGGCAACTACAACGTTGCACTGTGCGAGCGCGGCGTTCGCACCTTCGCCGACCACACACGCAACACGCTCGACCTGTCAGTGGTGCCGGCGGTGCAGCACCGCTCGCACTTGCCGATCATTGTTGACCCGTCGCACGGCACCGGCAAACGTCATAAGGTGATCCCGATGGCGCGCGCCGCCATCGCCGCCGGCGCCGACGGCATTATGGTCGAAGTCCACAACCACCCCGAGCTGGCGCTGTCGGATGGCCCGCAGGCGCTGCTGCCCGATATGTTCAACCGGCTCGTCGCCGAAGTGCGCGCCATTCACCGCGTCCTCGTCGAAACCGAAACCCCTCAAGCATGAGAAGGCAAAGGGCAAAAAGCAAAAGGCAAAAGGCAAACGTTGCCACGCCCACTGCTTTGCCGCTGCCGGAAAGCCAGGCGCTCGACGACGCGCCGCCGCCGGGCGAGGTCCCTGGTGATGCCGCGGCGTCTGATTCCGTAACCCCACAGAAATCAGCAACGAGATTTGACCGGGCAACGAAGTTGATCGCCGAGCGCGGCATGCTGTTAGTGGCGATCATCGCCGCCGTCTTCTCTATCGTCTGTTTTGCCTACTTCTTCGCGAACGGCATGACGAATCACTATGGCGATGGCCTCGCTCACCTCAACATCGCCCGCAAGGTTGTGGATTCGCCCGACAGCTCACTCTGGCAGAGATACTTGCAGATCGGCACGCCGTGGCTTCCATTACAAACCGTGCTGATGCTGCCGCTGGTGGCTAATGACGGCTTATGGCACAGTGGCGCGGCGGGCAGCCTGATTTCGATGGTTGCTTTCGTGATTGCCGCAACGATGATCTTTCAAATCGCCCGCCGGCTGTATCGCCAGGAAGATGCGCGGCTGGCGGTGTGGATGCCGGTCGCGTCAGTGACGATCTTCGCATTGAATCCGAGCGCGCTGTTTATGCAGGCGACGCCGATGACCGAGACCGTTTTTATGGCCGCGCTGGCGACGGCGGTCTTCTGCTTACAGAGATGGGTTGCTGAGCCGACGCCGAAGCGGCTCGTGATGGCGGGCCTGGCAATGACTCTGGCGATGCTGGCGCGCTACGAAGCCTGGCCGGTGGCGATGCTGGCGGTGTTGATTGTTGCTCTCGTGGGTGCCAGCACGTGGAAGATCAAGTTGAGGAATGCCGCCGCGTTTGCCGCGCTGGTGGCCATCGGGCCGCTTTACTGGCTGTGGCATAACTGGGCAATCTTTGGCAACCCGCTCGAATTCCTGAGCGGCGCGCATTCGGCGCGCGGCATCTTTCTTCACGAAGAAGCCCGGCTCGGTTGGGCCAAAGTCTTCATCGGCCACCCGCTGATCTCGCTGCTGTGGATGGCCATCACAACAGCGGTCTGCGCTGGCCCACTCGTGCTTCTGCTCGGCGGCGTCGGCTTTGTAACCTTCGTCGCTTTGAAGCGGCGAGCCCTGATCGAGCATCTTCCGGTGGCATTGCTCGCGGTGCCTTTCTTCTTTCATGTGCTCAGCGTCGCACGCGGCGAGATACAGATCTTTCCTTTCAGCGCCTTCGGGTTGCTCAATGTGCGTTATGGCTTGTCGCATCTGCTGGCGCTTGCGGCATTCGCCCCGGCAGTCGTGTGGCTGTTTAAACCGCAAATGCGGCAAGCGGCGCTCGCCGTGATGGGCGGGCTGGTCGTGTTGCAGTATGGCTACTTGATCTCTGAAGGGCCGTCGCAACTGGCGGTCTATCAGGAAGGCTATCGCAATGGCGTCAACTCGGCGCGCGCCCGCGAGTGGGCGCACGTTGCTGCATGGCTTGAAGCCAATCCGCCGCGGCAGAGCGTCTGGATGAACACCGGCGCTTTAGGGCCGGTCGTGCCGCGCGGCGGCCTGCGTTTCGCACAGATCATTCACGAAGGCTCGCTCCGGTGGCACGCCATCAACGATGCGATTCCCGCCGACGTTTCGATGGTGATTTATCAAGCGGGCGACCCCACCGCCGAACAGCTTCAGAATAATCCAGCGCTGGCTCAGGATTTTGCTGATCACTTCCAGCAGCAGTTTGCCTATGGCGACGTGAAAATTTTTGCTCGGAAATAAGCGATGGAGGTGAGCCGCAGCGGTCAAGGGCGCTCGGCTGCGGGTAAGGCGTTCAGGTTTTCTGGAGCGCGGTGCAGCATGGTGCGCACGCGGTTGCGGCCCGCGTCTTTTGCGAGGTACATGGCGCGGTCGGCCATCTCTATCAGCTCTTCTTTGGTCGCCGCAGGTGTCGGATAGGTGGCAAGGCCGATGCTCGCTGTCACCGCGCCGACCTTGGGCACCGCCTTCAAAGCGATGGCCTCGCGGACGCGCTCGGCGACCTGGAATGCCGCCTCGCGTTCGCATTGCGGCAGGATGATGACGAACTCTTCGCCGCCATAACGCGCGCAGATATCGATCTCGCGCACCGTCGCTTTCAAGATGGCGGCAATATGGCAGAGCGCGGCATCGCCGGCGCGGTGGCCGTGGGTGTCGTTGATACGTTTCAGGTGGTCGAGATCGAGAAGGATCAACGACAGACTTTCATTGTTGCGGTCGGCCATCTGAATCTCGCGGTCGAGCCGTTCGTGAAAATAGCGGTGATTATAAAGCCCGGTTAGCGAGTCGGTCATCGCCTGGGTCTGCACGTGGCGGAACAGGCGGGCGTGACTGATGGCAATCGCCAATTGGTCCGACACCGTGCGTACCATCAAGCGCTCTTCGTCTTCCCAGTCACGATTCGGGGTGTCGTCTTCGACAACCAGCACGCCAATAATGCTGTTGCGATAGGTCAGGGGTATTTCGAGCGAGCCGGGCACATCAACCGCGGCGCTCAGGCCACTGGTCGCGAAAACCGCGGGCGGCGCAACGGTGTTTGTCAGCCCGTTGCCATTTCCCGGAGCCCGCTTTTCCGTCGCTAGCAGGGTTGGCGGTGCCAGGTATGAAATCACCGAATCAAGCGCCGGCGCCTTCAAAGCATGGAGTTCCCTGTCCGACGCTTCATGCAATTTATCCTCGGCGCGCTCGTAAACACTGATGCCTTCCGGCAAGCTTGTGCCCTCGCGCCATAGCACCAGCGCGGCGCGGCGAGCATTGAGCGCCCGGCCCACCTCTTCAACCGCTGTCTGTAAGATGACTTCAAGTTCGAGCGTATTCGAAATGGCCGAGCTGATGCGGCTCGTCGCCATGTCGAGCTCGCTCTGCCTCTGCATCAGCCGCGCCAATTTCGTCGTGAAGGTCAGGGCCACACGCAGCGAAGCGCGCCGCGTCGTCGTGGCGTTCAGCAGCATCTCCAGGCCGCTGCGTGCCTTAGGCCGCTGCGGGCCGATGCGCGCCAGCAGGTACTCGACCGCCGTGTAAACAACGTTCGGGTCGAAGGTCCAGACGACGGCATAGGTCTGCGCCTGGTTTGCCGACGAGCGCGGTATCTCGGCGCATGAGAGCAGCCCGCAAAAGCGCGGGTCAATCACCAGTATGAATGGGCCGTTCTCCAGGTCGTGATGCTCGCGCTCTTCAAACAGGGTAAGGGATTCGCTCGCCGGCGCTTCCCAGGTGCGGGTCGCGCAATGTGAATCGCAGGTGAAGAGGTAGAGGTGACGCGCGTCGCCAGCGAGCTTCTGCAAGCGCTCGCGGTCACGCTCCGCGTCGCCGTCCGGGCAGCGGCCTTCGAGCACCAGTACCGAGGACTTGTTTTCGGTTACCAAGTCTTCGAAATAGCTGACCAAACGCTTAACTGTCTGGCGGTTACAGCGAACCGGGACTAGTTCGGCGCTATGCTGGTCAGTGAGTACGTTAAAAAGCGAATACATCAGTAGTGCGCTTGAAGGGGTAACGGACTTCAGTTCATGCGGGGACATGATTGACAGGGCCATTGTACAATGCCGCCCTTCCGTGTCAATTGTTTTATTGAGCGGTTTGAGGCTATTCGCGCCTTGATTGATTGGCAAAACGCAAGATGGATTTCCACTTGAGTTCTGATTGCCGCGTAAGCTCGTCACAGTATGTAATTTTTGCAGGGACAGTAGGAAACTAATACAAGTCCATTTCCCGCGCCTCTCGCCTAATCGCCCGAAACTGGCCCACAGCGCCGATTTCAGTCGCTAACTCTGTCGCAAGCCATCTGGCACGCGAGTCGCAGACTAGTTCGCGGCTCAACCAAGCACGCGAGCCGGTTTAAAAACAATTCGAAATTTGAAGAGGCAATCGAGGAGGGAACGAATGAAGCTGAAATTATTCACGCTAACGCTGGTTCTAGTCATCGGCGTCTTCCTGGAAAGTGGCTGCGCCACCAAGAAATATGTCCGCAACCGGGTTGCCGAGCGCGCCACGCCGCTTGAGAATCGCACCAGCGAGCTGGAAGAGACTTCGCGCCGCAATACTCAGGGAATCGGCGAGCTGCGAACGGGCGTCGAAGACGCACGTGGCCGCGCCGACCGCGCGCAGTCGACCGCTGACAACGCCGCGTCGTCCGCCGAACAGGCCAACTCGCGCGTCACCGGCGTCGAGCGCAACGTCGAAGAACTGCGCGCCAACCTCGACAAGTACAGCCTGAGCAACACGGCGAACGTTTTCTTCCGGCCCGGCAGCGCGCGGCTGACGCCTGAAGCCACGGCGCAGCTTGATCAGATCGCTTCGCAGATTAGCGATCGCAATGGCTTCGTCCTCGAAATCACCGGTTTTGGTGACACGGCGCGCGCGACCCGCTACAACGAATCATTGGCGCAAATGCGCGCCGAAGCGGTGCAGCGCTACCTTGCCGACAAGCACAACATCTCGCTGATGCGCATGTTCGCCATCGGCTTTGGCGCGGCGCGTCCGCTGACGCAGAACGTCTCAACGGGTGACACCGGCACGCAGCCGACCTCTAGCCGCGCGCTTAATCGCCGCGTCGAGATTCGTCTACTGACCAACAACGCGGTGCCGGGTGCGCCGATGCGCACGACGACCACGGGAGCCGTAAGCCGCCCGTCGTCAAAAAATCCTTGATCTCTCTCATCGCGTAGCAAGCCCCCGCTTGCGACCCGCAGGCAGGCAATGCGTCTCGTGCATTGCCTGCCTGCGGTAAGGGTTATTACAGGCCCCGCGCGGGTACGGCCAGCCGCTCAAATTGCCGGTTTCTGCCCGCCGGCCCGCAGAATCTGTGCCCGCCAACATCCATCCTTCATCAATTCGCTTAACCTTCCAGAACTTCGCGGCTATAATGCTGAGGCAACCGGATTTAGGGTCATGGCATCACAGGCAGTGAAGTCATGGCTATGGCAACCAACATATTGATAATGACCGTGACCGCCGAAAGAACCGAGGTGCCGAGCGACCTGGAGCTGATCCGGGCGGCGGCAGCCGGTGACGCGGCGGCCTTCGAGCAGCTTTACCGGCAGCATTACCGGCGCGTCTATTCGCTCTGCCTGCGCATGCTCGGCAGCCAGACGCAGGCCGAAGACCTGACGCAGGAAGTCTTCCTGCAAGTCTTCCGCAAGCTCGGCAGCTTCCGCGGCGATTCACAGTTTACGACCTGGCTGCACCGGCTGACGGTCAACCAAGTCTTGATGCATTTTCGCAAGCGCGGCGTGAAGCTCGAACACACGAGCGAAGAAGGCGATTTCACCAACGTCGTTGACACGCCGTTGCAAAGCACGCGGCGCATCTCGATGGTTGACCGGCTGGCGCTGGAAAAGGCCATCGCCGAGTTGCCGCCGGGCTATCGCACAGTCTTCGCGCTGCATGACATTGAAGGCTACGAACATGAAGAGATTGCCAATATGCTCGGCGTCAGTATCGGCACCTCGAAATCGCAGCTCCATAAGGCGCGCATGCGATTGCGCGAGCTGCTGATGAAGAAATGAGGCGGAAGGGTTGCCCTGTTGAGATACTCATAAAAGATCGGGTGGTTCACATGGTTTGCGAGCAGTTTCAAGAATTCTTATCTGATTACATAGACGGCTTGCTGGAACTGGGCGAGCAGACGAAGGTTGAAAGCCATCTGGCGGATTGCGAGCCTTGCCGCGCCGTGCGTGATGACCTGTTGCAGATCGTCCACTTCAGCCATCAGCTCCCCGAGCAAGCGCCTTCTATGGCCTTGTGGTCGCGCATTCAAAGCGAGCTGGCCCATGAGAAGCCTGTGAGCCGCCTGAGCCTCTGGTGGGGGCGATTGCGGGCGCAGCATTTCAACCTGTCGTTGCCGCAACTGGCGGCCAGCGCCGCCGCCTTGACGATCATTTTTTCCATCGGCATCATCGCCTTTCGCCATGAATCAACGGCCACGCCGGTGAGCGCCGGGCTGGCGGTTCCCGGCGCCATTGATCGCCTTTCAAGCGCTGAATTCGACGCGCTCGAACAGCAGATCAACCGTTTGTCTGAAAGTATCGACCAGAAGAAGAGCGCCTGGACGCCCGAGCTGCGCGACGCCTATGAGCGCAACCTGATTTACGTCAACCAGTCGCTCGCCGAGTGCCGCCACCAGATTCACGACAACCCTGCGGATGACACGGCGCAAGAGCTGATGTTGAACGCTTACCGTGAAAAAGTGCGATTGCTCGAGGGATTTCAAAGTTTCTAACCGTGCCGCCGGGCGGGCGCTGAATCCGCGCGGCGGCTAACCTCACCCGTCGCGCCGTGCCCCGGAACGATGATGAGTTTGTCGATTAAGTTTTGGAATCAACGCCTGCCGCGCCTTATCGTTTTGGCGCTGCTCTCCGGCCTGACCCTTTTCGCATTGACGGCCCATGCTGAGCCGACGACGCGGTTCGAACGCACCTACACGCCGCGCGGCACCGCGCGCCTGAACGTCTCGAACATCAACGGCACAATTCACGTTACGGCCTGGGACAAGCGCACGATCCTGGTGCGCGCCAACGCCGCGCCGGTCGTCGAAATCACCGACCGTGAGATGGGCGACAGCATCATCATCGCCGTCAAACGTAGCTTCCGCATCGGTCGCGCCGATTTCGAGATTAACGTCCCGGCAGATACACTGCTCACCCTGAAGAATCTGATGGGCGACATCGAAGTGAACGGCGTCAACGGCCCGGTCAGCATCGATTCGATTGACAGTAACGTGCGGTTGATCGGGGTGAACAGCTCATCCGTAGACGTGAAGGTGACGAGCGGCGACATCGTTTTTGATGGTGACCTGCGCGACGGCGGCAACTACACCATGCAATCCCTGAAGGGCGACCTCGAAGTCACTGTGCCCGAATCCACGCCGTTCAATCTGAATGCCCGCGCCTTGAGTGAAAACATCAACCTCGGCAGCTTCATCTCGAACCTCGCTAGCGCCTCGCGCGGTCCCAAAGGCGTTAGCGGCTCCTACCTGCGGGGCGGCCCGCGGCTGTCATTGACGGCTTACGCCGGGCGCATCTTGCTGCATAAGAAATGACCCGCCTGCTCTCGTCGCCGCGTTTGCTTCTTGCCTGATTGCGCGTAAGCCGATAACAACTTCTGCCACAAAAAAGTGCGAAGAATTCTTTGCGCCCGCACTCTTGATGGATCAAGCGTCGGAACCCTGCGCCGTTCGGGGTCGTACGGTTGGGTGGTTCAGACGCCGTCATAGCAATTTAACTCACAGGTAGGGTAAAATTCATTGAGTGCAACCAGGAGAGTTTCGTACTTCGAGCAGGGGGCAGGAACAGACGAATTGAAAAGAGCGATTAAACCCAGCGCCAGCCCGCAAGGTCACCGCGCCTTGAAACCCCAGAAGCCTCGCGCTCCGAAGACGGTCAGCGGCGCAATTGAACCAGCCCCTTTCGACGTGGCGATGGCAGACAAGCCTCCACATCCAACCCTCGATCACCTGCTTCCCTTCCTCGAAGAGCGCATCACGCTCAGAATGCCGAGCGACATCAAGTTTCTCGACGGCGTGCTTGAATATTTGAATGAACGATTGCTGCGCCTGGGCTTTGTGCAGCCGGAGGATTCCGAGCTGATCATCGCCCTCGACGAAGCCATCGTCAATGCCATCAAGCACGGCAATAAATTCGACGCCAACAAAGCGGTGTCGATCACTGCCGAGCTGAACTCGGAAGGCACACGTTTCATCATCGCCGACGAAGGGCCGGGGTTTGACCTGTGCAAAGTTCCCGATCCGACCGACCCATGCCGCCTGTTAGAGCCGAGCGGGCGCGGCCTCTATCTGATCAGCCATATCATGGACGAAGTCTGCTTTAACGACGCCGGCAACCAGTTGACGATGTTCAAGCGCATTCGGCAATGCCAGAACACGGCTGTTCCTGACGGCGAAAAGTGAGCAGACGCTTTTAGATTTGGTCTGGAAGCACCAGCGGGCCAGTGTCACCCGTCGGGCATAAGATCGCATGCAATGATGCGGCGCGGATACTGTCAGGCAGGTTATCGCTCATCACGCGGCGGGCACATTGTTCGTCATAGCCGTGAACGATCAACGCGGCGCGCAGCCGGCGCTGGGCGGTGAGCGGCCAAGTGGTCAGAGCTTCGATCAACATCACTTCAAAAGTGACGCGCGATTCGGGCGATAAACGCTCCAAAGTCGGCCAATCCCATTCGCCGGCTTCACGCATACGCTGTAACTCTGCCACCGCCTTCTCCAATTCGCCCCGGCCCGAAAACGCCTGAGCCATAGCATTTTGATCGTTCATAAGCAGGGTTTTCCACTTCGAATAAAATCCCCGCCTCCGGGAATACCCTTATTATCCAGCAACAGATGTTCCCCTGTCCACGGTTTGTGTTGCCTACCCCGAAACCACGGCGACAGATGGAGTAGCGAAGTCTATCGAGTTTGCAAACGCATCGCAGACCAGAAAGGTGCTGAATTTCCCGTTACTGAACGCGCCAGCTACGGAAAGCCTTCACCCAGCGCTCACACATCTGAAGCGGAGTTTCCAGCAGCAGTCGGTCGAGTTGGCGCGGTAGCGTCTCTTTCGCCGGCCTGCTCCGAAGACAGGTGGCCACAGATCGCCAGGCGTGAAGCCTGAAACCTTTTCAGGCGCGGCATCACTTACTGGCGGCCTAAACCCTTATCCGCGCAGAAAGGGAAACGAACGATGAAAGCCTATGCCTCAGTGATGCTTCTTCTCTGCCTGTCCTGTGCCTGGCTCATGCCACAGCTCGGCGTTGCGCAGGAAGCGGGTAAGCCGTCTGGTTTGACCAGAGAGCAATGGCGGCAGGACCTGCAATACCTGGCCAGAGAATTGCCAAAACGGCACAAGAATGCATTCCACACCATGACACGGGAGCAATTCGAGAGCGACATCGCCACGCTCGATGCGGCAATTCCCTCGCTCCAGGATCATCAGATCATTGTGCGGATGCTTCAGATCACCGCCCGGATCGGCGACGGCCATACCTATGTCCACCTACCGGCCTCGTTCAAGCGATATCCGCTTCAGCTCTATTGGTTTGGCAATGAATTGCGCGTCACGCATGCCGCCGCTGACTATGAAACAGCCCTCGGCGCACGCGTCGTCAAGATCGGCGAGATGAGTGTAGACGCCGTGCAGGCGCGAATTCTCGGGCTCCTCTCGCAAGCCGAAAACGAATGGTTCATCAAGAACAACAGCCCGAAGCTGATGGTGCGCCCCGAAGTGCTTCAGGCGCTCGGCATCGTGCCAACGGTCGAGCGTGCGCCATTCACCTTTGAAGACGAGCAAGGCAAGCAGTTCACTCTGGAACTTAAACCGATCTCGGTCCTGCCAGACGCCGGCGGGGTCAGCAGACTGTCGCTGCGCCCCGCCGTTAAAGAAGAGCCGCTCTATCGCCAGCGCCCGGCAGAGCCGTTCTGGGTCACATACCTGCCAGATAGCCAAACGGTCTACGCCAATTTCAGAAGCTATAACGGGCTTGGCGAAAATGCCAAAAAGCTCTTTGAGCTTATCGATCATCAGCCGACGAAAAAGCTGGTCATTGATATGCGTCAGAACGGCGGCGGCGATTTTACTAAGGTGCGCCGCGATCTGATCCCCGGCATCAAGCAGCGCGCCGCAATCAATAAGCCGGGACACTTGTTCGTCATCATCGGTCGCGCGACTTTTTCCGCCGCGATGAGCAACGCGGCAGACTTTAAGAAAGACACCCGCGCGATTCTCGTCGGCGAACCGACGGGAGAGCGCCCGAACAGCTATCAGGAGAACGACGAGATGAAGCTGCCGAATTCCGGCATTGTCGTGTCGTATTCAACGCGGTATTACAAGTTTCTTGATGAAGACGCGCCCGCGGTCATGCCGGATAAACGGCTTGATCCAGAATGGCCGGCTTACCGCGCGGGCCGCGACCCGGTCATGGAGTGGATTCTGGCATACCCCGCCGATTGAAGTGTCGGTTGTCAGCGCAAACAAAAAGGCGGCCCCGATTTGAGGCCGCCGTGAACCCGCTCACGAACTAATCAGGAAGCAAACCTATGGGCGCGCTTTGTACTTCTCGTAAAGCTCTGTGTGCCGAGTCGTCAGCGGCACCAGCCGGCCATTGATGAAGAGGTGCTTGACCTGCGTGACGATCTCCAACGGGTCGCCGTCGGTGACGATCAGGTTGGCGATCTTGCCCGTCTCAATGGAGCCGATGCGGTCGGCGACGCCGAAGATTTCCGCCGGATAGATCGTCACCGCCTTCAGCGCCTCGTCCTTCGGCAAACCGAACGCGGCGGCCATTCCTGCGTGGTAAGGCAGGTCACGCGCCGAGGCCGAGTCTGCCGTTTGAAAGGCGATCTTGACGCCGGCCTTAGCGAGCAGCCCGGCATTGGCGAACGCCGCGTCATAGGCATCGTCCTCGCGGTTCGGCATGCGCAGCACAGGGCCGACGATGACCGGAATGTTCTTGGCTTTAAGCTGGTCGGCGACACGGTAGGCTTCGATGCCGCCGGCAATGATCACCTTGAGCTTCATGTCGTCGGCAAAAGCGATGGCGCCTTTGATGTCACGCTCGGTGTTGGCGTTGATCACTACCGGAAGCTGGCCGCGCACGACCGCGATCAAGGCTTCGAGCTTCAGATCAACGTCCTGTTTCGGCAGGCTGGCATCGCGGGCGCGCGCGTCTTTAGCATCGGCATAGGCGCGAGCGTCGCGAAGAATCTTCTTCAAGCTCTCGACCTGCTTATCCTGCTCTTTCCGCGCTTCGGTGGTCGCTCCACGCGACCCTTCGAAAGCGAATTCGGAGCCTTGCCCGAAACCGCCCGGCCAGTTGACGTGCATGGCGATGGGCGACTTTAAAATCATGTCGCGCGGCACCCAGCCATCAAGGTTGATGAGCGCGCTCTGCCCGGCGATCAGCCCGCCGCGCGGTGCCGTCAGCGAAGTCGTGATGCCATTCACACGCGTCACCGCGATGTGCGAGCTGTCAGGGTGAATGGCGACGTCCACATGAATGTTGGCGTTGTTGTCGCCGATCTCTGCGACGTCAACCGAGCCGGCCACCGAGCCGATTTCCATCAGGCCAATCTGGCCGCCGGCATCGATCATGCCGGGATAGACCGACAATCCCGTCGCGTCAATCACCCGGGCATTGGGCGGCGCTTGCACGTCAGCGCCGACGGCAGCGATCTTGCCATTAGTAATCACCACCGTGCCGCGCTCGATGATCGGCCCGGTGACAGTGACGATGCGGGCGTTGCGAATGACGGTGGTGTCGCCGCCGGTCTGCGCTGCCGATTGCGACCCGAAGGCCAGCGCGCAGACGATGAGAAGGGTCATAAAAAGAATTCCGTTTCGTTTCATCCTCGGTCTCCGTGAATCTCGCTGGCGAGATTGATGTAGCGCAAGCTGACAGCTTGCGCTACATCGAACCGCTTTAATTCGTCGTGTCGGTCTCGCCCGGGTTCGGCTGCATGGCGTCGGGCTTCTCGTCGCTGCGCTGCTGGCGCGGCCCGCGCTGCCGTTGCAGGCGCTCAGCCTTGATCAACTCTTCCTTCTCGCGCTTCATCGCCTCGCGCTGCTGCAAATCATTCTGGCGGTCGAAGTAAATCTCGCCCTCAATGATCGTCGTCTCCGGCACGGTGTAGACCGAAAACGGATGCTGGCTGAAGATCACCAGGTCAGCATCCTTGCCAACGTCAATCGAGCCAGTGCGCTTTTCTATGCCGAGCTGGATCGCTGGATTGAGCGTCACCATGCGCAGCGCCGCTTCTTCGCTCATGCCGCCGTACTTCATGCCCTTGGCGGCTTCGAGGTAGAGCCGTCGGGCGCGCTCGTCTGAATCTGAGTTGACCGAAACGTTGACGCCGCGCGCGCTCATCAGCGCCGCGTTGTAAGGGATGGCATCATACGCCTCCATCTTGTAGCCCCAGAAGTCGGCGAAGGTCGAGCCATGCGTCTTGTGCGCGGCGATTTCGTTGGCCACCTTGTAGCCTTCCAAAACGTGCTGCAAGGTCTGCACGTGGAAGCCAAGCTCGTCGCCGAGGTTCAAGAGCATGAGAATCTCGTCATTGCGGTAGCAGTGCGAATGAATGAAGCGTTTGCCTTCGAGAATCTCAACTAGCGCATCGAGCGCCAGGTCGCGGCGCGGCGCGATGGCGTTCTTGTCCTTGCTCTTGCGGGCGTCGTATTCCTGCCACTCGCGGCGATAATCCTTGGCGCGCGTGAAGGCGTCGCGGATCGTCTCTTCGACGCCCATGCGGGTCGCCGGGTAGCGGCGCGCTACGCCCGGCGTGATGCCCTGGTTGTTCGAGCGCTTGGGATTTTCACCAAGCGCGAACTTGATCCCCGGCGGCGCGTCTTTAATAAACCAGGCGTCAGCCGGCTTGCCGAGCTTGAGCTTGATGACGGCGTTCTGGCCGCCGATGGCATTGGCCGAGCCGTGCAAGACATTCACCGTCGTCACGCCGCCCGCCAGCTGGCGGTAGATGTTCGGGTGGTTCGGGTCAATGATGTCTTGAATCCGCACCATCGCCGTGACCGACAGCGTGCCTTCGTTGATGTTGCCTTCGCCGGCGGTGTGCGAATGGCAATCGATGATGCCGGGGGTAACGAACTTGCCGGTGGCATCAATTACTCTGGCGTTGGCCTCGCTGGCTTTGACGTTCTCGCCAACGGCGGCGATCTTGCCGTCGCGAATGAGGATCGAGCCATTCTTGATGGTGCCGTGCGACGCCGTCAGGATCGTGGCGTTGCGAATCAAGGTTTCGCGCGGGGCTGCCTGGGCCGCCGCAGAACTGGCTCCCAGAGCCGCATTCGCGTTGCGCCCGGCGGTCTGCGCGAAGGCGCTCAGGCTCATCGCCAGCGTCAATGTCATTGCCATCATCGCGTTGAATCGTTTCATAATTCCTCCTCAATTACCTGGGCCTCGTGCCGCTGAAATCGAAGGTGCCGAGCGCCGGGATCGTTACCGTGCCGCGCATACTGTTGCCTTCGATGTTCGCCACGAAGAGCGCATTGACCGTGTCGCTTTGTACCTGAATGCTGGCGCTGAAGCGCAGCTCATTGCCGGTCAGCTTGGCGTCGCGAATTTCGTAAGTCCCCTGTGGCGCGTTGAGCGTACCGAGAATCTGGCCGGCGTCGCGACGCAGGCTCAGACGCGCTTGCGTATCACCCTGCGGCGTGCTCACCTGGAGCGACCACTCGCCCGTCGGGTCAACCGCCGCCGCGCCGCCCGCTGCACCGCCGGGCGCGCCGCCTGGGGCGCCACCGGGTCGCCCGCCGCCTGGTCGCCCCGTCGGCGCTTCGGGCTTCTTCAACTCGACTTCTTTACCGTCAATGAAGATGTAGCGCAGCTTCGCGTCTCTGGCCAGCAGGTCGCCGCTAGTGACGACCAGATTAGCGATCTTGCCGACCTCGACGCTGCCGAGCTGTTCGCTGGTCCCAAGTATCTCTGCCGCGTTGATCGTCAGCGCGCGCAAGGCTTCGTCTTTCGATAAGCCGCTCTCGATGGCGCGCTGCACGTTGGCGATAAAGTCTGCGGGCCGCTGAGTGCCGGAAGCAAAAGCGAACTTGATGCCCGCCGCCGCCAGCCTTGCCGCGCCCTTCGGCGTTTCGGCGCGGGCGTGCAGAACGCGCAGCGATTCGTCTTCGTCTTCGGGCAGATCAACCGGGCGGCGCGGGTAATCAACTGAGAGGATCACCGGCACGTTCGCCGCCTTGAGCATATCGATGGCGCGATAGCCATAGAGCGCCCCGGCAATGATCGGCTTCAGGTTGAACTCTCGTGCGACCATCAGCGAGCGGCGAATGTCGCCTTCCGTGTTGGCGACGAACATGACGGGCAGCTCGCCGCGCAGCGCCGCTTGCAAAGCGGCAAGCTTCTTGTCGTACGACGGGCGCTCGACGCCGCGCTTGACGCGGTTATAGCGATCCATCTCGTCGCGATAATGCATCGCGTCATAAAACGTCTGCCGCACAAAGGCGACCGTGCCCATCAACGAGTTCGGGTACTGCGAGAAGAATCCGCCGGCGGGCGTGAACTGCACGGTCAGCGCAACCGGCGCACGCACGACCATCTGCGAGGCTTCGTCGGCGGCCAGGCTGATGACTGCGCTCTGGCCGGGGAAGATGCCCTGGCGCGGGCTGCTGAGCGCGGCAGTAAAACCGACGTTGCGCGCGTCTTCGAGGCCCGGCGCATCGGGTTTAACCTGATCGGCGGCGGTAAGCGATGGGTCGCCGTGCGCCGCATCCGGGTTCGGTTGCGCGCCTGCGGCGATGGCGGCGATGGCGGCCTGCTGCCGCCCCTGCCCCTGACCGCGGCCAGCGGTCTGTTGCGCTTGCTGGGTTTGCAATCCGAGGCTCGACATCGCGTCAATCAATCCCGGATAGACCGTCAGCCCCGCGCCTTCGATGACGCGAGCGTCGCCAGGTATCTTGGCGTTCTCGCCGACTTCGGTAATCAGGCCATTGCGAAAGACGACCGTGCCTTTGGCAATTGTTTTGCCGGTGCCGGTAATGATCTGCGCGTCTTTGATCGCATAAGCGTCGGGCGCAAAGCCGCGCGCAACGTGTGGCCGAGCGGCGCTAAGCAACATGCTGGCAGCCAGGGCCAGCGCCACAAGCAGCGCTGTGGGCCTGGGCGAAACGCGTGGCCGCTTTAGCCAGCGATGCGACGGCTGAGAATTTACCATCCTCATATGCCTCCAGGTGACAAATAGAGATTCAAAAGAATGCCGGTTGAAATGATCTCTGCGACGGCTAACACTCGCGTGGAGCGTCCACTGTTTGGCGCATAATCTATAGCAAAGCGGCGCGCTCTGCAAGTTGCACAGGCGGTCTAGATCATCAATAATAGAGGCTCTCGAAAAAGGAGGCGTGCTATGGCGGGCGAGTTCGATAAAGATTTCGGCTACCTGATGCCCTTTCTCGACAAGGTCGCGGGAGCGACGGCATCGCTTGCAGACCCGGCGGCGCGGACCGAGCTGACCCGGTTGATCGCCGAAGAGAAAACACGCTGGGCGCGCATCCGCGAGTTGCTCGGCGGCGCGAGCGGTCGGGCAACTACTGCGCCGACCTCAACGACAGCGCTGGCCAGCCCGACAAATCCGCCAGCCACCGCGTCAACAGCCCGCGAGCCGTTCAGCTTTACCGTCGGCAGTCTCAGGCCGAAACGAACTTAATCGCCGCAATCCAATCGCGGCAATCCAGTCGAGCGATTCAGTGGCTCATTCCTGGAATTGTTTTCAGCACGCAGCTAACGGGTCTCTCCCCGATATCGAGCCAACAAGGAGCCTACAGATCATGTTGAAGCAATCGAAAGCTTCCAGAGCCATCTTTACGCTTTCAGTGATATTGCTTGCTCTCTCACAAGTGACATCGGTTGCAAATCTGCGAGCCGCACAACAGACGAATCATTCGAGCCAGACGACGATGCTGGACAATAAGAGCATCGAAGCCATCATTGGCAGGTCGGGCGAGATGAAAGACGATGTGTATAAGATCGGCCTGCCACGCACCGACCTGAAAATTCGCGCCGGCGGCGTAGACATCAAGCCAGCGCTGGCGCTCGGCTCGTGGATGGCCTTCAAGCGCATGGGCGACCACACAGCGGTGATGGGCGACCTTGTGCTGCTTGAAAGCGAGATCAACCCGGTACTAACAAAGCTCGAAGAGAATGGCATTGAGGTCTCGGCAATTCATAACCACGTCATCGATGAACAGCCGCGCGTAATGTACATGCACTTCATGGGTCACGGCGACGAGGCGAAGCTGGCGCAGGCGCTCAAGGACGCGCTGGCGCTGAGCGGCACACCGATGGGGCCAGCGCCGGCAGCAGCCCCGCCGGCTTCAACGCATGACTGGAAAAGCGTTCAGGAAGCCATTGGCGTGCAGGGGCGCGAGCGCGGCGGCGTGTTGCAGATCGGCGTGCCGCGCAAAGAGCGCATCACCATGGCCGATGGCATGGAAGTTCCTGCATTTATGGGCACCGCCACCGCCATCAACTTTCAGCCGACCGACAAGGGCGCGGCGATCACCGGCGATTTTGTGATGACCGCAAGCGAAGTCAACGCGGTGATCCGCGAGCTGAGGAAAGGCGGCATTCAGATCACGGCGCTGCATTCGCATATGCTCGACGAGTCGCCGCGCCTCTTCTTCATGCACTTCTGGGCAAATGACGACGCGGTAAAACTGGCCCGCGCTCTGCGCGCCGCGCTCGCAAAAACCAACAGCGCGCTTTAAGCGCGCCGCCCGGCACAAGCTGTATGGCTTCTTTGCAGAAACCGCACGGCGAACCCCGCAAGCGAACCAGCGCCGGATGGCTATTGCTTCTGGCGCTGGCCTTGATAATGGCCGGTCAGGGACCGGCGCTCGCGTCGCCGCGCGGCGACGGAGCGAAGCAGGCGGTCGTTCGTCGTCTTCAACATCGCATCACGATTGATGGCGTGCTCGACGAACCGGACTGGGCCGAAGCATTGCCCATCGGCGACCTGGTTCAGCGCGAGCCGCATCAGGGCGAACCGGCCACCGAAGCCACCAGCGTCCGCTTGCTGTTCGATAGTAATTATCTTTACATCGGCGTCGCCTGCCTGGACTCGCAGCCACGACAGATCGTCGCCACGCAGATGGCGCGCGACGCCGATATCACGGCGGACGACTCCATCGAAATTCTCATCGACACTTTTCGCGACCGGCGCAACGCCTATTACTTCGCCACCAACCCGCTCGGCGCGCTGGTTGACGGGCTGATTATCGAAAACGGTCAACTCAACCGCGAATGGGACGCCATCTGGGACGTGCGTGTGCGCCGTTCGGAGAGCGGCTGGGCGGCGGAGTTTGCGATTCCCTTCAAGAGCCTCGGCTTTCACGCAGGCGTCGAGGCGTGGGGCTTCAACATTCAGCGCACCGTCAAGCGCAAGCTCGAACAGGATCGCTGGTCGGCGGCGCGCTTCGACGTGAAGTTCTATCAAGTCTCGGAGGCTGGCGAGATCACGGGCTTTCGCGAGATCAATCAAGGTCGCGGCCTCGACGTTCGCCCTTACGTCTCAAGCAAAGCGCGGCGCGGCGGTGATGCCGGCAGTGAGTTCACGGCCAAAGCCGGCGCGGATATTTTTTACAACCTGACGCCGAGCCTGAAATGGACGACGACCATCAACACCGACTTTGCCGAAACCGAAGTGGACAGCCGGCAGATCAACCTGACGCGATTTCCGCTGTTTTTCCCCGAAAAGCGCGCCTTTTTTTTAGAGAACACCGGCGTCTTTAACTTCGCCAACGGCAACGCGAGCAACGACGTGCTGCCCTTCTTCAGCCGGCGCATCGGCCTGTTCGAAGGCCGCGAAGTGCCCATAGTTGCGGGCACCAAGTTGACTGGCAAGGCCGGCGCGTACAGCGTCGGCGCGCTCGCCGTGCGCACCGAAGAGATTGACGGGGTCGAGGCCAAAACCTTTTTCGTCGGGCGCATCAAGCGCGACCTGCTCAAGCAGTCGTACGTCGGCGCGATCTACACCGATGGCGATCCGTCGGCCAGCACGTCGTCGCGCACCTTCGGCACGGACGTTCATTTATTCACATCCAAGCTCCTCGGACGCGAGCAGAACTTTGGTATTGATGCCTACATTTTGAAGACCGCCAACGAAGGCGTGCGCGGCGAAGACACGGCCTATGGCTTCACGGCCAGTTATCCGAACGACCGCTTTGCGGCGAGCATAGACTTCAAGCACCTGCCGACGAACTTTCGCCCGGCGCTCGGTTTTGTGCCGCGCACCAACGTTGACAAGCTGGCGATCAGCGCCGAGTTCGACCCGCGCCCGAAAGACTTCTTCAACGTGCGGCAGATGTTTCATGAATTCTTCTTCACGCAGTTTCGGCGGCTCGACAAAGACCGCGTCGAGAGCTGGCGTCTGTTCACCGCACCGATCAACTACGAGCTGAACAGCGGCGAGCACATTGAGTTCAACTACGCACCGCAGTTCGAGCGCCTGTTCGAGCCGTTCGCGATTGCCAACAACGTCGTATTGCCGGTCGGCGATTACCGCTTCACGCGCTGGCGCGTCGAAGTCAACACGGCCAGCAAGCGCGCCTGGAAAGTTGATGTGACCTGGTGGTTCGGCTCTTACTGGTCGGGCTATGCAGACCAGTTGACCACGGCGTTTCAATACAAGCTCGCGCCGCGCTTTCAAGTGAGCGTAGCGGCGGAGCAGACCTTCGCGCGCTTGCGACAAGGCAACTTCGTGGCGCGCGTTTATGTGGCGCGGGCCGACTATTCGGTGTCGCCATTCTTGTCTTTCTTCAACCTCGTGCAATTCGACAACGAGACGCGCAACCTCGGCTGGCAGAGCCGCGTCCGCTGGATCATCAAGCCGGGGAATGAAGTCTTTCTGGTTTTCAACCAGGGCTGGACGCAGGACGAGCGCGGCGGCTTCAACTTTAAGAGCGCCGAGATGCGGCTAGCCGGCAAGATGCAATACACGTTTCGCTTTTAGCGCGGCGATAAGGCCGCCGTCAAACGGTTGGTGATTCTTGAACACAGACACGCAAGCGCAAACCACGGTCTCTTTCTGGGAAGCGTTCCGCTACTGGCTGAAGCTCGGCTTCATCAACTTCGGCGGGCCGGCGGGGCAGATTGCGATGATGCACCGCGACCTGGTAGACCGGCGGCGGTGGATTTCCGAAGCGCGCTTCCTGCACGCCCTCAATTTCTGCATGCTGTTGCCCGGCCCCGAAGCGCAACAACTGGCAATCTACATCGGCTGGCTGATGCACCGCACGGCGGGCGGTGTGGTTGCCGGCGTCTTCTTTGTCATTCCTTCGATCTTTGTGCTGTTGGCGCTGTCCTACGTTTATGCGGCTTATGGGAACGTCGCGGCGGTCGCCGCGCTGCTCGCGGGTTTTAAGCCGGTCGTCGTCGCCATCGTCGTCGAAGCCATAATGAAGATCGGCAGTCGCGCCTTGAAAGGCTGGGCGCACGTCGCCATCGCAGCAGCAGCATTCGTGGCGATCTACTTTCTGCGCGTCCGCTTCCCGCTGATTGTCATTGTCGCCGGCCTGATTGGCTTGATCGGCGCGCGAATGTGGCCTTCGCTCTTTGCCGCAAGGGGAGCGCGAGCGGGCCGAGCCGCTGGTCACTCGCCATCCAACGGCGGGCAGACAGCGCAGCCGGTGATCGAAGATGACGCGCCGCAAGCCGCGCACACGCTTGCCTCAAGCACCCGCCTGCTAAAGATCCTCGCCGTTGCCGTCATACTATGGCTGCTGCCATTTGCGGCGCTTGTCTGGTGGCGCGGCTGGGAGAGCGTGCAAGCCAACGAGTATCGCTTCTTCACACAAGCAGCGTTTGTGACCTTCGGCGGCGCCTATGCCGTGCTGGCTTATGTTACGCAGACGACGGTCAATTCATTCGGCTGGCTCACACAAGCGCAGGCAGTTGACGGGCTGGCGCTAGCAGAAACGACGCCCGGCCCGCTCATCATGGTTTTGCAATTCATCGGCTTCATGGCCGGTTGGAATAATGCGCAGGGCATGAATCAAGCGGCGAGCGGCGTGCTGGGGGCGCTGGTCGCGACATATACGACTTTTCTTCCGTGCTTCTTCTACATTTTCATCGGTGGGCCTTATATCGAACGGTTGCGCGGCAACGAACGGCTAACCGCGGCGCTCAGTGGCGTCACGGCGGCGGTCGTTGGCGTGATCTTAAACCTGGCCGTCGTCTTTGGGGTTGCGGTAATCTGGCCGGCAGGCTGGCGCGGCGGCGTCAACTGGTTCGCCGCCGCGCTGAGCGTCGTCGCCTTCGTTGCGCTCTACCGATTCAAAGTGGACGTGCTCTGGGTGGTGCTGGCCGGAGGGCTGATCGGCCTCGTTTACAGCCTGCTATGACTCAAGCGATGCCGCCACAAGCAGACGACAGCAAAGGCAAGCGCTTCGCGGGGCGGCTGCGCGATTCGCTCGCGTTAGAGCGCAACGTTGTGGTGATGTCACTCGCCGTCTTTCTGCTCGGCGCCGGCGAAGAGCTATGGAAGAGTTTCATGCCGAAGTACCTTGAAGCGCTCGGCGCGGGCGCGGCGGCCATCGGGTTGTACGGCACGGCGCGCGATTTCCTCGACGCGATTTATCAATACCCTGGCGGCTACGTCGCAGACCGCATCGGCACGCGGCGCGCTTTGATCCTGTTTGCGTCGCTGGCGGCGGTGGGGTATGCGATCTATGCTTTCAGCCCAGGCTGGCCGCTCGTCTTCGCCGGCCTGGTCTTTGCGATGGCCTGGGCGAGCATGGCGTCGCCGGCAATGTTCTCGTTGATCGCCGAACGTTTGCCGCGCGACCGGCGGGCGATGGGCTTCACGGTGCAGGCGATTCTGAAGCGTGTCCCGGTACTGCTGTCGCCAACGCTCGGCGGGCTGCTGATCGGAACGATGGGCCTGATTCGCGGCGTGCGGACGGCGCTCGCAATCACGATTGTCCTCACGGTGGTAGCGATCCTGGCGCAGCGAAGGCTCTATTTCGCGAGCATTGATGCGCCCGCCTCTGCGCCTTTGAGCCTGCGCGCGCAATTCGCGGCGCTGCACCGTGCGCTCAAGCGGTTGCTCATCTCAGACATTTTCATCCGCACCTGCGAAGGCATGGTCGGCGTCTTCATCGTCCTATATGCGACCAATGTCATTGGCATCACTTCACTACAATTCGGCGTTTTAGTTGGTGTGCAGATGGCGAGCTCGATAGTCGCTTATCTGCCGGCGGCGAAGCTGGCCGACCGCTATGGGCGCAAGCCGTTCGTCGTCGCGACGTTTGTGTGCTTCTCGCTCTTTCCGCTGGCCGTCGTGCTGGCGCACAGCTTCGCGACGCTGGTGCCGGCCTTCGTCATTGGCGGCCTGCGCGAGCTTGGCGAGCCGGCGCGCAAAGCGATGATCGTCGACCTGGCCGACCCCGAGCGGCGCGGGCGCACCGTCGGGCTGTATTACCTGACGCGCAGCATGGCGATCACGCCGGCTTCGGTCGTCGGCGGCTATCTCTGGAAGCTGAGCCCGGCCATTCCCTTCGTCGTCGCCGGCGCGATTGGCTTGATCGGCACAGCCATTTTCATTGCGACCGTCGAGCGCCGCTATGCTTCTTAACTATCGAAGGATCGTAGCCAGCCGCGCCGCCCGCCGTGCATAATATGAGTTGACCGAACCGCGAATTGAATGGAGTCAATTTAATGGCATTAGCAGTTCGTCCGCCGAGTCCGAAACGTCAGCCGATCATGGGTCATTTGATGAGCTTCCGCCGCGACCCCTTAAGCTTCTTGCTCAACGCCGCCGCCGACTATGGCGATCTGGTGCATTTCAAGTTCGGGCCGCAGGATATCTTCTTCATCAATCATCCCGACACCGTCCGCGACGTGCTGGTAACCAATAATCGCAACTTCACCAAGAGCCGCGGCCTTGAGATGGCCAAGCGGTTTTTAGGCGAAGGCTTGCTCACGAGCGAAGGCGATTTTCACCGCCGCCAGCGCAGGCTGGCGCAGCCGGCGTTCCACCACAAACGCATTCAGGCATATGCCAACGTGATGGCCGATTACGGCGCGCGTCACCGGGAGCGATGGCAAGATGGGCAGATGCTCGACATTGCGCAAGAGATGATGGGACTGACGCTGGCCATCGTCGGCAAGACTCTGTTCGACGCCGACGTTGAAGGCGAAGCGCGCGCCATTGGCGCGGCGCTCACAGACATCATGCATATGTTTGATCGGATCACGACGCCGTTTCCGTGGTTGCTTGAGCTGCTGCCGCTGCCGTCGAACTTCCGCTTTGCCAGAGCGCGGGCGCGGCTCGACGAGACGATCTATCGCATTATCAATGAACGCCGTGCGGCGGGCGAAGATCGCGGCGACCTGCTTTCCATGCTGTTGCTCGCCACCGACACGGAAGGCGACGGCACAGGCATGAGCGACCGGCAACTGCGCGACGAAGCGATGACGATTTTTCTCGCCGGCCACGAAACCACAGCCAACGCCCTGACCTGGACATGGTATCTGCTCTCGCAACACCCGGAAGTCGGGACGCGGCTGCACGAAGAGATCAATACGGTCTTGCAAGGCCGATTGCCTACAGCGGAAGACTTCCCGCGATTGCGCTATACAGAGATGGTGCTGGCCGAAGCCATGCGCCTCTATCCGCCGGCGTGGGCCATCGGGCGGCGGGCCATAGATGATTACCGCATCGGCGACTACACCATTCCGGCGCGCGCCATCATCTTGATGAGCCCTTACGTGATGCACCGCAACCCGCAGTATTACCCTGAACCGGGGCGATTTGATCCAGAGCGCTGGAAGACAGAAGCGCGTGAGGCGCGACCGAAATTCGCTTACTTTCCGTTCGGCGGCGGCCCGCGTGTTTGCATCGGCGAAGGCTTCGCATGGATGGAAGGCGTGCTATTGATTGCGGCGATTGCGCAGCAGTGGCGGCTGCGACTCGCGCCCGATCAAACGGTCGCGCCGCGACCAATGATCACGCTCAGAGCGAAGAATGGTATTCGTATGCGGCTGGAGAAACGAGCGGGCGGGTAATTCCTTCTTCACGACACAGCGAAACCCAACCCCCCACCTTTAGCTTGTGGCTTGACGAATGTTTAATCAAACAGGCCGTTGATGTAGGCTTCCGAGTTAAACTCGATCAAGTCGTTCATCTTTTCGCCGACACCGACGTAGCGAATCGGGATGCCTAGCTCTTTGGCGATGGCGATGACAATGCCGCCTTTTGCCGTGCCGTCGAGCTTGGTCAGCACCAGCCCGGTCACCGGCACCGCTTTGGTGAACTGGCGAGCTTGCTCCAGGCCATTCTGGCCGGTCACCGCGTCAATCACCAGCAAGACTTCATGGGGCGCACTCGCCACTTCACGGCCCGCGATGCGGCGCATCTTCTCAAGCTCTTGCATCAGATTCAGCTTGGTGTGCAGGCGGCCTGCGGTGTCGACGATCAGCACATCGGCCTCGCGCGATTTGGCCGAGACAATCGAATCGAACAAGACCGCCGACGGGTCTGTGCCGGGCTTCTGTTGAATCAGCGGCACACCAGAGCGCTCGGCCCAGATGCTCAACTGGTCGTTGGCGGCGGCGCGGAAAGTGTCCGCCGCGCAGATCAGCACCTCGTTGCCTTCGCTTTTGATGCGGTGCGCCAGCTTGCCGATGGTCGTCGTCTTGCCGACGCCATTGACGCCGACAATCAGCACCACGTAGGGCTTAATGTCGAGTGGCACCTCGGTTTCGGAAGCGACGGTGCCGCGCTGGCGATGGCGGTCGGCGCTGTCGAGGATGGCTTTCAGCTCGTCCTTGATCAGCCGTTTCAACTCGTCCACGTCGTTGAGCTGTTTGCGGCTCACCTGCTGGCGCGCTTTCTCGATGATGTCGAGCGAGGTCTGCACGCCGAGGTCTGCGCCGATCAGCGCCTCTTCCAGCTCGTCTAGCACCTGTGCATCGATCTCGCGCTTAACGCCGACGACGGCTTCGATGCGCTCGGAGAGGGTTTCGCGCGTCGCGGTAACCGCCTCCTTGAGCTTATCGACGATATCCGGCTCCGGCCCTTCGTGGCGGCGCTCGGCGATCTTCTTCTCTTCCTCGGTGGCCTCGCGATTGAGACCCAGCGAGATGTAAGCGGATTCTTGTTTACGTTTCCAGAATAATGCCATAGGAAGGTTCCGCGAGGGCAACCGCGCAGCCGTGTGTCGAGCTAGTTTTGAACCTGCACTAAGCAGGTGGGTGACCCGAGTGCGGTCATTGGCATCCCCGATCTTGTGGGGCATTGCTCGTGATCCGCGCTATACCCGGCCCCCGTTTTCAAGGCGTTGGTAAAAAACTAGCAAGTCAATCACAAACCTAGCAGAAGCCCTCTGCCGTTTGCATACTACACAAGCCAAACGGACGCGGTCAAGAATTAACCATGCGCCATGCGCGGCTTGACAGTCAGTCTCGTCGTGTGAATTGCGTTGGGATCAGTGGATCAGGCCATAAAAAATGAGGACGAGATCTGCACATCCAGCTTCTCGTCCTCTACCATTCCGCTCACTTCAGGAATTGAGGAGGCACCTCAATTGCTGCTTTCAGTTGATATATTTTTACCATAACTCTAAGCCCAATGCAATACCCCCGACGGGCGGCTCACCCACATGGGGAAGCGCGCCAATAATGACAGTAACTTATAAGCTGGCGGGCGCTTCATTGCCCGGCAGATTTCCGGTAGCCTATGTCTGGCTGCCAAGCATTTTTGCAACGTGCCACGGCGCTGCCATGCAGCCGGAAGCAACTCTTGAAGGCGCTCCTCAGTTGTGTTACAAGAAATCCTAGAACACCACGAGAGTCCCCGCCCCCGGAGAGTTGAGGTCGTATGGCGACGGCAAGCAAAGCCTGTTTCGATTGCGGCATGCCGCTGGTTTTCGGCGTTGCCCAATGTAATTTCTGCGGAGCCAAGACCGGCACCGTCTTCGATGAAAGCGCGCCGGTGGCGCTGCCCACTAAATATAGCCGCCTGAAAACCCTGCCCAAACAGATGGACGATCAGACGCGGGTGGAAAAGGCACAGGATCGCGCCAATAACGCGGTCATCCTGGCACTGTCGAGCTTCTTCCCGCTGCTCGGAATCGCCCTGGGGATTGCTGCAATCCTTTACGGAACGTTTTCCACGCGCACGCTGAAAGAGATGAATGTCGAAGACGGGCGCGGCTCGGCTATGGCCGGCATGGTCATCGGCGGTCTCGGATTGATTGCCCAGGGCTGCCTCATCACCTATGCGATGAAGCTGCTGTCCTTCTTCAAGATTTGAGGGAATCGCGACGGGCGGGCCGCTCGCTCATTTACGGCCCGTAATCAACGTCGCCTTGATCGATACGTCGAAGTCCGCTTCCTGGCGCTCGCGATCAATGATCGCAACAATGCGCCGGCTGACTTCCTCGCGCTGCTCGGCAGGAATGATTGCCAACCACTGGTCGAGCAAGGTGTCTTTGATCAGCGGCGAATCCATAAAAGCGTCGCCGGTCTCAAAGGTGAAATTCTCTCGGCTTGAAAAGCTTTGCAGATTGCGCCAGCCGGCGCGCGCGGCCAGAGCTTCGGCGTCCGAGACCGTCGGGCGTTCGTTAATCAACGCTTCCAATCGCGCCCACACCCGCTCGTCTATGCCTATATCGTGAAGGGCTTCCCAGTAGATCGAAAAGAATTCGTCGAAGCTGCCGCGTGTTGCCAGCTTCAGCACCACCGGCGCATCCAGTTCGGCGACGCGCAGCATCTCGCCGAGCAGAGGCGCGATGTCGCGGACGTGCAGCAACGAGGCGTCGCCGATGACGCCATCGAACTCACGGTCGGCAAAGCGCAGAGGCGGCGCGCCGCCTTGCTCGAAGGTCACGTCCTCAATCTTTTTCACCAGCGCTTTGGCGCGCGCCAGCTCGACGCGCTCGGCGCTCGGGTCAAGGGCGATGACTTCGCCTTTGCCGCGCATGCGCTCGGCCAGCTCGATGGCGTGCGCGCCGGTGCCGCTGTTGATGTCGAGGATGCGGCCTTCGGTCGGCATCTCGATGTTCTCGTTGATCAGCGTGTCAAAACGGTCACGCCAGCCAGGCGTGATGAAAAGGTCATAACGATAGGCTAATTCTTTCTCATTGTTCGTCGTCATACATGAGCATAATAACACGCGGCGAAAAGCGGCGAGAAGAATGGCAAGGCAGGCATTATATTGGCCGATGAAAGCGCACGCCGGCTTTGCACGGGGCGGCTCGCATCGCTAGAATGCTGCTTTGCGCTGTCATCCGAGTTCGACTATGCAAGAGCGAATCAACTGCCCCGTCTGCTTCCGCGACGTCACCTCGTCGCAAGTTCTCCAGCCCGATGCCATTGACGACACGCTGCGCCCGCTGCTCGCCGTCAATATGCACCGCTGGGAGCCCGGCCAGCAAATTTGTACCGACTGTGTGCGCCGCTACGCCCGCTTGCGCGACGAGTTATCGGCCAAGTTTCCGACCTTCACCGAGCAGGAGGTCAAGATCGTGCCGACGCCTTTAAGGCTCGACGCGCCGGACGAGTTTCGCGGGCGCGGCGTCACCATCGCTTTCTTAGACGCCGGCTTCTACGCGCATCCCGACCTGACGCAGCCGCGCAGCCGTTTGCTGAAGTACGTCAACCTCGTAGACCGCACACGCGTAGCCGATCTGGTCGTGCCCAAAGTTTCTTCCTGGCATGGGATGATGACTTCCGTAGTCGCGGCGGGTAACGGTTATCTATCGAAGGGCCTCTATCGCGGCATCGCCAGCGAAGCCAACGTCGTGCTGATCAAGATTGGCGTCTCGGCGCGCGTCCGCCACCGTGACATCACGCGCGGCCTGCGCTGGGTCATCCGCAACCGCGAGCGGTACAACATCCGCATCGTCAATATCTCGGCGGGCGGCGATTACCAGGCGAGCTACCTGACCGACGAGCTTTCACAAGCCGCCGAAGACGCGACCCGCGCCGGCCTGATTGTGGTCGCCGCCTCAGGCAATTCCGGCCACCTGCCGAATCATCCGGTGCTGCCGCCGGCTTCGGCGCCTTCGGTGATTACGGTCGGCGGCCTCGATGACAAGAACAATCTCGAATTCGATGACAACGATCTCTACCGTTCAAGCTATGGCCCGACGACAGACGGCTTGCAGAAACCCGAAGTGATCGCGCCGGGCATCTGGGTCGCCGCGCCGATCTTGCCCGGCACACCGACTTCAGAGCAAGCGATTCTCTTGTCGAAGCTGGAGCATGCGCGCGAGGAAGAGTTGAGCGAGATCATTCGCCGGCATTCAGGAGTTGATGAAGACCTGGATCAAGCGGTGAATCTTGCGCCTTACCTGATCCGCCATCTGGTCTGGATCAAGGTCCGCGACAACAATGTCATCAGCAGCAGCTACAAGCATGTTGACGGCACCAGCTTCGCCGCGCCCATCGTCTCTTCGATTGCGGCGCAGATGCTCGAAGCGATTCCCGATCTGAAGCCGCACGAAGTGAAGCTGGCGTTGATTAAAACAGCGGTGCGCTTGCCGAACGCGCCGGTAGATCGGCAGGGCTGGGGCATGGTGCATCCGCGCGCGGCGATTGCCTATGCGATGGCGATGCGCGGCATCCGCCATTATGAATGGCGCGACCACACGCCGGCGGCGGTCTGATCGCCAGCGGCTTTCACCTGAGAGGCTTTAATTCATCAC
>JBJMGU010000265.1:0-3313 GCA_045807765.1 Blastocatellia bacterium
CGGCGTAATTGGGGTTGTATTCGAGCGCCTTGTTCAGGTATTCGAGCGCCTTTTCGATTGACGGGCGCATCTGTGCCGCCTTGTCGGATGGGATTGGCTGTTTTAGGTCGCCCTTGTAGTCAACATACGAACGGCTGATCTTAAATGAGTCGCTCCAGTAGCTCTGGCCGATGCTGTAAAAGACAGCGGCCTTGGTCTCGTCGGTAGCCGCCGGCAGCGCCGCACGCGCTTCGAGGGTTTCGTGGTATTTCTTACGATACTCTGCGGCCTGCGCCTTGCCTTCGTCGCCTTTCTCTTCGGCGGACTTTGTCAGCTTGTCGTAGATGTCGGCCTGGAAGGCGAGCGCCCGGTCAACCAACTGCGGGTTGTCCTTGCTGGTGTTGATAATGTCCTGATAACCGTCGAGCGCCCGCTGCGCCGACTCAGGGGTGCGTTGCTGATCGTAAAGCTGATAGATGGTCTGGGCGTGGAAGAGCTTGGCGTTCGCCAGGTCGGGGCTGAGCGTCACGGCCTCCGCAAATTTCGCTTCGGCGGTTTCGTACTTCCCCTTGTTGAACTCGCGGACGCCCTCGTTGAGCGAATTCTTGGCGCGCAGCTTATTGATGACGCCACAGCCCTGAGTCGCTAAAACCAGCGCCGCAATCGCCGCCAGCAGCGCCATGTTGCGTTTTCGGTTCACGGGATAGTCCTCCTATGCCTTGCTACTGTAGAAAGTCGATTTGCAACCCGATGGGCTGCGCGCCCGCGCCTTTGACCGCGTCAATGACCGCGACGATGTCGCCGTAGAGCTTGTCCTTGGGCGCTTTGATGAAGACGGTCTTATCGGCTTCGGGGTTATTCTGGGCGCGCTGTTCGATGATGCCCTTGAGCGTCGTCTCCAGGTCGGTCACCGGCATCGGGCGGTTGTTGAGCTTGACCTGCTGGTCGAGGCCGCCGCCTTCGCGCATGACTTCGACGACGAGCAAGGTCTCGTTGGGCGGCGTGTTCGGCTGATTTTCTTTCGGCTTTTCAGGAATCTGTGACTCGAACTTCGATTCCCTGTGCGGCTGGATCACCATGAAGATGATCAGCAGCACGAGCAGAACGTCAATCAATGGCGTGACGTTGATGTTGGGCGGCGCCAGCCCCAGTTTTCTATGGGGCACGCCCTCGGATTCGTCTGGTGTTCCATGTGCCATAATGATTTCAAGCTGCCGGCAGGCCGTGGCCGCCGGCAACGGCCTCCTTAAAGAAAAATCTCTGTGGCGCGGGCGCCGGGACTTAAGCCCCCTGCGCCCGCGATTCTACCCTGACGCGTCCAATGCCACTTCCGTGCGGACGCCGATTAAGTGCCGCCACCGCCGGCGGCGCCGGTCTTGGCCTTGTCTTTTTCAGCGACGAGGCCGATCTTGTCATAGCCGGCTTCGCGCACCGCATCAATGACGCTGACGACGGTTTCGTACTTCACCCCCGAGCTGCTCTTGATATAGACGATTTGCTCGTTGGGCGGCTTATCCTTGAACTTCTCTTTCAGCTTGTCCTTGAGGATGTTCGCCAGGTCTTCTTTCGACACCTTATCGCGCCCAAAGTAGACCTCGGTGTCTGTGGGCACCGCGATCACCGCCGAAGTCTCCTTGATGATGTTCGGGTCAGCTTCGGGGTTCTTCGATTTCGGTAAGGCGACGCTGACGCCGCTCTGCAACATCGGGGCGATGACCATGAAGATGATCAGCAACACCAGCATGACGTCGACCATCGGCGTAACGTTGATGTCAGAGACCAGCCCGCCTTCGCCGCTGCCTACTGCCATTCCCATAATGTCACCTCTTGTTACTTAAGCTCGCGGCGCTTGATGAAGTAATCGATCAGCTCCGAGCTGGAGTTGTCCATCTCGATGGTGAAGGCTTCGACCTTGTTGGTGAAGATGTTGAAGGCCCACACTGCCGGAATCGCCACCAGCAGACCGAAGGCGGTTTCAATCAGCGCCTCGGAAATGCCGCCGGCGACTGCCGAGATGCCTGTGCCTTCTGCCGCCTTCATGCCCTGGAAGGCCGAGATGATGCCAATGACCGTGCCGAGCAGTCCGACGAAAGGCGCCGTCGAACCGATTGTCGCCAGGCCCGACAAGCCGCGCTTCAATTCGGCGGTCTTCAGGGCGGTGGCGCGCTGCAAGGCGCGGCGGGCAGCATCCATCGTCGTACCGGAAATGTCGGCGCCGGACTGGTGTGCCTGAAACTCCTGAAGGCCGGCGTTGACGACCATCGCCAGGTGCGATTTCTTGTGGCGGTCGGAGATGGCAATCGCTTCATCGATGCGGTTGTCGCGCAGTGCGGCTGCGACTTTCGGAGCAAACTGACGCGACTGGTTGCGGGCGGCGTTGAACGTAAGCCAGCGCTCGACCATCACGGCGATTGAGTACATGCTCATGATCGCCAGCACGATGGCGACGACTAGCGCCGGCCATTTCATCTTTTGAATCATGCCCCAGAGCGAGAAGTCTTCCGTCGCCGGCTGATCCGACTTGGTTGCATCCGTGGCCTGGAGCATGAAGAATGCGAGCTTGTTGCCCGCCAACCAAATGTTCTGAAGAAGTAGCATTGGTAGAAACCCTCCGAATTCAAATTTGATGCTTTGATTGCGAGGCCGGGCTCATACGAGCCCGGCCTCAAAGGCCATTCTGTCGCACGATCACAAGTTGAAGTTGAAAGTGATCGTGCCGATGACTTTCACGGGTACGCCGCTCAACTGGGTCGGCGTGAACTTCCAGCCGCGGGCCGCCGCTTCGGCAGCCGGCTTGAGCAGCGGGTGGCCCGAAATGGCGCGCGCCGAGATGACGTTGCCGGATTCGTCCACCGTGACTTCGACGACCACCGCGCCGCTGACGCGCGCCGTCTTCGCCAGTGGCGGGTAAGACGGCTCAACGCGGCGAGTCGCCGAGCCTTGCAGCACGCCGCCCGACTTGCGAATGATCTTCGGCGGTTCGGGCTTCGGCTCCTCTTTAGGCGCTGGCGGTGGCGGCGGCGGCGGCGGCGCGTCTACAGCTGCGCCACCGGGAATGCCGCCCGGAACACCACCGGGAACGCCGCCCGGAACACCACCGGGAACGCCGCCCGGCGCGGCCTCAAAGGTCTGCACGGGAACTGGCGGTCGCTTCTCGACGACCGTCTTGATCTCTTTTGGCGCTTCCTTGACAGAAGCGAACTGCGGCACTTCGACAGGCTTGGTTACTTTCGGCGCAGGCGCGGGCGGCGCGGCAGCCGGAGGCGGCGGCGGCGCGGCGACCAGCGTGACGTTCTCGCCCGTGTCGCTCAGTCGCGCATTGGCGACGATGACG
>JBJMGU010000266.1:0-6236 GCA_045807765.1 Blastocatellia bacterium
GTTCCGGTCTACATGGCCGACCCGGCCATCAACGGCACGCATAAAGTGCGACCCGATGGCACGACGGTGACGAAGTTCGACGCACCGAAGGCAACCTTGATGAGCTACATCATCAAGGGTATCTTGAATCACAAACTGCCCTGGGGCCTGGTGCTGCTCGGCGTCATGATCGCCATCGTTCTAGAGATGTCAGGGATTCCATCGCTGGCGTTTGCCGTCGGCGTCTACCTGCCGCTTTCGTCCTCGAGCCCCATCTTCATCGGCGGCCTGATTCGCTGGCTCGTCGACAAGTACGTGCGCAAGAAATTCGCCAGGGATGATCTCACTGAAGATCAACTGGTGGCTGAAGGCGATAAGAGCCCCGGCGTGCTCATGGCTTCCGGGTACATCGCCGGCGCAGCGCTCGCCGGCATCATCTACGCCTTCTTGAATGGCCTGCCGAGTCTTGGCCCATTCAACAAGGCGGTTGAAGATTGGGCGGGCCAGAGCAACCCATTCTACGGCGGTGCAAATGCCGACTTGCTGTCGCTGATTCCCTTCGTGATTATCTGCGTGCTGCTTTATCTGGCCGGGCGCGAAGTCATTCTCGCCGGAAAGAAGCGAGGCGCGCGCACCTGAAGCAGTTCATGACTTTCTAAGCAAAATAAGAGCGGGGCGCTTTTGCAGAGCGCCCCGCTCTTATTTGCTCGCCCAACTTACCAGATTTTCAGCTTGCGGAATACCTTAAACGGCTTTAAGAGAAACTGGGCACGGACATGTCGCCGGTAGCCATGCCTCGAAATTCTTCGCCCGCTGCGCGGCTCGTCATTAGTAACCTGCGCCACAGTTGCCGCGGGCGCGTCCGCATCGCTCGAAACGGTAGCGTCCGAAGCATCGTCGGGCGCGGCTTCCTCGCCAGTCGCTGCTTGCGACGCAGGCAAACTGGCGCGCGGCGCGGCGCTCACCGCCCGTACGGCAGGCTCGGTAATGGCCGCCGTGGAATTAGAATCGGGGAGCAAGCCGGTAATCGCTTTGCCCGATAGCCAGCCGACGCCCAGACCGACCAGCGCCGCCAGCGCCAACACAAAATATTTCGACTCAGACGGCGCGCGCGGATTTGACGTACGCGCCTTCGGCCATCCCGGCTCGCGGTAAGCCATGCCACGCTCAACGCTTCTAGAAAATCGCCCCATTCTTATTACCTCAGTTGTTCGCTCCAACCGCTAAAGCGCAATCCGTGTTCCTCCACCTGAGCGCGTCATCTGCACGGCAAGATCGGCAAGGCGCAAGACGCTGGCGTTTTTCCATACAGGCAACCATACACCGCGCCGGGCGTCGCTTTGATTGCCAAGCCGCGCGCCCATTGGCTATTATCCTTCCAGCCATGATTAAGACGATTGAATGGACTGATGAAGGCGTCGTGATGATCGATCAGCGTCGCCTGCCGAACGAAGAGCTTTATCCCGTCTTCCAATCTTACGAAGAAGTCGCCCGCGCCATCGAAGAGATGGTGGTGCGCGGCGCGCCGGCCATCGGCGTCGCGGCAGCTATGGGCGTCGCCTTAGGCATGAAGCAATCGCCGGCGACAACGGCGGAAGCCTTCGAGCATGATTTTCATCAGACCTGTCAGCGGCTGGCAGAGACTCGCCCGACGGCGGTCAATCTCTTCTGGGCCATCGAGCGCATGCGCTGGAACTTCAACCATGCGCGCCGCGAAGGCCGCTCGCTTGACGACATCCGTCGCGACCTTATCAACGAAGCGCTTGCCATGCACCGCGAAGACATCGCCGCCAATCAGCGCATGGGAAAGTTCGGCGCCGAGTTGATCCCCGACCAGGCGACCATCCTGACGCACTGCAACGCGGGAGCGCTGGCAACCGCCGGGTACGGCACGGCGCTCGGCGTCATCCGCGCCGCAGTCGAAGCCGGCAAGCGCATCAAGGTCTTTGCAGACGAAACGCGCCCCTTTCTGCAAGGCGCGCGGCTGACTGCCTGGGAGCTGGCGAAAGACAAAATCCCGGTGACTTTGATCACAGACAACATGGCCGGGCACTTTTTGAAGGCGGGAGAGGTTGACGCGGTGATCGTCGGCGCCGACCGCATTGCCGCCAATGGCGATGTCGCTAACAAGATCGGCACCTATATGGTGGCGGTCGCCGCGCACGAGAACAACGTGCCTTTCTATGTCGCCGCGCCGCTTTCGACCGTGGACTTGAAGTTGAACTCCGGCGACCAGATTCCCATCGAATCCCGCGCCGCCCGCGAGGTGACGCACTTTCGCGACCAGCCGGTGGCGCCCGAGGGCATCGAAGCCGCCAACCCGGCCTTTGACGTGACGCCGCACCGTTACATTTCAGCCATCATCACTGATGCCGGCGTCGCGCGCGAGCCATACGACATGAGCCTGGGGGCGCTGTTCGAGAGCAAACCATGACTCCATAATCCAGATATGAAATTAGAACACAGAATCGGCCAACTCTTATTGATCGGCTTACCCGGCCCGCAGCTTGACGCGCCGGCGCGCGAGCTGCTCGAAACCGTCCAGCCGGGCGGCGTGCTGCTCATGGGTCACAATATTGAGAACGCGCCGCAGGTCGCCGAGCTGACCAGCGCCATCCGCTCCGCCGTTCAAGTGCCGCCGCTCATCGCCGTAGATCAGGAAGGCGGGCGCGTTGATCGCCTCAAAGGGATCTATTCGCCTATGCCGGCGGCTGATCTGCTGCGCGCTTCGGGCGACGCTTCGATAGCCGCGCGACTTGGCGAGATCGCCGCCGAAGCGCTGCGCACGCTCGGCTTCAACGTCAATTTCGCGCCAGTGCTTGATGTCGCAGTGAACGATTCAGTGGAGAACGGTCTCAAGGGGCGCTACCTCGGCAGCACGCCGGCCAAGGTCGTGCGTCTGGCCGGGGCTTACCTCGAAGGCTTGCAGCGCGGCGGCATCCTCGGCGTCGGCAAACACTTTCCCGGCCTCGGCCATTCAGTCGTTGACTCGCATGAGCAGTTGCCGACGATTGATCGCTCACGCGACCAGATCGCTAAAGAAGACCTGCTGCCGTACACCGAGCTATTCAGCAAGATCAGTGCGCGGTTGAACGCCGTCATCATCGGCCACGGTCACTACCCGGCGATTGATGGCCCTTCGGCGCTGCCGGCGTCGTTATCGAAGAACATCGTCAATGGCCTGTTGCGCGAAGAGTTGGGTTACAAGGGCCTGACGCTCACAGACGACCTGGAGATGGGCGCGATTACCGCAACACGCGATATCGCTGAAGCCGCCGTCATGGCGATTGAGGCCGGCAACGACATGGCGTTGGTCACTGGCTCGGGCCAGCCAGAGCGCGTCCTGTCCGCCTGGCAGGGCATGGTCGAAGCGGCGCAGAAAGGGCGCATTGCCAGAGCCCATATCAGCCGCGCCTTCGACCACATCGCTCGCGTCAAATCGATGATCTCGCCGCCGCAACCGCAGAGTGAGATGGCCGTCGCCCGCCTGCGCGAGCGCATCGCCGAGCTGAACCTCGTGCTGCAACACACCAAGTGATAAGTAGGCAGTAAGCAGTAGGCAGTAGGCAGTAAAACGCGGCATCAAGCGATGACTCATGTGACAATCAGACTATCGAATTCATTTTCTGACACGAGCCGCCGCTTGATTCGCCGCCTACTGCTTACTGCTTACTGCCTACTGCTCATGCTGCCGCTCACAGGTTGCCGCCGCGGGGCCGAGCCGGGCACGCTGGTCATTGCCATCGAAGCGCCGCCCGCCGGCTTTGATCCACGTTTCTCTACAGGCAACGGCATCTCGGCGCGCGTCATGCAACTGGTCTACGATACGCTGGTCATTAAGAACAACCTCTTCGAGTTCGTGCCGTCGCTCGCCGAGCGCTTTGAAGAATCCGCCGATCATCAGACCTTCACCTTTCACTTGCGGCAAGGCGTCTTCTTTCATAATGGCAAGCCGCTCACTTCATCTGATGTCAAGTACACCTTCGCTTCGATCAAAGACCCGGCGACCCGTTCGCCCATTCGCGGCTCGGTCGATAAGATCACTTCGATTGACGCACCCGACCCGCTGACCGTCATCTTTCACGCCAGCGAGCCGTTCGATTTCATCGGCAGCCTGCCGGCCATCGGCATCATCCCTGAAGGCGTCGGCACCGAGCAGGCTAACGCGCCGGTCGGCAGCGGCCCCTACAAGTTCATCTCTTACAACGAAGGCGACGCCATTCATTTTGAAGCCAACGCGAATTATTGGGACGGCGCGCCCGTCATCCCGCGATTGCGCATCAAAGTCGTCACCGACAACAGCACGCGGCAGGCCGAGTTGATGAGCGGCGAAGTTGATCTTGCCTTGAATGCGCAGTTTGATCCTGAAACCGTGCGCGCTCTGCAACGCCGCTCGGACATACAGGTGGTCGTCGGTGACGGCGCTAACATCGGCTATCTCGGTGCCAACACCACACAGGCTTCGGTGCTTGGAAACGTCAAAGTCCGGCAAGCGGTCGCTTATGCGATTGACCGGGACTCGATCATTCACCGTTTGCTCCGTGACCAGGCGCGCAAGGCGAACACCTTGCTGCCGCCTGAGCATTGGGCCTACAACGCCGGCATCACGGTCTATGACCATGACACGCAGCGCGCCATGCAGTTGCTTGACGAAGCCGGTTTCCCTGACCCCGACGGCGACGGGCCGCAGATGCGACTGCGATTGACGATTCTCATCTCGACTGCGCAACTATCGCGCAATATCGCCGCCATCCTGCAAGACCAGTTGCGACAGGTCGGCATCGATCTTGAGCTGTTGTCGCTTGAAAATGCGACGATGAACGACCGGCTGGCGAAAGCGCAGTATGATCTCTTTTACCGCATCGGCCTCGGCTTCAATCAAAGCACCGATGGCTTTCAGCTTGTTTATCACAGCCGCTACCAGGACGCGCAATTTAACGACGCCATTGCCCGGCTGCGCGCCACGAGCGACCCGCCAGCCATGCGCCCGCTGTTCGACACGCTGGCAACGGTTCTAGCCAAACATGACTATTGCGCGACGGCGGAAGTGAACCGCATGGTCGAGCAAGCCGCGGCGCTCGATTCAACTACCGACGCTGTTGAAAAGCGGGCGCTTTATCTAAGAATCTCAAGCTTGCTGACGGATCGCGGCGGCCAGAACCGCATGCGTTACTGCAACCCGCAAGTTGACGATTGGATCGTTGAAGCCGAACGCGCCGATACGCGCCCCGCCAAAGTTGCGCTTTACAGCCAGGTTGAAAAGGTGGTTTCTGACGAGCTGCCGCAGCTTTATCTCTGGTATCCGGCCAATGTAGTTGTCGCCCGCAAGCGCGTCGGCAATATCCAGCTCGACCCTTCCGGCTCGTGGTTCTTCATCACCAAACTTACGCTGGATCAGAAATGAAGTCGCCGCGTCCCCGCGTCTCCGCGTCGCTCTTCGCCGGCGTCTCGCGCAGCGCTCTCATCATCGGCTTTGTCAGCCTTTTTTCAGACATCAGCGGCGAGATGATCTATCCCATCCTGCCGCTCTTCCTGACCGCGACATTGGGCGCGCCGGCGACCGTCGTCGGCTTGATCGAAGGCATCGCCGTCGGCCTGGCTAATGTGATCGGCGGCTTCTCCGGGTGGATTTCGGATCGCATCGGGCGGCGCAAGCCTGTGGCTTTTTTCGGCTATGCCTTGACAGCAGCGACCCGCCCGGTGATTGCCGCCGCGCAGGTATGGCCGCTGGTGCTGGCGGCGCGCTTTGCCGAGCGCTTCGGCAAAGGCATACGCAACGCGCCGCGTGACGCGCTGCTTGCCGAAGCGACCGAAGCGCGCTACCGCGGGCGGGCGTTCGGGTTCGAGCGCGCCATGGATTCAGCGGGCGCGGTGCTGGGGCCGCTCGTGGCGCTGGCGGTGGTCAACTGGGCGCAGCTCGACGCGCGCCGCATCTTTTTGATCTCGGCGATTCCGGCGACCGTCGCGGCGTTGCTGATTCTTACAGTCAAAGAGCGGCGCGAAAGCGTCGTCACAGGAACCGGCAAGCTGCGGCTATCGCTCGCCGGCACGACGCGTGAGTATAAAAGATTACTTCTGGTGATGGCGGTCTTCGGGCTGGCGAACTCCGCCAACTCGTTTCTGATTCTGCGCGCCCAACAGTTGGGACTGGCAAATGGCGAAGGCGCGGGCCGGGCCATGAGCGCGGCGATCTTTGCTTATGCGCTGTTCAATCTAGTGTCCGCGCTGGCATCGTATCCGGCGGGCGTGGCCAGCGA
>JBJMGU010000267.1:0-4437 GCA_045807765.1 Blastocatellia bacterium
GCCTGGGACTTTGCCGATGCGCTTTCCTCAATCCGACCCGAAGCCGTCGTTTCGCCGAGCGTTGCGCCATCTTCGGGGCAAAACTGATATTCATCTCTTAGCGCGATACTGCATTCCGGGCAGGTCTTCATGGCGTCCTCCGCTGTCGAACTGAGGTTACTACGAACAACTGGAACTTCCAATAGGCTGATGCGTTTGCCCTGCTGTGAGGTTGCCTCTTTGGTCATAAGCCCTTAGCCCAAGGTTACCGGTTTTTCAACGCCGCCAATCAGTTTCTAAGCATGGGCAAATGACCAATGACAAATGACAAAATGATCGGTTATTCTTAAGGGTGATGCGAACAAGCTTAAACCTCTCAGCGCGGCCATTCGCCAACCATCGGCTATTGTATATTGCAGTCGCCGCCATTTTGCTCATCAGTCTGTGGCTCTATCTGTGGACGAGCTCGCAGCGGAGCCTGGTCGCGGCCCGTGCGGACAGCCTCGCCGTGCGCGTGCGCGATGCGCGTGACCGGCTCGAAAGCGCCCGCCAGGAAAGTCAGAAAAACGCCAAGGCGCAGGAGCAGCCGCCGGTCAGCGATATTGATCGGCTTGAGCTAGCCTCCGCGCGCCAGTTACTTGCGCGCCGCGCTTTTTCAATCAACCGAGTGATGGCCGACCTCGAACATTATGTCCCGAAGGACGCAAAGCTGGTCGGCCTGAAAGTCGAGAAGGTCTCGCCTCTCGGGCAGCCAATCACCGCCGCCGTCGAAGTCAAGGCGATTGGCAAGACACCGGCGCAGTTGACCGAGATGATGGAGAAGATCGAAAAGTCGGGCGGCGTGTTCACCATCCGCCAATCCACGCAGGAAGCCTCGCAGGATACCAGCGAGGTGCCATTCACGCTCGTTCTGGTCTACACTCCCGGTGGAGGTGAGGCACAATGAGCACGCAGGTTGAAGAACGCCTATCGCGTGTCACGGTTCGGCGCAAGCGTGCGCGCTTGCCTCTGGGCTTGAGCGCCGCGGAGATCGGCGCGGCCATCGTGGCGCTGCTCGTCTTTCTGCTGGCGGTCTTCTATTACTTCACCGCGCTCAGTCCCGAACAGACGCGGATGCGCGCCCAGGAGCAAGAGCTTCAGCGCCTCAACGACGAGCTGGCGCAGACCCAGACATCATCGGGCGGCCCCCATGGGCCGAACATCAAAGACGCGCTTGCCAGCCTGCAAACTTTTAAGAGCGACATCCTCAGGCCGCTGGCGACAGGCCGCATCGCGCTGATTAACGAGGTCAACGCGCTCGCCAAGAAACACAGCGTCACGCTGACCAGCGGCATCGATATGCCGCTTGAAAAAGGCGCTGCCAATACCGAAGAGAACGACAGCAAGCGCAAGAAGCGGGCTGAAGAGTTGATCAATGCCTTCCCGCGCCTCGATATGCATTTCACGGTATTTGGCCAGTACCCGAAACTGCGGGCCTTCCTTAACGACCTGGAGCATAACAAGCAGTTCTTTGTTCTTAAGACGGCCAGCCTGGTGTTGCAGGAAGACAAAGGCGGCGAAGGTGGGGGCCGCCATCGGGGCCGCCCCGCCGGCTCTGGGCTGGCAATGGCGATTGACGCCTCGGCTTATTTTCAACCCTAGAGCGGTTTCAATCGGGAGTAGGGCAATCTAACAGATTGCCCTACTGAATCGCGGCCTGTGTCGCAGTTTGTTGGCAGAGTGAATCAATGGCAAAAGGCAACAAATCAGAACAACGAAAACGAATACTGCTGGTTGCGCTCGGCGGCCTGTTTGTCTTCGCGGTGATCTACAACCTGTTCTTGAGCCCGCCGTCGCGGCCAGGGCGCAAGCCGAGCAATTCGAATGCGCCGGCGCCGACGGCGCCGACCGCGACGACTTCGCAGCCGGGCACGTCACAACCGTCGCCGCCGAAAGCCACCGGCCAGCCTGAAGAAATCGTCGCCCTGTTGATGCAGGACTTGACGCCGCTCGACTTGCGCCACTCAACCACGGGCGGCCCGGTCGAGCCGGACAAAGAACGTGGCGACGCCACTGTCTTTGCCTACTATGTGCCGCCGCCGCCGCCCCCCGTGCCGCCGCCGCCGCCGCCGCCGATTACGCTTACTGGCGTCACACCGGCTTCGGCAGTCGCGGGCACACCACGCCGCATCACGCTGATTGTCGTCGCCAACATCGTCCCAACGGACGCGCAGCTCATGTTCGATGGTGGCGTGCGCCCGTCGCGGCGGCTCAACGAGCATCAAATCGCCACCGACCTTGAGCCAAGCGATTACGCCTCGGCGCGCCCGATCACCATCACGATCAAATCGGCGAGCGACCCCAAGATGTTCTCGACGCCGACGACCTTTTCGGTGCAGCCGGCTCCCGAGCCGCAGTTCCGTTACATTGGGCGGCTCGGCGAGCAAGGACTCTTCGAGCTAATGGCTTCCAAAGAGATCAAACGGCTGGGGCGCGGCGATTCGATTCTGAACCAGTGGCGCATTGACGCCATCACCGACCAGGGCGTTGAAGTGACGCTCACCCAGTACGACATCAAGCGCCGCGTGCCGCTGACTGAGAAAACGCGATGAGACCGACAGCTCAAACCACATCGCTGGAATCTTCTGCTTGCACAGGTCGTCCGGCCCGCGACGGCCAGCGCGGCTATGCGCTGCTCGGCTTGATACTGACGCTGGCCATTATGAGCATCTATCTGGTGTCGGCGGTTGTGCCGAACGTCAAGATGGAGGTGCAACGCTCGAAAGAAGAGGAGATGATCTATCGCGGCAACCAGATTGCCAAAGCCATCGCCCGCTACTATGGCGGGCGCGTGCTGCGACCTTTACAACTTCGCGTGCCGCCGCCCTATGGCTTCTTAAAGGAACTAAAGAAGCTGCGCGATGGCGTCGTCCTCGGTGTGACTGAGGTGAAGTTTGCACGGCCCTCAGAGTTGATTGACCCGATGACCGGTGTTGAGTGGGAGCCTGTGCGCGCCCGTGACCCGCGCATCCTCGGCGTTCTGCAAGCTTACTCACTGACAAGCAACTGGACCATCACGCCGGACTATTCGCTGATTGCCGCTGCAACGACGGTCAAGCATGCCATCCGCAATTCCGATACTTCGGAGACTCCGCCTGCGGGAGCCAATTCAAATCGGCCCGGCGGCGGGGCAGTGGTGCGGCGACCGGCCAACCCCAACAACGAAGATGATGACGATGATGATGACGATGAGCCGGAGATGAACGACCCGCTCGGCCACCTGTTTAAATCAGACAACAATTCACAGTTCGGACAATCGGACCTGCCGATTATCGGCGTTGCGCCCAAGCTCAAGGGCAAAGCCATTCGTCCGCTTTACGGGCTTGAGAATTACGAGGAATGGGTCTTCATCTACATTCCACCGAACATCGAAAATTTCGCGCCCAGCAATCCCAACTTCCAGCAGGAGCCGCCACCGGGCCGGCTCAGAGTCAGCCCATAGAGTCATCAGCAGGCACCTTCAACGGTCGCTCTCGAATTGCAAAATGTTTGTAATTTGAGAGCGATCTGCTTTTTCAGCGCTCGACTTTTGGCTACACTACGAAAAGCAAATCTTCAAATTAGCGGCGAAACTCTGAGCAGTGCCCAGTTGATCGATTATGGCAACGATTGAACGGCAGCACGACGAGCCGCACGGCTCAAGCGAACCTTCATCACCAACGGCGTCGGCGGGCGCGGCGGACGCGCAACTGATTCGCGGCGTCGGCCTGACGAGCGCCACGACGCTGAACATGATCGATATGATCGGCGTCGGCCCGTTCATCACCATCCCGACGATTATTGCCGCCATGAGCGGCCCCCAAGCAATGATCGGCTGGATCTGTGGCGCGCTGCTGGTGATGTGCGATGGGCTGGTGTGGGCCGAACTAGGCGCGGCAATGCCGGGCTCGGGCGGCTCGTACCGCTACCTCAAAGAAATCTACAACCCTAACAAGCTGGGGCGCATGATCTCCTTTCTCTTCATCTGGCAATTGACCTTTAGCGCGCCCCTGTCAATTGCGACGGGCTGCATCGGACTGGCGCGCTACGCCAGCTACATCTGGCCGGGATTGACCAGAGTCTTTTTCGTCCTCGGCACAAATAAGGTCGGCATCAACGTCACCGGCACAACCTTTGTCGCGATGGGCACGATTGCGCTGGCCGTGCTGTTGTTGTACCGCCGCATCACGATCATCGGGCGGCTGGCGAAATATCTATGGATAGGCGTGCTATTGACAGTGGCGTGGGTGATCTTTGCCGGAGTGACGAACTTTGAAAGCGCCCGCGCCTTCGATTTTCCGGCTGGGGCGTTTACGCCATCGCTGGCTTTCTTCCAGGGACTCGGCGCCGCTATGCTGATCGCGGTTTATGATTACTGGGGCTATTACAACGTCTGCTTCTTTGGCGGTGAAGTCAAAGACCCCGACTATGTCATCCCGC
>JBJMGU010000268.1:0-54221 GCA_045807765.1 Blastocatellia bacterium
TAAACGATAAATGAGGAATGATGAATTACGGAGCTGGCGCCCGTTGCAATGGGACTGGTCTCCGGCAGTTTATCATTCCTCGTTCATCATTCATCATTTCCTATACGATGCCTGGCTTTTTGCGGGGCGCTTGTTACACTTGAGCGTAGGGCCAGGCTTGATGCGCGGTCGCCGCATTGCGCGTATTTGCAGGACTTTTGCCGGTTTTTGCGCGGTCGCTGTCCTTGACACTGCTTCGAGCCGTGTGTTAAGTTTCGTGGCTTGAGTTGACGCTAAAATTCTTGTTCATGGAGTCCAGACTTTGCTCGCACACGGCGTACTCGCCTTTGCAGAGGGTGGCGGCAGCATCATCAACCCGGACGGCTCGCTCGTCTTCATTCTCCTGCTTTTCCTCTTGTTCGTCTTCGTGATGAACCGGCTGCTGTTCCGCCCCGTCAGTCGCATCCTCGACCAGCGACAAACCTTAACTGTCGGCGCGGCCAACGACGCGCGTGCCGCCGCCCGCCGCTATGAAATGAAGCTCAACGAATACGAAGGGACCATCCGGCAGGCGCGCGCCGAAAGCTATAAGAATCTGGAAGCGCAACGCGCTGTCGCGCTCGCCGAGCGCCAGCAAGTAATCGAGGCCGCCAAGCAGGAAACCGTCGAAGAGATCGGTCGAGCGAAGGCCGAAATCCAACGCCAGTCCGAGCAAGCACGCGCAACGCTGGAGAGCGAATCGCGGCAGATCGCCGAAAATATTTCGCGCACCATTCTGGGGCGCACCGTCGGAGGTGGGGCCGATTGATCTTCGCATCCTACATTACGCCAGCCCTGTTGTTTCTCGCCGAAAACGCTGAGCAGCTCCCGTGGTGGAGACAGCCGTGGTGGCGACCGATTAACCTGCTCATCTTTCTCATCTTCCTGGTTTACTTGCTGGTGAAGAAGCTGCGCGTCGGCCAGGTTTTTGACAACCGCGCGGCGACCATCGTGAAAGAGCTGGAGCAGGCGCGGCGCGATAAGGAAGAGGCACAGCGCCGGCTGGCCGAAGTCGAAGCGCGCTTCGCACGCCTGGACGAAGAAGTCGCCGGGATTCGAGCCGAGGCTGAGCGCGAAGCAGCCCGCGAGGCCGAGCGCCTTCGCCAGTCGGCAACCGCCGACGCTGAAAAGATTCGTTTGACGGCGCAGCGCGAGATTGATGGCGTGATGAAATCGGCGCGCACCGAACTGCGCGCCTTTGTCGCCGAGCAATCCGTGGCGCTTGCCGAAACCATGATCCGCCGCGATATTCGCCCCGAAGATAACCAGCGATTGCTCAACCGTTATATGGATGAGTTGAGCGAGGTGAGTCGATGAGCGCTGCCACCATTGCCCGCCGCTATGCCGAAGCCATGGCCGATGTCGCCATCGCGCGCAATCAGGTTGATCAGATCGATGGCGAGCTGCGCACCTTTGCCGAGATGCTGCGCCAGAGCCGCGAGCTTGCATATGTCTTCGCCAGTCCCGTGCAGTCGTATCAGGACAAAGGCAAAGTGCTTGAAGCCATCATCGCGCGGACTCGGCCCGGCACCTACACGGCGAATCTGCTGCGCACGATGCTGACCAACCATCGGCTGCCGCTGGTTGCGGAAGTCTATGGACAGTATCGCCGCATCATCAACGAGCGGCGCGGCGTCGTGGTCGCCGAGGTGACTACGGCGCAACCGCTCGCCGCAACCGAGCAAGCGCAGCTCGGCCAGCGACTTCAGGCCATCACCGGCAAGCGCATCGAGTTTCAATTCAAGACCGACGCGACGTTGATCGGCGGCGTCGTGACGCGCATCGGCTCGGTGGTCTACGACGGCTCGGTGCGCACACAGTTGCAAGGGATCGAGCAGAGACTAAAAACAGGGACTAGGGATTAGGGACTAGAGGCTAGGGCCGGAGTTTTCCCTAGTCCCCAGCCCCCAGCCTCTAACCCCTGGTCGGAGATCGGAGATCGGAGATCATAAATGGAACCCATCAGGGCAGATGAAATCAGCAAGATCATACGTCAGCAGATCGAAGGCTATGACGCCAACATCGAAGTCACCGAAGTCGGCACAGTGATTCAGGCCGGCGACGGCATCGCCGAAATCTACGGCCTGGAGCGCGTCATGGCGGGCGAGCTGCTCGACCTGCCGCACGAGGTTGCCGGCATCGCGCTCAACCTCGAAGAAGACAAGGTCGGCGCCATCCTCTTCGGCAATTACGAGAAGATCAAAGAGGGCGACGAAGTGCGCCGCACCAAGCGCATCATGTCTGTGCCGGTCGGCGAAGAGGTGATCGGGCGCGTCCTTGACCCGCTGGGCCGCCCGCTTGACGGGCGCGGCCCGATTGAAACCCACGAGTTCAACCCGCTCGAAAAGATCGCTCCCGGCGTCATGGATCGCCAGCCGGTGCGCGAGCCGATGTTGACCGGCCTGAAAGCCATTGATGCGATGGTGCCAATCGGGCGCGGCCAGCGCGAGTTGCTGATTGGCGACCGCCAGACCGGCAAGACCGCCGTCGCCATTGATACCATCATCAATTCCAAGGGCCGCGACCTGATCTGCATCTATGTCGCCATCGGCCAGAAAGAATCAACCGTCGCGCAGGTCAAGAAGACGCTCGAAGATTACGACGCCATGAGCTATACCGTTATCGTGGACGCGTCGGCTTCGAGCCCCGCGGCGATGCAGTACATCGCGCCCTATGCGGGAACCGCGATGGGCGAATACTTCCGCGACAGCGGCAGGCATGTGCTGTGCATTTATGACGACCTGTCGAAGCACGCCTGGGCCTATCGCGCTATCTCGCTGTTGCTGCGCCGCCCGCCCGGACGCGAGGCTTATCCGGGAGACGTCTTCTACCTGCACTCACGTTTGCTCGAACGTTCGGCGAAGCTCTCGGATGCGCTCGGCGGCGGCAGCCTGACGGCGCTGCCGGTGATTGAAACGCAGGCCGGCGACATCTCGGCCTACATTCCGACCAACGTAATTTCGATCACCGACGGGCAGATATTCTTAGAAGCCGACCTCTTCCACTCCGGCGTGCGCCCGGCGATCAACGTCGGCAATTCGGTGAGCCGCGTCGGCGGCTCGGCGCAAACCAAGGCGATGAAACAGGTGGCAGGCACGCTCCGCCTTGACCTGGCGCAGTACCGCGACCTGGCGGCGTTTGCGCAGTTCGGCTCTGATCTCGACAAGGCGACGCAGCAACAGCTCAACCGCGGCGGCAAGCTGACCGAGTTGCTCAAGCAGCCGCAGTATTCGCCGATGCCCGTCGAGCAACAGGTGGTTGTGATCTGGGCTGGCACCAAGGGCCATCTGGACGACATTTCGCTCGATCAGGTGAAGAAGTTCGAGTCGGGGCTGCTCTCCTTTATCGAGAACGCCCACAGCGGCCTGCTCGAAAAACTGCGCGAGCGCAAGAAGATTGACGACGAAATCGAAGGCGAGATGCGCGCCGCCGTCACCGAGTTCAAAGACCGGTTCACGGCGGAAGCGCACACGGCTTCGGCATGATTTTAGAAGTCAGGAGTCAGGAGTCAGAAGACAGAATGAACAGGGAAGGTGGCTGTTGCCGTCCCTCTTATTCTGACTCCTGACTCCTGACTCCTGACTCCTGGCTTACTATGGCAAACCTTCAAGACCTGCGCCGACGGGTACGCTCCGTCCGCAACATGCAGAAGATCACCCGCGCTATGAAGCTGGTGGCGGCGGCCAAACTGCGGCGCGCTCAAGAGCGCGTCGTTGCCGCCCGGCCTTATGCCAACACCATGATGCGTGTGCTGGGCCGATTGGCGGCGAGCGCCGGCGAGTATCGTCATCCGCTGCTCGACCCGCGTGGCGACGAGCATTACGTCGCCGTGCTGGTCACGTCAGACAAAGGTCTGTGCGGCGGGTTTAACACCAATCTCAACAAAGCGGCGCAGCAGTTTCTGCGCAACAACGCTGACAAGCGCGTCGAGTTGGTTCCGGTCGGGCGCAAAGGCCGCGACTTCTTCCGCCGCCGCCCCGTCGACAAGCTGCGCGAATACATCAACGTCACGGCGCGCACCGTCCAGCATTCGGACGCCGCCGAAATCGCCCGTGACCTGATGGAGATGTACACCGCCGAAGACTCGACGATTGACAAAGTCTTCCTGATCTACACCGAGTTCATTTCGGTGATGTCGCAGCGCGTCACCGTCAAGCAACTGCTGCCGATTCCCGCCGACAGCTTTGACGCCACCGCGACAGGGTCGGCAGCTTTGCAGGCATCAGCCCGCGAGCCGGAGCAAGGTGGTCTGGATTATATTTACGAGCAGCCGCCGGCGCAGATCTTCGGCAGCCTGCTGCCGCGCTACGTCGAGACGCAGGTCTTCTACGCGCTGCTGGAATCGGTCGCCAGCGAGCAGGGCGCGCGCATGACGGCGATGGATTCGGCGTCAAAGAACGCCGGCGAAGTCATCGACACGCTGACGCTGAACATGAACCGCGTGCGCCAGGCGTCAATCACCCGCGAGATCATCGAAGTCGTTTCCGGCGCGCAGGCCCTGAGCGGTTGACGCCGCAAGGCAGGGGCGACGCGGCGACGCGGCGATAAACCCTTGCCTTAATCTCTCTCCGCATCTCCGCGTCTCCGCGTCGTTGTTTAGTATGGCTGGGAACTTCGACAGCGCCTCGTCGCCGCTGGCGATCAGGATTATGAAGTACTGGCTGCCGGTGCTGTTGATGATCGGCGCGATGTACTACGCCTCGACCGATGTATTCTCAGGCGAGAACACCCGCAACGTCATTGAGCGAATTGTTCTCTGGCTCAAGCCGCACACCAAAGAGCATACCCTACAGCAGATCAATTACATTGCGCGCAAACTGGCGCACTTCACCGAGTACGCTTTGCTTGCGGGCCTGCTGTTCCGCGCCTTCCGCGCCGATTCGGCATCGCACTGGCGCTGGCGCTGGGCGACCTATTCATTGAACATCGCTTTTGTCTGGGCGCTGCTCGACGAGTTTCATCAAACCTTCACACACTCGCGCGGCGGCTCGATTTACGATTCCATGCTTGATGCATCGGGCGCGCTGTTTATGCTCACCATCATTGCGCTGGTGCATTCGCGGAAGAAGGCAGTAGGCAGTAGGCAGTAGGCAGTGCGTCGCCAAGCTCCTATGGAGCTTCGTCTTTATTCAACGTCTCAACTATAAACATGGTGCCCCTACGGGACCAGGTATGCCTACTGCCTGCTTATTCCACCCGCACGACGCCGACCTTTTCGAGCAGCCGCAGATAATCCGCTACTTCTTCGACAGGCAGAGGGCCATAAGCCGCGGCCAGGTAGTCGCGGATCGCTTGCACGTTGCGCTTGCCGTCCACCAGGTTGAGGATTTCGTAAAGCAGAATTTCGCCATTGGGCCGCGCGGCGATGCGCTCCATCGCCTGCGTGTCGCCGGCGGCGCGCTCTGTCACATAGTCGTAATAATAAATGCTCATCGGCCCGGTGACTTTTCTTGCCGGCACGCGCTGAAAGTCAACGGAACGCGGGCGCGACGCTTCTTTCGCATTGCGCGGCTTCTCTTTGGATGGCTCTTTGGCTTCGAGCGTAAAGATGACGCGGTTGCCTTTGCGCTGCTCGCTGAGCTTACCGGTCAGCACCAGCCACGCGCCGCTCAATTGATCCACGAGCGTTTCGACTTTGGCTTCAAGGGCGCGGTCATTGGGCGCAAGCTGAAGCACGGAAGCAATGGCTTCGGCGTCGCTTTCGACCGAGCGCGCAATCAGGTTGCGCGCTTCGTCGGCGGCATCCGTCGCGCCGGCGGCCTCGATGGCGGCGGCGCGGGCTTTGATCTTTGGGGCGCTGGCCAGCGCCCGCGCAAAGACTTCGTCGGCCAGCCGCATGGCTTCGCGCCCACCGGCGCGCGCCAGGAAATAGCCCGACGCCGCGGCGATAAAGACTGAGCGTTTCATCTTCGTCGCATCGATGTTCGACGGCAGGTCGTTGTTGGTGTGAATGAAGACGTCGGGCCAGTCGCGCAGATAAATCGTCGGGATGCGGAACGAGCCTTCCTCATAAACGTCGTGATCCGAGCCCATCTCGAACGCGGTGGTGTCGGCGACGAAGCTGTCTTTCGCGCCTTCCGTGGCGACCAGCGCGTCCTCGAAACCGGCTCCCGAAGCCGCTTTCAGGGCTCCGTTGATGGCGTACTCAGCGAACACATCGCCGACGGCATTAACCGCGCTCGGCAGCGAAGCCGGCGTATGCGTGACGTGCAGAACGGATTTGGTGATGGCGTAATTGCCGCCGACCATATCGCAATGCACGGCGGCTTTCATGCGGCGGACGACTTCCGGATGCTCGGCGAAGTAGGCGAGCGTGCCGTTGATCTCTGGCGGCCAGATGAAGCGGATGGTGCGGCGCGGGCGCTCAATCTCGCCGCGCTGGATCAAGCTGTTGATTGCCCGCGCGGCTTCGAGAATCGCCGCCGCGCCCGAGGCGTTATCGTTGGCACCGGGCTTCTGGTGGCAGAGGTGGCAGGAGAAGACAATCTCTTCGCTGGCCGCGTCGCTGCCGGGAATGATAGCGCTGACGACATCGTAGGCGCTCGGCTTGATCTCGGCTTTGACAACGGCGCGCAAAGTGACCTGCTCGCCGCGCGCCAGCCGTTGCTGATAATCGTGGGCGCGGCGCAGCGAAATCATGAAGGCGAACTTATTATCCGGGTTGTAAGGCGACAGATGTCCCCAGCGCACGTTGTCTACATAATCACCCGACCACGCGGTGACCTGGTTTTGCTGGTAACTGAGAACGCCCGCCGCGCCGCGCTCGTCACAGGCCAGCTTATGCACCGTGGCAACATTGCCGCCCGCAAGCACGATGTGTCCTTTGACCTCTTTGCCGTCGTAATCTTTCGCCGTCGTGCCGGCTCCAACGTCAACGAGCGTCGCCGTCACGTCGGCGCTCTGCGAATAATCGGCGAGCGCGACATGCATCTCGTCATAATCGGCGAGTTTGACGCGGCTCGGCTCGGTTTCCCACAGCGTCGCAGATGCGGCTTCCCAGCCCGGTGTTGATTTCAGCGTGTAGTACGTCTTCTTGCCGTCGGCAGTGAAGTGTTCGATCTGTACTTGCTCAAGACCGTACTGTTTGGCCCTGGCAGCGATGTACTGGGCGGCGTGCGCGTAACCTGATGACGCCTGCACGCGATGGCTGCGGGCCAGCTCGGCAACCGTGTCTTTGGCAATCAAGCCATTGATCTCAGCGGCCAGCGCCGAGACTTCTTTGTCCGCAAGCAGCGACGTTTTTGTGAAGCCATCGCCGTGCGCTTGCGCCATTGCGATGGGGACGAGCGTTGTCTGATTGAACAGCAAGAGAAGGCCAAGCAGCAGAGCGAGTCTTTTCATTACGAGCGCCTCACAAGTCATCCCAGAGATACTTCGCGGAGAGTCTCCGCCAGAGAACAGAAGTTTATAGAGACAGGGCCAGAGAAAATGCAAGCCGTTAACGCAGACCAGCCGTGACTCATCATCGAGTCACGGCTGGTCTGCGTTAATCACGCGTGTCGGAATCCCTGTGCTGCTTCACTTCTTGGCGCCGCGCAGGCTGGCCGTCGCCTGAGCCAGGGCCATCGCCACGGCGTAAGCGTAACCACAAAAGTAGATCAGCAGGAACGGGATGGTGCCGAACGTCTGGCTGTCAATCGCGTACCAGATCGTAAACAGGAAGTAAGCCGCAAACAAAAACTCCAGCCACGGGAAGTTGAGCTTGCGCGGCACGTAGCGCTTTTTCACCCAGGTCTTGTCCGTGGTCTGCTCAACTTTGTATTTCGGCGTGCGAATGAACGGCGTCTTGACGCCCATGAGCGCTTCCAGCACCGCCCGCGCATTCGAGAAGGTCAGCGCGATGCCCATGCTCATGACGAACGGGATATATTTGATCGATTGCTTCCAGGTCTTCGGGTGCAGGTGCCACTGCGTCACCAGGTAGTAGACGATCACCGAGACGGTCGAAAACGTCAGGATCGGCACATCCAATAGGAAGAGGTGAAACAATCCCTGGTTGTAGCGCACGATCAGGATGGGCAGGTTGATCAGCGCCAGCACAATGACCAGCGGCGCCGCCAGATTGCCGGTCAGCCGGAAGAACTGTTCGAGCTTGGCGCGCAGCGGCAATCGCGGGTCGCTCCACATGCGGCGCAGCAATTTCATGCCGACCTGAATGACGCCCTTCGCCCAGCGCTTCTGCTGCGACTTGAAGGCATTGATCTCTACGGGAAGCTCGGCGGGCACGTCGTCATCCATCAGGTAAACAAAGTGCCAGCCCATCAACTGCGCGCGGTACGACAGGTCTGTGTCTTCGGCCAACGTGTCGTGCTGCCAGCCGCCCGACCATTCGATGGCTTCGCGCCGCCACATGCCGGCAGTGCCGTTAAAATTGAAGAAGCCGCCGGCACGGTTGCGTGCCGTCTGCTCGATGACGAAGTGGCCGTCGAGCATGATGCCCTGCACCTTGGTGAGCAGCGAATAATCAGCGTTGATGTGACTCCAGCGCATCTGCACCATGCCGATGCGGTTGTCGGTGAAGTAATCCACAATCCGCCGGATGCAATCGGCTCGCGGCACGAAGTCGGCGTCGAAGATCAGGATCAACTCGCCCGAAGATTTCTTCAGCCCGGCTTCGAGCGCCCCGGCCTTGAACCCTGTACGGTCGGCGCGGTGATGGTAGCTGATATCGAAGCCCTGCTCGAAATACTGCTTCACCGCCTGCGAAGCGATCTCGACCGTGTCGTCGGTCGAATCGTCGAGCACCTGAATCTCCAGCAGCTCGCGCGGGTAATCGAGCTTTGTGACGGCATCGATCAAGCGCTCGGCGACGTACATCTCGTTGAACAGCGGCAACTGCACGGTGATGCGCGGCAGGCGGTTGGGCGCAAAGCGCGCTTTCGGATTTGGCGTGTGCTGGCGATAACGCAGGAAGACGTAGACCAGCCGATAACGGTAGATGCCGTAAACCGACAGCAAACCGAGGATGCCGAAGTAGACCCACATTAAATAGATGTCGAGCCAGTCGTTGACGTTCAGGTAGCTGATGTTGCCCGCCGGATAGCGCCCGCCATTGGCGTTGCTTGACGCATTGAATTTATCAATCGCCTGGTTGCCGGTCGGCTGCACCGGCAGCGCCAGCAACTCGACTTCAGCGTTCTGGCCGGCGGCGACCTGCGAATGGCCAACGATCTCTTGAATGTTCGGGCACTCGGAGCGCAGCGCGTAACTGCCCGCCTCAAGATGCTCGAATTGGAAAAAGCCTTTGTCGTCAGTGCGGGTCTCGAATTGCTGCCCGGTGTGGTTATTGCGCGCGGTGACCGTCAAGTCATGCATCAGGTAGCCGCGCACTTCTGTGATGCGTCCATGAATCGCGCCGTCGCCGGCGGCAACGCCCGTGGCCGCAAGCATGGCCAAACAGGCAACCAGCCGAATCGATAATAAGACCTTCTTCATATAATCACCTGAGCCGGGACTTAAGATGCCGCACGGCGGCTTTAAGTTCGCAAAGCTAAGCGCAAAGTATAGGGACGCGCGCGGCGTATTTCAAGATGCGGTCGGGGCTCAGAGGCGAGGGCGGTTGAAAGGGGATTGGTCATTTGCGGTCAGCATGGACTTCGACCGCAAATGACCAATGACCAGATCAAAAGCGCACGACGGTGTCCGGGCCGCCTTCGATGTGGACGGTATCGATGAAGCGCACGCGCTTGGTGCGCTCGGTCGCCATGATGATCGAAGAGGTGCGCATGCCTGTGCCGAATAAGCGCACGCCGCGCAGGATCGTACCGTCGGTGACGCCGGTGGCGGCAAAGATGATCTTCTGCCCCGGCGCCAGGTCGTCCGTGTCATAGATGCGCAACGGGTCTTTAATGCCCATCTCCTGCATGCGCTCGATGATGCCTTCGGGAATCTTGCTGCGGTCTTCGGACTGTTCAAGCTGGTCTTTCAAAGCGAAGCGCGCCAGTATCTGGCCGTTTAAACATTTCATGGCCGCCGCGGTCAGCACCCCTTCGGGCGCGCCGCCAATGCCCATGACCGCATGCACGCCTGAGCCGGCGACCGCCGCCGAGATGCCCGCCGACAGATCGCCGTCGGTGATCAGCCGGATGCGCGCCCCGGCCTCGCGGATGTCGGCAATCAGCTTGCGGTGGCGCGGGCGGTCTAAGACGATGACCACCAGGTCTTCAATGTCGCGATTCAGCCGCCGGGCAATGGCTTGCAGGTTGTCTCTGACCGGCGCGTCCAGATCAACCGCGCCCTTTGATGACGGGCCGACGATCAGCTTCTGCATGTAAACATCGGGCGCGTGCAGCAAGCCGCCCCGTTCGGCGCAGGCCATCACCGAAATCGCGTTGGCCGCTCCCGTCGCGCAGAGGTTCGTGCCTTCCAACGGGTCAACGGCGATGTCTACTTCGGGATAGCGCTCGCCGTCGGTCGCTTCGGGCTTATGGCCGGCGCCGACCTTTTCTCCGATGTAGAGCATGGGCGCTTCATCGCGCTCGCCTTCGCCAATGACGATCTCGCCGCGCATCGGCACGGTGTCCATAATTTTGCGCATGGCTTCGACGGCGACGTGGTCAGAATACTTGCGCTCGCCCTGTCCCATAGTCTGTGCCGAAGCAATCGCCGCCGCCTCGACGACGCGCAGGAACTCAAGCCCCAGCTCGTGCTCCATCTTTCTTTCCATTGCATCCTCCTGGTCTGAATGTCCGAACCGGTCTCCGTCGGTTCCGGCCTTGCTCGCTTAAAGGACTCTGATAATGATTCATCCTCCGGCTTTTTTCAAGCATTCGCCGGCAGCGCGCAGCATTGCACAATTCCGAAAAATTTGCATAATTTGAAGCCGTTGCCCCGGCCTTCTCAGTGAGGGCGCAACCAGCAACACAACGACTCAATCAACGGCACCCGGTTACGTCATTAAAGCCAACGCTCATTAAGGTGGCGCGTCCGCACGCGCAGGAGTCTCTTCATGCGAAAGCATTTCAGTGGCGCGCTCGTCGGCCTCGGATTGGTGATCGCCGGTTTCTGGCTGGCCGCAGTCTCGGCGCACGTCGTCGCCTCGCGGCATCCAGTCATCTTTACCACCGCAACGCCGCGTGCCGTCGCTATGGCTCCGCGCCCGGCGCAACAATCGCCGCAAGTGGTGTCGCTGGTCATCAACGAATATCTGGCTGACCCGCCGGGCAGCGTCGCCACAGACTTGATCGGCGATGCCAACGGTGATGGCACGCGCGACGCCACGCAGGATGAGTTTGTCGAGCTGGTCAACAGCGGTGCGACGCCGCTCAACATCGGTGGCTTTACGATCAGCGACGCGACGCAGGTGCGCTACACGATACCCGCCAACAAGATCATCCCGGCGGGCGAAGCGGCGGTGATCTTTGGCGGCGGTACGCCGATGGGTGCTTTCGGAAATGCCGGAGCCAACAACCTGGTCTTTGCCGTCGGCGGCAGCGGCCTGTCGCTCAACAATGGCGGCGACACAATCACCGTCAAAGACACGACTGCCACGGTCGTCGCAACCGTGACTTTCGGGGCCACTGAAGGCGGCGCCGACCAATCCTACACGCGCAGTCCCGACATCACCGGATCGTTCGTCTCGCACAGCAGCGCCGCCGGTGCGGGCCATCTCTTCTCGCCCGGCACACGCACCAACGGCAGCGCCTTTACCACAACCGACCCGATCATTAGCTCGATCTCGCCGAATGTCTTGGTGAGCGGCGGCGGCAACACCGACATCGTCGTCACCGGCAACAACTTTGTAGCAACTTCAAAGGTGCGTGTAGATGGCACACAGATCACAACGACATTTACCAACGCGATGGAACTCGGCGCCGCCGTGCCGGCTTCGGTGACCAACGCGCCGGGCGCGCACTTCGTCACGGTCGAAAACCCCGGCCCGGTCATCTCGAACTCGGTGACACTAACGGTGTTGAGCGCCGTCGGCATCAACGAGTATCTCGCTGATCCACCAGGCAGCGCCGCCGGTGATCTGATCGGCGACGCCAACGGCGACGGCGTGCGAGATTCGTCCGACGACGAATTCATTGAAGTGGTCAACCGCACGGATGCGCCGATTGACATTGGCGGTTATGCGCTGCGCGACACCGATGCGGTGCGGTTTACTTTTCCGGCGGGGACGGTGATTCCCGCGAACGAAGCGGCGGTGGTCTTCGGCGGCGGTACGCCGACGGGTGATTTCGGCAACGCTCGCGTCAACGGCCTGGTCTTCAAAGCTGCCTCAACGCTGTCGCTCAACAACACAGGCGACATCATCTCTTTGCTCGGAGCCGGCAGCCAGGTGCTCGAATCGATCACCTACGGCTCAACCGAAGGCGGCGCCGATCAATCGATCAACCGCAACCCTGAGATATTCGGCACCGCCTTCGCTTCGCACACGACGATGCCGGGCAATGGCGGACGCGTCTTCTCGCCGGGCACGCTGGTCAACGGCACGCCGTTTACAACCGGGCCGCGTCTCACCGATCTGATGCCGAACAATGCGCCGCGCAACTCGCCGCCGTTCGACATGATGGTTCACGGCACGAACTTCGAGTCAACCGCCAAAGCCTACATTGATGGCAGTCAAGTGATGACGACTTTCATGAGCGGCGGCGAGTTGAAGGCGCAGGTGCCTGCAAGCGTCACGGTGGTCGCCGGCAACCATAACGTTCAAGTGATCCACGAAGGCGGCAATCGCTCGAACGTGCTGGTGCTGATGATTACGCTGACCGACCCGATCATCGATTCGATCTCGCCGACCGCCGCGCTCGTCGGCAGTGGCGAAGTCCCGCTCACCGTGACTGGCCACAACTTTCAAGCGGCGTCGCAGGTGCGCGCCGATGGCAACGCCATCACCACTATGTTTACCGATGCCACGCACCTGGAAGCCACGGTGCCGGCTTCAATCACTAACATCGCCGGTATGCATTCGATCACGGTCGTCAATCCCGGCAACGTGGTTTCGAATATCGCGACCTTCACCGTGCTGGGCGCCGTCGGCATCAACGAATATCTGGCCGACCCGCCCGACGGGCTTTCCGGCGACGCCAACGGCGACGGCATTCGCGACTCATCCGACGACGAGTTCGTTGAGGTGGTCAACCGCACAGAGCAGCCAATCAACGTCGGCGGGTACGCCCTGCGCGACACCGATGCCGTGCGCTTCACATTCCCGGCGGGAACGATCATACCCGCAGGCGAAGCCGCGGTGGTCTTCGGTGGCGGCACGCCGACGGGTGATTTTGGCAACGCTCGCGTCAACGGGCTGGTCTTCAAAGCCAGCGGCGGGCTGTCGCTCAACAACGGCGGCGATACCATCTCGCTGCTCGGCACCGGCAGCCAGGTGATTGAATCCCTCACCTTCACATCGGTCGAAGGCAACGCGAATCAATCGCTCAATCGCAACCCTGAAATCTTTGGCACCGCATTCGCGACGCACTCGTCGGTCGCGGGCAGCGGCGGGCGCGTCTTCTCGCCGGGCACGCTGGTCAACGGCACGCCCTTCACAGCGGGGCCGCGCCTGACCAGCCTGATGCCCGACAGCGTGATACTGAATACACCGGCTTTCGACATGGCGGTTCACGGCAGCAGCTTCGAGTCAACTGCCAAAGTCTACATCGATGGCAGCGCGGTGACGACGACGCCGATCAACTCCGGAGAGCTGAAAGCGCATGTGCCGACGAGCGTCACGTCGGTCGGCGGCGGTCATAACGTTCAGGTGTTGCACGAAGGCGGCAACCGCTCGAATGTGCTGATCCTAACGGTCATCGCGACCAACCCGATGATCACTTCGATCTCGCCCAACATGGCCATTGCCGGCACCGGTGATGTTGATCTCACGGTTACCGGCCACGACTTTCAAGCGACATCGAAAGTGCGCGTAGACGACACCGTGGTCAGCACGACATTCGTGAGCGGCTCAGAGCTTGACGCGGTCATTCCGGCTTCGATCATCAATGTGCCGGGGGCGCACTCGATCACTGTGCAGAACCCCGATCTGGTCGTCTCGAACTCGGTAACCTTCACTGTGTTGAGCGCCGTCGGCATCAACGAATATCTCGCCGATCCGCCGGGCAGCGCGGCCACAGACTTAAACGGCGATGCCAACGGCGACGGCGTGCGCAGCTCGTCGGACGATGAGTTTATCGAACTGGTCAACCGTACAAACGACCCGATCAACATTGGCGGCTATATCATTCGCGACGCCGACGCGGTGCGCTTTACCTTCCCCGCGGGGACGGTCATTCCTGGCGGCGAATCGGCGGTAGTCTTTGGCGGCGGTCATCCGGTGGGAGCTTTTGGCAACGCTCGCGCCAACGGCCTGGTCTTTACCGCGAACGGCGGGCTGTCACTCAACAACGGCGGTGATACGATCTCGCTGCTCACCGGCGCTAATCAAGTGATTGAATCGATCACCTTCGGCTCGACTGAAGGCGGCGCCAATCAATCGCTCAATCGTAAGCCGGAATATACCGGCGGCTTCGTTACGCATTCGAGCATACCAGGGAGCGGCGGGCGCTTGTTCTCGCCGGGCGCACAGGTTAACGGCGATCCGTTCACCGCGGCGCCACACATCACCAGCATCGCGCCCGACTCCGCGCCGCTCAATGCGCCGTCGTTCGACCTGACCATCCACGGCACAGACTTTGACATGACTTCGCGAGCGACTATTGATGGCAACATCGTCAGCACAACCTTTGTCAGTCCCGGCGAGCTGACGGCGCGCGTGCCGTCAATCGTCACGGCAGTTGCCGGCGGTCACAACGTTCAGGTGCGCTACGAAAGCGGCAACCGCTCGAACATCGTCGTACTGACGATCATCCCGCCGCCACCGGTTCTCTCGGAAGTGCTGCCGCGGGTCATTCAACAAGGCTCGGCCAACTTCGTCATCTTCGTTCGCGGCGAAAACTTCGAGCCGGCTTCGCAAGTCCTTGTCGAAGGCACAGGCGTAGCGACCACCTTCAGCAACTCGCGCGAGCTGCGGGCGACAGTGCCCGCAAGCTTCGCGGTCAATGTGGGGACGCGCTCCGTGCGCGTGCGCAATGGCGACGGCAAAGAATCGAACGACCTGAGCTTTGAAGTCGTCGCCACAAGCACGCGCATCACCAGTCTGACGCCGACCGCGGTCACTGCCGGCAGTCCAACTTTCATCCTCACCGTGATCGGCACGGGCTTTAAGACAGGCGCCACTGTGCTGTTTGATGACGCGCCGCTCACGACAACCCTGGTGTCGGCCACAGAGGTGCACGGCGAAGTGCCGGCGGCATCCGTTGCCGCGCCGGGACTCCACACCGTTCAGGAGCGTAACGGTGATGGCGGCGCTTCGAATCAACTGGTCTTCGTCGTGCTGCCGATTGCGCCCGCAGCGCAGGCGGTTGATCCCGCCTTCGTTATCGAAGGCGCGGGCGACGTGGTCGTTTCGATCACCGGCGAAAGGTTTGCTCCCGGTGCCTTCGCCCGCCTCGTGGTCAACAATCAACTGACCCAGCTCGACACGACGTATGTGAGCAATCAGCGGCTGACCGCCGTGGTGCCGGCGCAGTTCACACAGAGCGCCGGGGGGCTGACCATTCAGGTGGTGAACCCTGACTTCGGTGTGTCGAACGCCGTGACGCTGCGTGTCTTCATCCGCGACCCGCTGGTCATCAACGAATACCTGGCCGACCCGCCGGGCAGCGCCGCTACCGATTTGATCGGCGATGCCAATGGTGATGGCGCGCGCAGCTCGTCGCAAGACGAGTTCGTCGAGATCATCAACCGCACCTCGGAGCCTGTAGACATCTCAAGATTCACGCTCTCGGACGCAGACTCTGTGCGTCATGTCTTTGCGCCGGGAACCATCGTGCCGCCTTTTGAAGTCGCGGTTGTCTTCGGCGGTGGCAGGCCCAAAGGCAGCTTTGGCAACGCCGCCGAAGAGCATCTGGTCTTCACGGCGTCGAGCGGTGGGCTGTCGCTCAACAATGGCGGCGACACGATCACGCTGGCCGATGCGCAGGGCCGCATCATTCAGCAGATCAAGTTCGGCTCGGCTGAAGGCGGCGCCGGCCAATCGATTAACCGCGACCCCGATGGCAACGGCGCGACTTTCGCCTTGCACACGCAGGTCGCGCACGACACCGGCCACCTCTTCTCGCCGGGCACGCGGGCGACCGGCGAAGCCTTCGCCGTTAAGCCCAGCGTGCAAACGCTGACACCGGCGCGTGTGCATGTCGGCATGGCGGTGACGCTGGTATTGACAGGCATCAACTTCGCGCCGGGCGCGACTGTGCTGCTCGGCTCGACACCGCTTGCGACCACCTTTATCTCTGACAGCCGGCTCGAAGCGCAGGTGAGTGCGGCCCAACTCGCTGAAGCCGGGCCGTTAGAGATTCGCGTGCGCAACCCGAAAGGCGAGACTTCGGCAGTCACCACCTTGCAGGTCTTTGACGACCCGCCGCAACTCACGAGTCTATCTCCGAACAAGACCGGCACCGGCGCAGAGAACCTGGAGTTGGCGCTCACAGGCGAACGCTTGCAGCGCGGCGCCGTTCTGCTGATTGGCAGCCAGACGGTCGAAAGCGAATTCGTGTCGAAGACCACACTCAAGGCGATCTTGCCCGCCGGCCTCTTCACCAGGGTAGGAACGGTCAGCGTTCAAGTGAAGAACGTCGATGGCAATCTCTCGAACACGCTAACGATTGCGGTTGACTACGGGCCGCTGATCACGCGGCAATCGCTCAAGCGCGTCAACGCCGGCAGCGGCATCGTCGAGCTGACCATTGGCGGCGTCGCCTTCAATTCCACCGTCACGCTGCTGGTCAATGATGTCGCGGTGCCGACGAGCTTCGTTAGCGACACCTCGTTCACGGCGCGCATACCGGCAACGCTGACTGCGCAGCCGGGCAAGCTGACTCTGCAAGCACGCCACGCCGACGGCGGCAGGTCGAACCGCGCCACCTTGCGCGTCGTCGAGTAACGCCGGGGCGATCAACTCTAGCGAGGAACTATGCGCCGAAAAGGTTGGCGACGAAGCTTACTCTGGCTTGCCGCGCTGATGTTTGTGGGGTTGCTGTTGCTGGCTTATACGTTCGTGCCGCGGCGGATTGACGTGGCGGCTTACCTGGCCGGCGCCACAGAGTTTCACCCGCGCAGCGTGAATCCCGCAGACTTGCCCGATGTGCAACTGTCGCTCATCAAGTGCGGCAAGATGATCAGCCGACAATCGTTTGTCTATCGCGGCGGCAGTTGGAATCAGACTTATGAAAGCGGCATGGCGGCGGCGCTCATCCGCCACCCGCGCGCCACCTTCCTCTTCGACACAGGCTTCGGCACGAACGTCGATGAAGACTTCCAGCACATCCCTTTCTTGATGCGCAAGCTGACGGTTTATGACAAAGAGCAGCCGGCTATCGCGCAGCTCGCGGCAGGCGGCGTTGGCGCGGAACAGATCAACATGATTCTGCTGTCGCATTCGCATTGGGATCACGTCAGCGGCTGGGAAGACTTCCCGGCGGCGGAAGGCTGGATGATGCGCGAAGAGGCCGATTACAGCCGCACCCTACCCGACAGCGAATTGATGAAGCGCATGCTCGACCGCGTCCATCTGCGTGAGCTTGATTTGAATGGTCCGGCTTACGAGAACTTTGACCGCAGCCTCGACCTCTTCGGCGACGGCAGCATCGTGCTGGTGCCTTTGCCCGGCCACACGCCCGGCTCGATGGGCATGTTTGTGAATCTGCGCTCAGGCAAGCGTTTCTTCTTCATCGGTGACCTGACGTGGTGCCATGAAGGCGTCGAGCTGCCGGCGGAGCGCCCGTGGCTGTCGCGCCGGCTCGTCGACAAAGACCCGGAACAGGTGCGCCGCAGTATCGTTCGCGTCCACGAGCTGGCGAAGCGTTATCCCGACCTGGTCATTGTCCCGGCGCACGACCGCCGCGTCCACGAGCAGATCGCCGCCTTTCCCGATGTTGAGCGCTGATCCGGGCGCTCGGCTTCCCTGACACTCTTCGATTCCTCTCGTCTCCTTCACAAACAACTCGGCGACCGGCGCGATGAGCGCGATCAAGTTCGCCCGGTCAGGTTTGCGTAAAAAATCACCTAGTTGTATGTATTTTGCAACACCTTTTTCTTGACACGCTCGGAGCGAAAGAATATGATAGGGCCGCTTCAGCAATTCGTAAGATAAATCGCATACACGGTGATTCGGGCGCGGCAGGATGTAAGCAGGTGCTAGCGATCCGGCTCGGTCTGGGGACCGCCATTTGCCGCCCGGTTGGGCGCAAGCGGCGAGCACCGAGTTGAATGCTACCTTCACTCTGAAGAAGGGGTGACAACACTCGATAGTGTTGTCTTATCGAGGGCAGCGGTTGAAACGGGGAAAGCCGCTGCCTTCATTTTGTTGGGGCTCCGATTGCCGCTGCCGGGTGCTGTCTCTTCCTTGACATCAACCGACCATTCAATATAATTCCCTCGCCAGCAGGCGCATCGAAAGCCGCCTTGATGATTTGGATGGAGTGATCTCCCGCGCACCTGTGCCAACCACTTAATGATGGCGGCCAACGTGATCGCCGGTCACCTTCAGCCTCAGGGGAATCGCGCTTCGGCGACTATGCGGGTGAGATATTTTCGGCCCCCATGCCTCAGATCGCGAACCGGTCATGGCGCAACGTGTGGCAACGCAGCTCGGAACGGTGCTCGTAGCCCGGCATGAAACGGTTCGCAGCACTCAGAGAAGGAGAATCAACGTATGACAAAGAAGTCGCCGGTTACGACCGCAGCGAAGCGAATGGCCAGAACCCTCAGCAATACCCAGCCCGACGTCAGCGACCCGAACGACCACGGACAACTGGACGGGGGCGCGACGCTCAACCGGCGGCGCTTTCTCGGCGCGGTCGGCGGGGCAACGGCAGTGGCTATGGTCGCAGGCAGTGGCGGTGCCACGGTGCTTGCCGCACCCGCAGCCGTCGAGCCGCAAGAGGTCTCGGCGCAGGGGGCACTGTCGAAGGCGAATCGCCTGAAAGAATCCTACAAGTACCGCCTCAACATGGCGCAGATGGCCAAAGAGAGGCCCATGGTGGACGCGCAGAACAATGGCGACGATGACCGTTACCCTACGAAGATCGGCAGCTATACCAAAGCGCTGCCGCACAACCAGCTCGGCGAAGTTGACCTGATGGCATACGCCACGCTGGTCAAAGCCCGCGAGTCGCAGAACCCGGCGGATTTTGAAGCCATCCATCTTGGGCTCGGACGCAAGCTGACCAGTCCGCAAGCCGGCCTGGCTATGGACCTTGAAGGGCCGGACTCGCACCACATCGCGCTACCGGCAGCGCCGCGCTTTGACAGCGCCGAAGCCGCCGGCGAAGCCGCAGAGCTGTACTGGATGGCGCTGGCTCGCGACATTCATTTCAGCGACTATGCCACCGACCCGCTGATCTCTCGCGCCGTTCAGGACCTGTCGCGGATGTCAGATTTTCGCGGCCCGAAAGCCGGCGGCCAGGTGACGCCTGCGACGATCTTCCGTGGCCCGACGCCGGGCGACCTCGCCGGCCCCTGGCTGTCACAGTTCCTGACGCTCGACTTCGCGTTCGGCGCCAACTCGGTTTCGCAAAAGATACGCACGCTGGCGACGGGCGTAAATTACATGACGAACTTCAGCGACTGGCTCGCGGTGCAGAACGGCGCCGACCCGAGCGGCACTATTCAATTCGACTCGACGCCGCGTTATATCCGCAACCTGCGCGACCTGGCGCAGTGGGTACACGTAGACGCGCTGTACCAGGCATACCTGCATGCCTGCCTGATTATGATGGGGCAGGGAACGCGCCTCGATCCCGGCCTGCCGCTTTACGATTCGAAAGTGCAGGCGGGCTTTGCGCAGTGCGGCGGCCCGCACATTCTCACACTGGTCACCGAAGTGGCGACGCGCGCCCTCAAAGCGGTCTGGTATCAGAAATGGTTCGTGCATCACCGGCTGCGCCCAGAAGAATACGGCGGACGCGTTCACAACCGGCGCACCGGCGCGGCGAGCTATCCGCTGCACGCCGACATTTTGAACTCGCCGGTGCTCGACGAAGTTTTTAGCCAATACGGCACTTACTTGCTGCCGCAAGCCTTCCCCGAAGGCAGCCCGACGCATTCTTCTTATGGCTCGGGCCATGCGACGGTCGCCGGCGCGTGTGTGACGGCGCTCAAGGCGTTCTTTGATGAGAGCGACACGGTGAAAAACCCCAAGGTGGCAAGTGCCGATGGCACGTCGCTGGTGCCCTACGAGGGACCGCCGCTGACGGTCGGCGGCGAGCTGAACAAGGTGGCTACCAACGTCGCCACCGGGCGCAACGGCGCCGGCATTCACTGGCGCAGCGACGCCATCAACTCGCTGAAGCTTGGCGAAGAAGTGACCATCTGCATCCTTCAAGAGCAGAAGGCGTCCTACAACGACAACGTCACGATGACGCTGACGAAGTTTGATGGGTCGAAGATCACCATCTGATGCAGCAGGTGATTGGCGAGTGTTCAAATTGATTTAACCGGCGCATCACACTCTGCTAACGCGGTGCGGTTAAGCTCGAAGCACTTCTTTCCGAATCGGTAGACCTGCACCGTCACGCCCTGGCGATTCAAGGGCGCGACAGATGACAGACGCGGCGGCGCAGCCACTCCAACGCTTGCGCCGCCGCGTCACTTTCCGCTTTCCACCTTCTCAGGGAGGATCAATGAGCAAGCGCACAAAAAAAGCGTCATCCGAATTGACCGACAGCCGCCGGCAATTTCTCAAGCTCAGCACCTGCGCCGGGGCGCTGGCGGTCGCCGGGCCGGCCTTCAACGGCTCGACCAAAGCGGCGCACACGGCTTATCAGGCAAAGCCCTTCGAGTTTGAAGAAGCCACCGTCAATGATTTGCAGAGCGCCATGCAGTCGGGCAAGCACACGGCGCGCCGGATTGCCGAAAGCTATCTGGCGCGCATTGACGAATTGGACAAGCACGGCGCGGCGGTCAATTCCGTCATTGAGCTGAACCCCGAAGCGCTGGCCATCGCCGAGGCGCTCGACCGCGAGCGCAGAGCGAAAGGCGCGCGCGGCCCGCTGCACGGCATCCCTGTGCTGATCAAAGACAACATCGATACGGCGGACAAGATGATGACGACCGCCGGCTCGCTGGCGCTGCTCGGCTCGACGCCGCCGAAAGACGCGTTCATTGTCGAGCGCCTGCGCGCCGCGGGCGCAGTGATCTTAGGCAAAACGAACCTGAGCGAGTGGGCTAACTTCCGCTCGACGCACTCGACTTCGGGGTGGAGCGGACGCGGTGGCCAGACGCGCAATCCTTATGCGCTCGACCGCAACCCGTGCGGCTCAAGCAGCGGCTCGGGCGCGGCGGCGTCGGCGAACTTTGCGGCGATTGCGGTCGGCACAGAGACCGACGGCTCGGTTGTCTGCCCGTCTTCGACCTGCGGGCTGGTCGGCATCAAGCCGACGCTCGGACTGGTTAGCCGTTCAGGCATCATCCCCATCGCTCACAGCCAGGACACCGCCGGGCCGATGGCGCGCAATGTAACCGACGCTACATTGCTGCTCAACGCGCTCATCGGCATAGACCCGCGCGATGTGGCGACCAGCGACAGTCGCGGCAAAAGCCAGACTGACTACACAAAGTTTCTCGACGCCAATGGCTTGAAAGGGGCGCGCATTGGCGTGGCGCGCAAATCGTTCGGCTTCAACGACCGCGTCGATAAGCTGATGCAGGACGCCATTGACGTGATGAAGCGGGCGGGCGCCGAGGTTATTGACCCGGCGGACATCCCAACTCACGGCAAGTTCGATGATTCGGAATTTGAAGTCCTGCTTTATGAATTCAAGGCCGACTTGAACGCTTATCTGGCGACGCTCGGCCCGCAAGCGCCTGTGCATACAATGAAAGAGATCATCGCCTTCAACGAAAAGAATGCCGACAAAGAGATGCCTTACTTCGGCCAGGAGATCATGTTAAAGGCCGAAGCCAAAGGCCCGCTCACCGATCCGGCTTACCGCAAGGCGTTAGAGAAGAACCTGCGCATGTCGCGCAAGGAAGGAATTGACGCGGTGATGGCCAAACACAAGCTCGACGCGCTGATTGCGCCGACCGGCGGGCCGTCGTGGAAGACAGACCTGCTCAACGGCGACCACTTCACTGGCGGCCTTTCGACGGCGCCGGCGGTCGCCGGTTATCCGCACATCACCGTGCCCGCGGGCTTCGTCTACGGCTTGCCCGTGGGCCTCTCGTTCACCGGCCTCGCCTGGACTGAGCCGACGCTGATCAAGCTGGCCTACGCCTACGAGCAGGCGACCCGGCATCGCCGCGCGCCGAAGTTTTTGCCGAGCGTCGAAACGATCTGAAGCCGCAGGCGATCACACAGAAGAAGCCGCAGGCGATACGGGGAGATTGATAAAACCCGTATCGCCTGCGGCTTCTTTCATGCGCTTCATTCCGCCGGCTTGACGGCGTAAACGCGGACGCTGGCGGCATAGTCGTTGACGTTATACCGCGACAGCAACTCGGCAAGCCGCTGCAATCCGAGCGTTTCTTCGGTTGATGGCGACACCGGCGAGCAGCAGCCCGACGCCTGAACCGGCAGTGCTTTGCTCGCTGCCGGTTCGGGCGCGCAGCAGACGACCTGACTATCGATCTTCGCATAGACGTTCAGGTCAGAGCCGGTATCAACGATCTCGACGTGAGCGAAGCCGGCGTCGAGTAATCCTTGCCGGTAATCATCAATCAGAATCGCCCCGGCGATACAGCCGACATAAGCCAGCAAGTCGTTGCCGATCTCGGCAGGCAGCGGCTGCTTCAAAGCGATATCGCTGACGGCCAGTCGCCCGCCGGGCTTTACGACACGGGCGATCTCGCGGAAGACCGCCGGCTTGTCGGACGCGAGGTTGATCACACAGTTGCTGATGACACAATCCGCCGTGGCCGCCGCGAGCGGCAGCCGATCAATCGTCGCCTGATGGAATTCCACGTTGGTGTACGGCTCCCCATCGGGGCCGTTCTCGGCGTTGCGGCGGGCGCGTTCGAGCATCTCTGCGGTCATGTCTATGCCGATGGCGCGGCCCGACGGGCCGACCTTCTGAGCGGCGAGGAAGACATCGAGACCGCCGCCGCAGCCGAGGTCAACGACCGTCTCGCCTTCGCGCAGGTGCGCGTAAGCCGTCGGGTTGCCGCACGACAATCCCATGTTGGCCTCGGCAGGAATTGAGGTAAGCTCTGCCGCCGAGTAGCCGAAAGCTTCGGCGACCTGGCGCACGCCGTCGTGCGCCGTCGAAAGCGTGCTTTCGGCAAATGTGCCATAGCGGGCGCGCACCGCATCCTGAATTTCTTTAGACATTCGAATTCTCCTTTTCAACCTGCCCCGACCACCAGCCGGGCGTTTATCATATTCGCCTTGACGAATGTGATAATAGGTCTGTTGAACATATCTGTCAAGGCGTATTTGTGTGGTTGTGATAAAATCCTGAGGTCATGGCAAAAGCGGAAAAGAAGTACCGGGTGGAGACTTTGTTGCGAGCGCTGGCTGACCACACGCGGCTGCGGCTGTTGAACCTGATGGGCGACGCCGAAGTCTGCGTCTGCTTCTTCGTCGAAATCTTGCAGACCAATCAGCCGAAGATTTCGCGCCACCTCGCCTACTTGCGCAAAGCCGAGATTGTCGGCGCGCGGCGCGAGGGCAAATGGATGCACTATCGCATCGTCGAGCCGCCGAACAAGCACGCGGCGCGCATCTTCAAAGAAGTGCGCGCCGCGCTTGCTGAAGACCCCGAGATGCAACGCGACCGGGCGCGGCTTGCAAGCGTCTGCTGCGCCGTGCGCCTGCCGACGCGCTTGCAAGGCGCACCGCGCCCACGCCGCGCCGCGTAGTCTTCTTGCCTCAGAATTTATAAATCACGTCGAACTGGTTACGGTTAGCGTAGCGGTTGAACGGCGACGTCAGGATGACGTGGTTGGCGCGCTGCGAATAGAGCCCGTTCCATTGCAGCGTCACGCTGTTGGCAATCTGGTAGCCGATGGTCGGCATATGGGCGCGGCTGTTCGACGGCAGAATGTCGCTGAAGTTGAACGGCACCAGCACGGCGTCCTGCTCGATGCGCGTGAAGGTGTAACCGAACAGCCAGTCCCCTTTCTCCTTCAACTGACCGACCTGACCGCCGAACCAGAAGCCGTCCTTCTCATCGCTCACGCGGGCGGTGGCGTTGTGGACGTAGTCGAAAACGAAGCTGACAGGGAACCGCCCGGTTGCTTGCCAGGTGAGATTGCCGAGAAAGTCTACGAGGTTGAAGCCGGCGAGAAAGCCGACGGGCTGCCCGGCGGCGTTGCGGACGAGGCGATTGGTAGTGCCGAGCGCGCCGTTCTGATTGCCGGTGAAGCCAGCGCCATTGGTGATGCCGCCATTCACCTGCGTGGCCAGCGCGCCGAGCCCCGTGACGACCTGATCTGCATGGTTCCAGTCGTAATAAGCGACATTCGCGTTGGCCGACACTTTGGTTGAGAGCTGCCAGTCGGTCTGCACTTGCCCGCCATACAGCACGCCGTCTTTGCCGGCAGCCACCTCATTAAACGGCAGCTCGAAGGCGACCAGCTTCACCTGTCTGAGCGGCGAGTGGGTCTTGAAGTAAAACGCTTCGGACGCGCCTTCGACGTTGACATCGTCGTCCCAGATCATCTGCGTGCGGCGGAAGGTCGGCTCGAACTTGCCGGCGACAATCTGCACGCCGACGTGATCGCCTCTTGAGTCATAGCGAATGAAGGCGCGTTCCAGCGCGAAAGGCTTACGCTCGTAGAAATCTGTGAGCGTCTGGTTGCTGCTGATCGGGTCGGTGAAGATGCCTGTGGCGAGCTTCATGCCCCAATCGAAATTCTTATTGATTGTGCCGTCGAGCGCCAGCCGGGCGCGCACCCGCAGGCGGTTGCGATCCGGCGGCGACACCAGCGCGTCGAAGCCCTGGTTGCGGAACGATTCATAGCGAAAACGAAGGTCGCCGCTCATGCGCAGCGCGCCGAAGCGCTTGTAAAGCTCATCCACATGCTTCTGCGTCTGGTCGGCGGTTTCGTTCTTACCGGAAGCCGGCGCTTGCGTAGCCAGAGCGGCGGGCGGCGCGGCGGTCATTGATGCGGGCCGCGCGGTCGGGCTCTCTGCGTCATGTTTTTCGACGAGGGCGCGCAGTTGCTGGATTTCGCGCTGCTGCTGTTCGATGAGCTGTTCGAGGGCGCGCACGCGGTCTTCGACCGAAGGCGTCTTAGCGCCGCCGGGGTTGTCATTTTTAGCGGCGCTGGCCGTATCACTCGCGGGGACGGCGCTCTTGTTGTCGCTTGCCGGCTCGCAGGCAGCGGCGCGCACGCTCAGCGCGGCGAGCAGGGCGAGCAGAAGCGCAAGGCTGCGGACGGTCAACTTGATATTCATGATGCATCCTCCTGGGGAGCGGTGTTGGATTCGCCTGTCGTCGTCATTGGAGAGACCCGTCTAAGGCATATCAATATGATTGGAACAGAAGCATGAGTATATCCAGGCATCGTGACGAAATTGTAAAAGCGAGGTTACAACTTGGTTAAATGACACTCAGGGGCGGCAAAACAAACCGTTGACTACAGGCGACACGCCGCTTATATTCGCCGTGAATGAGGTAAGCATCATGGGTCAGGAGCGCAGAAGAGCATGGCGTAGCGGCTTGGTGCTGGACGTCTGGTACGAGGGCGAAGGTGTGCTCGGCGAAACACGCATTTCCGATCTCAGCGTCAGCGGCGCTTACATCGAGACGCGGACACCGCTGCCGGTCGGCACCGTCTTCAAGCTGATCTTTGCGCTGCCCGACAGCCAGGTGATGGAAACCGAAGCGACCGTCATGCACAGCCACCGGGGCAGCGGCATGGGCGTCCATTTCAACGACCTCTCGCCGGAGCAGACCAACCACATCCGCAAGTTCATTCGCGCCTGACGCGCCCGGTAACACCGTGCGGGCTTGCGCTCGCATCAATCCACAAGCAGACTCTGATTTATGATAGAAAGCGCGCAACCGCAACGCGTGATCGTCACTGGCGCGTCGAGCGGCATCGGACGAGCGACGGCACAACGATTCTTGAACAACCATGCCCGTGTCGCGCTCATCGGGCGACGAGCTGATGCCTTGCGCGGAGCGGCAACCGAAGCGGCGGTGCAATCCGGCGCGGCCTCGATTATTACCGCTGACCTTGCCGACGAAGCCCAGAGCGCCGCGGCCTTCGCGCAGGCTGTCGAGAGCCTGGGCGGGCTCGATGTGCTGGTCAATGCCGCAGGCATTCTGAAATCCGGGCGCATCGAAACGACGACGCTTAGGCTCTGGGACGAGATGCTGAACATCAACCTGCGCTCGGTCTTTCAACTGATGCAACTGGCGGTGCCGCATCTGGAAGCGAGGCGCGGCAATATCGTCAACGTGTCGAGCGTCACCGGGCTGCGGTCGTTTCCGGGCGTGCTCGCCTATTGCGTCAGCAAAGCCGGTGTTGATCAACTGACGCGCTGCGTGGCGCTTGAGCTGGCCGCGAAAGGCATTCGCGTCAACGCCGTCAATCCCGGCGTCGTCGTCACGGGGCTGCACCGCGCCGGCGGCATGGAAGATGACGCGTACGCCGTTTTCCTTGAACACAGCAAGACGACACACCCGCTGGGCCGTGTCGGCGACGCCGAGGAGGTTGCCGAGCTGATCGCCTTCCTGGCTTCGGACAAAGCCGCCTGGATCACCGGCGAAACGATCAGCATTGACGGCGGTCGCTCTCTGACTTGTGCGAGATGAGGGAAATGAGGAATGAGGAACGAGGAATGAGGAACGAGGAATGATGAATTAAAAAGGAAGCCGGACTCTCTAAATTAATCCGGCTCTGGTCCGCAATTCATCGTTCCTCATTCCTCATTCATCATTCTCTTTGGTCGTGTATAATGTTTGCGGATTGTGAGAACTAGCTAACAGCAGAGGAGATCGAAGTGAAACGGTTCAAACTGATTATTGCAGCCAGCTTCGTCGTCGCGATTGTGTCGGCGGTGGTCACTCAATCATTCGCTTATCCGCCGTTTTTGGCCAAGGCCAAGAAGTTCGGCGCCAAAGATTGCACCTTCTGCCACGTCGCGCCGGAAGGCGGCGCCCCGTGGAACGCGCGCGGCCAGTGGCTCATCAAAGAGAAAGAGCGGCGCGGCGCCGATTCCATCGATGTCGAATGGCTTGCCGAATATAAGGAAGGCAGCGGCGACGTGAAGAAGCCTGCTGATGTGAAGCCCGCCGAGACCAAGCCTGCCGAGACCAGGCCCGCGGAACCCGCGACGAGAGCCAAGGTTGACCCGAAAGTCTTGGACACCTACACCGGCCAGTACGACGCGCCCTTCGGCACGCTGACGATCAGCCGCGACGGCGACAAGCTCTTCGGCGCGCCCGAAGGCCAGGAGAAAGCCGAGCTGATTCCTATCTCCGAAACCGAGTTCGATGTGCCGAGCGTCGGCGTCAAAGTGAAGTTCGTCAAAGACGACAGCGGCAAGATCACCCACATGGTTCTCAACCACGATGGCGAGGAAATCCAAGCCAAGAAGATCAAGTAACTGCCCGCAAGCGTTTCAGAATTTGCGGCCCATGAAAAAAAGGCGAGCGTCATGGTTAGTGACGCTCGCCTTTTCATTGTGTAACCCAGACCTCACTCGTGCTTGAGGGCGATGATCGGATCAACTTTGGTGGCGCGCCGCGCAGGGATGTAGCAGGTCAGCAGCGCCACGGCGGCTAAGACCACAGCGACTCCTGCCAGGACTACCGGGTCGGTGGCGCTGACGCTGAACAGCAAGCTCGACAGCATCTGCGTCGCCAGAAGCGCGCCGCCCAGGCCAATCGCCAGCCCGAGCCCGGACAACATCAATCCCTGTTTCAGGATCAAGGCGCGCACCTGTCCCGGCTGCGCGCCTAAGGCCATGCGGATGCCGATCTCCTGCGTGCGCTGCGTCACCGCATAGTTCATCACGCCGAAAACGCCAACAACCGTGAGCGCCATAGCGATGGCGGCGAACAATCCGAACAGCGACATATTGAAGCGGTTGGCGGCGACCGATTCGGCAATGATCGTGTCCATCGTCTTGACGTTGGCGACCGGCAGCCGCGGGTTGAGGCCGGCGATCACGGCGCGCGCCGATTCCGCTAAGGTTGCGGGCTCAAGCTGTGTGCGCAGGATGAAATTCATCGTGCGCCCGAAGCCCAGCCCCAGGAAAGGCGTCTGCGTCACCGGCTGATAGATTTGCATGCCGGTCTCGCCGGCCAGGGTTGTATGCTTGACGTTACCGACGACGCCTACGACCGTCGCGTAATCGGGCTTATCGCCGGGCAGCGGCACGCCGACCGTGAGGCGCTTGCCAACCGCGTCTTCACCCGGCCACATCAACTCGGCCATGTTCTGATTGACCGTCACCACCTGAAGGCTGTCTTCCTTGTCGGCGTCGGTGAAGGTGCGGCCTTTGATGAGCGGGATGTTCATGGTCGCAAAGTAATCGCCGGTGACGATGCGATAGCTGGCAATGGGGGCATCGGCAGGAGTCGGCAGCGGGCGGCCTTCGACCGAAAAGATGAACTGCGGGCCGCCGCCCGCAAGCGGCACGTTCGAGATGCCCGACGCCGCAATCACTCCGGGCAGCGCTCCGAGCCGCTCGCTGGCATCGCGGTAAAAGCCAAGCACGTCGGCGGGCCTGGCGTATTGCGCCGGCGGCAGGGTGACTTGCATCGTCAGCAGGTGCTGTTGATTGAAGCCCATGTTGACGCGCTGGAGCTGCGAGAAGCTCTTGATCAACAGCCCGGCGCAGACCAGCAGCATGAAGGCAAAAGCCATCTGCACGACGACCAGTGTTGAGCGCAAGCGGCGACCGCGCCCGTGGCCCGCCACCGATTTGCCGCTTTCTTTCAGCGTCTCGTTGACGTTGGCCCGCGAAGATTGCCATGCCGGCACCAGCCCGAACAAAATCCCTGCGGCTACTGATGCCAGCAGCGCAAAGCCGAGAACGCGGCCATCCACGCCGATCTCGCCCGAGCGCGGAATGCCCTGCGGGTTGAGACTGATTAAAGCCTGTGTGCTCCACAGCGCGATCAGCATACCGACCGCGCCGCCGATCAGCGAAATCAGCACGCTTTCGGTCAGCACCTGGCGGATCAAACGCCCGCGCGTTGCGCCCATCGCCAGACGAATCGCAATCTCTTTCTCGCGCGAGGCGGCGCGGGCAAGCAAAAGGTTGGCGACGTTGGCGCAGGCGATCAACAGCACGCAGCCGACCGCCGCCAGCAGCACCAGCAGCGCCCAGCGAATGTTGAAGGTCACCAGGTTCTGGTAAGGGATCAGCGCCACGCCCCAGCCGGTGTTCGATTCGGGATACTGTTCGATCAAACGCTGGGCGATGGCCGACATCTCTGTTTGTGCTTGCTCCTGGGTGACGCCCGCCGCCAGCCGGCCCACGACCTGAATGTTATGAAGATTACGGTCGGCGTTCTGGTAGCTGATGCCGAGCGGCATCCAGAATTCAATGTTGGGCCGGTAATCGTTCGGCATGATACCGATGACCGTGGCACTCTGGCCGTTGATGGGGATGGTCTGCCCGACAATTCCAGCGTCGCTGCCGAAGCGCCGTCGCCACAGGCCCTCGGACAAGAGGATCACCGGCACGCCGCCGGGACGGTCTTCTTCAGCGGTGAAGGTGCGCCCGGCGAGCGGCGCGATGCCGAGCGTCATGAAGTAATCCCAGGTCGCCTTTTCGCCCTGAATCCTTTCAGGCTGATCGCTGCTCGTCAGGTTAGCGATGAAGCCCTGGCGGGCGCTCAGGGTCTCGAACGATTGATTTTGCTCTTTCCAGTCGCGATAGTTGAGCGTCGAAGAGCCGACGCCGGGCGGCGGGAACTTGGCGTTGGTTTCCATGGCGAAGACCAGACGGTCGGGGTCTTTAAAGGGCAGCGATTTCAACAGCACGCCATTGACGACGCTGAACAGCGCGGTGTTGGCACCGATGCCTAAGGCCATTGTAATAACGGCCACAATTGTGAAGCCGGGGTTCTTGACGAGCATTCGTATGCCGAAGCGCAAGTCTTGTAACAGGGTCTCCATCAGGGCCTCCAGAGTTGACAGGGTGAGGGCACCAGAATCGAGTCTGATTCTCGACAGCTATTCTAAACCATCGCGGTTGGCGCGGACAATTCCGCAGCCGGCGCTTACAAGCTGGAGGTGCGTGCTACTGAAAAGACCGCGCCCGCCGGGCGTTACCAGATACGCGTTGCCGAGCTGCGCGCCGCGACTGCGCAGGACGCCGACCGCATCAGCGCCGAGCGCGCTTTCCTTGAAGGCGAGAATCTCCAGGCCGAAGCGACGGCAGACACTCTTGCGCAGGCCATCAAGAAATACGACGAAGCGCCGCGGCTGTGGCGCAGCGTCGGCGAAGGCATTATCAGGCTGACGCGCGGACTGATGTACGCCGGGGCGGGGCGCGTCGTCGTCAGCCTGTGGGACGTGGACGACGAGGCGACGGCGCAATTGATGACCGGTTTCTACAAAAGGTGTTGAAAGACGGGCTACAGCCGGCGGCGGCATTGCGGGCGGCTCAGGTCAAGATGTGGAAACAGAAACGTTATCAATCGCCTTCCTACTGGGCGGCGTTCATCCTACAGGGTGAATGGCAGTGAACCTCGGTGTGGTTAAAAACTACTTTTCCTGCTGGCCTTGATGCTGCGGCGCGATTCGACCAACTCGCGGATGGCCTGCAAGAGCACGTCGGGATCAGCCGGCTTGGTGATGTATCGCTGGGCGCCAACACTCAGCGCCTCCTGGATATCGCTCTCATAGGCTGCCGCCGAGTGAAACAAGATCGGTGTGTCGGTATCGAAAGCTCGGATGTAGCGACAGAGCATCACCCCTGACCCTTCGGCCAACCAGTTATCAATCATGATCAAGTCGAGGTCGCGTTGTAAGGCGATGTTCAGCCCGTCGCCGACGCCGCGGGCGGGCACGGCTTCGAAGCCTTCGACCGTGAGCAGCAGGCAGAGAAAGTCTCGGCTATCCATGTCATCTTCAATGATTAGAATGCGTGGGGCCTTCATCGTAATACACCGTCCTGCTTTCTACACCGATAGCTAATAATTTAAGCTTAACGGCTTAATTTCCTCGCGATTTTGATTATAGTCTGGGGAGTGCAGGACAAATTCTATCATTAGAAAAAGTGAAGTCAATCGGGGGATTCCCTGAAGGGGACGCCTCGATTTAGCGAGTAGCGAGAGCCTGTTCAGCACGGCTTGCAACCACCGCATTTGTCGCACTGCCAATTTGATCTCTTGCGATGATTGCCAGTTCATCTCTGATTGATAGGTTAAGTATTATAGGCTCCTAATGTTAGTATTCACGCGCAAGCAGAGGAGGTTCGTTTGCCAACGTCCGCCGAGCAAACCGATTTGATTATCGAAGACCAATCAGCAGCGATCACCTCGCGGCAGGTGCTGTTGGCCCTGGCGGGCCTATTTATTTTGAATCTGCTGCTGCGGGTCTTTTACCTGCGTTACGATTTCGTCAATGGCGATGAAGGCGTGCGGGCGCTGACGGCGACGAGGCTGCTCGATGGCGCGCGGCTCTACGCCGACGTGGTGACGGACAAGCCGCCCGGCGCAACGCTCTTTTATGCCGCCGTCTTTGCGCTCGCCGGGCGCAGCATGAAAGCCGTGCATGTGGCGGCGGCACTCTGGAATTTCGCGACGGCGATGGTGGTATATCTCACAACCGCGCGCGCTCACGGCAAGCGCACGGGGCTGTGGGCAGCGCTGCTGTTCGTCTACTTCACGACAAACTACTTCACTCAGGACACGATGGCGGCGAACACCGAATTGCTGCTGGCGCTGCCCTACGCTGCGGCCTTCGCTTGCTTCGTGCGCGGCACGGACACGGTGAATAAGCAATCAAGCACGCGGCGCGGTTTCTTGCTCGTCTGTGCAGGTGTGATGACTGGACTGGCAACGATGTTCAAGCAGACCGGCCTCCTCAACCTGTTATTCTTTGGCCTCTGCGAGCTGGTCTTTGCTTATCGTGCCCGGCACGACTTTCACTCGGTCGCGGCGTGGCTTCTGGCTTCTGGCAAGCGATTGCTGATGCGTCTGTCGCTTGTCGCCATCGGCTTTCTGCTGGTCATCACTCTATTCGTCGCCTGGCTCGCTTCAATGCATGCGCTCGCCGATTTCTGGCGCAACGGCGTCGAGGTCAATATGTTCTACATCGACTCTGAGCCGGCGAGCTTATGGTGGCGCTTCGCCATCGGTCGCGGCCTGGGCTATGTGCTGTTCAACTTCGTGCTATGGACGTTTGCTGCCTGGACGGTCATCCGCTCGATGAGAGCGGCGCGGCCAGCCGCCTTTAATCTAACCGTAGCGTTGTGGTGCGCGGCATCGCTCATCAGCGTCGTGATGAGCGGGCGATTCTTTGGCCATTACTTCATCACGGCGCTGCCGGCCCTGGCCATGCTCGCCGCGCCGAGCGTCCCTTTGTTCGGCAAGCTGTTGCGTGATCCAGCTTACAAACGACGCGCGCGAATCGCGCTGGCTATTCTTCTCATCTTTTTCGCAGTCGGCCTAATCCGTTCGCACCACCGCACAGCGGTGCTGGCTTACGAAACCGTCACCGGCCATCGCACAGCTTGGAGCGCCGACTGGGGTATGACCAAACGTCAGGATGAAGCCGCAGTGATTGCCGCGACGTTGCGAGATCGGTTGCAGCCGGGCGAGCCGCTTTATATCTGGGGCTATGCTCACGATGTGTACTGGCAGACCGGCTGCCGCCCGGCGGCGCGTTACCTGACGCCTTATTACATCGATGGCCGCTTCAGCGATGCCGAAGCGATTGCGGCCCAACCGAACGCGCCGTTCTGGCAGGAGGCGCGCGCCAACTTGATCGAAGACCTGAAGCGCGTCCGACCGCGCATCATCCTCGACATCAAAGGCGACATGGACGACTTGCCTTACCCGGAAATTACCGAGTTTCTGAAGCAGAATTATGAAGACGTTGGCGCTGCTGGCCCTGACCCGAATCGTCCCTTCCGTGTCCTGCGGCTCAAATAACCATAAAGCGGAATGTTGCTTTAGTCACTTTCAGCGCTTGTTGGCTCAATGACCGAGCGATAAGGGTTGACCAGCGCCCACATAATCACGCCCCAAACCAGCACGCCGGCAGTGATGTAGAAAGGGATCGTCCACGATGCCAGCTTCTCGACCGCGTAGCCGACGACCACTGGCGCAATCGTCCCGCCGATGTTGCCCGTCATGTTCATAAAGCCAGTCACGACGCCGGCATTGCGCCGCCCGACATCCAGGCAGGTAGACCATGCGGGAGGGCTGCTCAACATCTGGCAGAAACAGGCCACCGTGATCAACGATGCCGCGACGATGCGATCTTCGCTCAGTGCCACCGCCACGAGCGCTACGCCGCTGCTGAGAAAGCCGAAGCCGCCGAGTAGACAGCGCCCGATCTTCAGGCTGCCGGTGCGCCGCGACAGATAATCGGTCAGCAAGCCACCGAGCCACACGCCGCCGGCACCCGCCAGAAAGGGCAGCGCTGAAAATAAGCCGGCATAGGCTGGCGAGAAGCCGCGCGCCTTGAGCAGGTAGGTCGGCAGCCAGGTGAGATAGAAATAGAGCGCGTAGCCATACGAGAAGTACATCCCGCAAATAAACAGTAGGTTGGCGCTGCGCAGCAAAACTCGCCAGGGCACGCCCCGCACATGGCCAAGCTGCGCCGCGTCAACCTGGTCCGAGCGGATGAAGCGTAACTCTTCGGCGTTGACCGCGGCGTGCTCTTCGGGGCGGTCACAGAACCACCGATACCAGATCAGCGCCCAGATGATACCGACCGCGCCGAACTCGACGAAAGGCCAGCGCCAGCCCTGCCACGCCACCAATTGGAAGACCAGCGGCGTTGTCGCGGCAGCGCCTAGATAGCTGCCGATGAAGGTAATGCTCAGGGCGCGCCCCTGGTGCGAGGAAGGGAACCAGCACGAGATGCTGCGCGCAATATTCGGGAAAGCGCCGGCTTCGCCCACACCGAACAGAAAGCGCACCAGCAGCAGCGATGCGAAGCCCGCCGAGACGCTGGTGAGCGCCGTGAAGACCGACCACCAGATGACGATGCGCGCCAGCGCTTTGCGTGTGCCGAAGTAATCGCCGAGCCAGCCGCTGGGAATTTCAAACAGCGCATAGGCCAGCGTGAAGGCGCTGAAGATATAGCCCATCGCCGACGGCGAGAGATGAAACGTCTCGGTGATGGCCGGCGCGGCGGCGCCGATGCAGACGCGGTCGGTGTAGGTGATAATGGTCAGCGCGAAGAGCAGGCCGAGAACTTTGAAGCGCGCCTGTGTCGGTCTGGCGGCGGTTGCAGCGATCATGAGGTAGGCCTGACCCTTTCGATGATCCATTCGTTGATGAATGTCAGCGATTCGCGCGGAAAGACGTGGCCGACTGCATAGCTCTTGAAGGTCACCGAGCGGGCGCGGCGACCGATGGCCGGTTCAAACGTGCGGACGCGCTCGATGGGATAAAACTCGTCGTCTTCTCCGGCAATGATCAGCGCGTCGGTGTCGCTGGCGTGGTACTTGTCCGAGTCCCAATCGCCGGGTATGCCGCCGCAGACGCTGATGACCCCGCGAATCATGTCCGGGTGCGTGAAGGCGAAGCGGTAATTCAACGACACCGACTGCGAGAAGGCGACCAGGAAGATCGCTTGGCGATTGATCGGATAATCAGTGGCGGTGGTTTCAATCACCGAAAGCAAGGTCTGATGGTGCAGGCGGATGGTCTCTCCGGCTTTGAACTGCATCATCCAGCCGAAGCCGATCTTTGGCTGGCGCTCTTCGGCGCTACGCACGAAAAAGCCGTTCGGCCCCTGCACCGAAGCGATAATGAAATCGCGGTCGTTGACCTTGCGCATCAGCGCCATCATCGATTCCTTGTTGCCTTCGTAACCGTGCAACGCGATGATCAGCGGCTTCGGCGCCGGCGCATCGTCATCGGGCATGTAAAGGTCGTAATAAAGCTGAGTGCGCTGCTCGGTCGCTCTTTCGATAATCATTGTGGCGGCGCTTGCTCCTTTGAAGTTCAGTCGGATGAGCGATTACTGGCTCGCTGGTGGAGGCGCGTATCGCTTGCTTTGAGAAGCGGGACGCGAAGTGCGATATTATCTGACGTGATGAGCGAAGGAAAGCCGGAACGTTATGTGATCTTCGGCGCTGGCGCAATCGGCGGCGCGCTCGCCGGGCTGCTCGTGCGTGCTGGCTTGCGCGTTGCTTGCGTGGCGCGTGCAGCGCAGGCCGAGGCCTTGCGCCGCGGCGTCACTTTTCTGCGCGGCAGCGAAGAATTCACTCAACCAATCGAGGCCGTCACGGCTGCCCGCGACCTGCCGCCCGCAGACGGCGATGTAATCATCGTTACAGTCAAGTCGCAGGCCACCGAAGCGGCGGTCGAAGAGCTGGCCGCCGTCTACCCGCAGGCGACGCCGATAATCTCTTTGCAGAACGGCGTGACCAACGAAGCGGTCATCGCCCGCCGCTTCACGAATGTATATGCCGGGCTGGTCTTCTTCAGCGCCACGCAGATGACCCCTGAGCGCATCGCGCTAACGCGCGGGCGCTCGATTGCGATTGGCCGCTATCCCGATGGCGTGGACGAGCGCGCCGGGCGCATTAGCGATGACTTCGAGCGCGCCGGGTTTGCCGCCCTGGCGTCGCCTTTCACGATGGCCATGAAGTGGAGCAAGTTCGTCATCAACCTCAACAACGCTACCTATGCCATCACCGGCTATTATGTTGAGCAGGGCGCGGCGGACGACGAGATGCGCCGGCTGCTGGGCGACGTGCGCGAAGAGGGCTTGCGGGTGCTGGAAGCCGCAGGCATCGCCGCCGAGCCGCCGCCCGGCGCGCCTTCATTAATCCGCATCCGTGAGTTGCACGAAAAGGCCAAAGCGCCGCCGGACGCCGCGGCATTGCTCAACTTGCCTGAAGCCGAGCGCACCTATCCCTCGATGTGGCAAGACCTGATGCGTGGCCGGCGCACGAGCGAGGCCGATCACCTGAACGGTGTGATCGTAGACCTCGGGCGCAAGCATCAGGTGGCAACACCGTATAATTCGGCGTTGCTCGAGATTGTCCGTCGCATGTTTGCTGCGGGCGAGCGCCCCGGCATCCACACGCCCGCCGAGCTGCGAGCGCTGATTGAGTCGCGCCGCGCCGCCTCATAAAAAACCGAGCGCCGGCCACGCAACAGAATCACAACTTTCACAAGTTCTGCATTGGTGGTATAGTACGCGCGACTGCCCCTACAGTCGTCCCCTAAAATTGAAAGAGTTTCAATCGGTGCGAGCCGTCGGGCTTTGAGCGTCTGTCGGTGTCGCCACAGGAAGTTGAAGGTGGGAGTGATGCGCAAAGCGAAGCGATTGACCGCAGCGATTGTCGCGGCGTGGATGCTCATGGCAGCGGCTCCGGCTTTTGGCCAGCCGGACGACGGCAACCTTAAAACTCATCCCTCTGACTCTGCCGATAAGCGTGAGGCAAACGACGGCGTCGAGTTGATCAAGCGCTTCAAGATCGGCATGACTTATAGCGAGGTCCAGGCGGCGCTGCCGAAAAACGTCGAACAGGATACGCTGATTTATGTGACGACCGACGAAGCCTTCCTGCTAAACGTCGAGCTGTCGGATGCCGGCGGCTGGAGCGCCTCTTTCCGCTTCGACACACTGGATGCGCCGACGCGGCGGCCTGAGCGGCTGATCGAGATGAGCTGCACGACGAACCTGACAAGCCGCAGCCAATCCTTTGAGACAATTGTTGACAAAGTCACCGCCGCCTTTGGCGAGCCGGTCAAGGTAGACCGCGCGGCGGGGAAGATTCAGCAGGCCGGCTGGCGGGTTGGCGGTTCGCTGCTGACATTGGAATACTCGTTCTTGCCCAATGGCATCGGCAACAACGTCACCATCGAGTTCACGATTCGCAAGAGCGGGCGGCGCGCGGCGCGCGCCGATAACATCGCCTGACCTTTACACAAGGCGGCGGCGGAACCAACGCAGCGATATCGAAACGGCGCACCACAGCAATCCTGAAGTCGCCATCATGGCCCAGCCAAAGGCTTCGACGAAGGTGTAGAAGCGCCCGGCTATGCCTGCCGCCAGCCACGCCAGAAAGAAGACCAGCGCCGCCAGCCGGCGTGCCCAGCGCAACTGGTTCGAGACGCGTATGCGGCGCAACTCGGCTTCGAGAAAATCATCATCACCCATCAGCCGCTCGTAATATTCGGCCTCGCGCCGCGCCAGCCGGGCAATCGCGGCGTCGTCACTGGCCGCCGCCGCATGGTAGAAGTGCGCGACGTGCGCCAGCTTGCCATCGCGCAAGGCGATCTCTGCCAGCCCGATGTTGGCGCGAAAGCGCGCCGGGTCTAAATCGAGGGCGCGGCGGAAACAGTCTGTGGCGCGCTTGTAATCCAATCGCTCGAAGAAGGCTTCGCCGATGCGCTCAAGCAGGCCGGCTTGCGAGCCCGCCAGTCGCGCCGCCAGTCGCAGGCAGGCGTCCGAGCGCTGCATCAGCTTGAGGTCTTCGGTGTGCGCCGAGCTGCGGAAGAAGCGCGACATCTCGTAGAGCAGTTCAGGGTTGCGCGGCTCTTTCTCGTAAGCGACGCGAAAATAACTCGACGCCTGCGACAGGCGGCCCGCCAGTTTCAAGGCGTTGGCGATGCGGCGCACTCGCGGCACCGGCATGGCTTTGATCTCATCCTTCAAAACCGGCGAGCCTTTGATCGTCGCCCGGTTTTCGAGGTATTCGAACAGTTCGAAGGAGCGCGGGTCGAGCTTGTGCGGCCCGGCGGCGCGGAAGAGTTGCTTGACGAACGGCACGTAGCTGGCACGGTGCGAGCGCACAAGGATTTCGACGCCGGGGCCGCTGATGCGCGTGCGATAGCTCATGCGTGAATCGCCCACCGCAACGTTAAAAGTCGTCGCCTCAGTGGTGACAGTTTCGACCTCTGACACGCTCAGCTCGCGACGCACGCGGAAGAGCCGGGCGAGCAGGAAAGCGAGCGGCCCGCGATGGATGATGCGTTGGCCATCAAACTCGATACGGTCAAGCGCCGCCGCCACGATCAATGGCACCATCACCATCAGACAAATGATCGCGCCGAGGTCATAATCGGTCTTGGCGAGCGCCGAGCCGACTGTCAGCAACACCGCGGCTGCCAGCGTGTAAGGAATGTATCCGGGACGGATGCGTATCGGTTTCATCAGGCAGAGATCATTGTATGGGCGCGGGCGCGGACGATCAATAGAGAAACGATGAATGATGAATGATGAATGATGAATTAAAGAGGAAAAGGAAACCGGATTCTTTCTATAGACAATCTGTTGCTGCTTCCTCTCTCAATTCATCATTCATCATTTTCTCAGAACCAGCGCGTTTCCGTGGTCAGCACATTCAAGTCGTGATCGAGTTGGGCGCGCAGCCGCAGGTCGAAGCGCAAATCGCGCAGGGTGATGGTATAGCCTTCGCCACTTTCTTCGACATCCGCTGCATAGAAGCGGGCGAAGTCTAAAAAGACCTGGCCATCGCGTGATTGCCGCAACGCTTCGATGAAGCGGGCATCAAGCGCCGGCTGTTTGAGCCAGTCGTCGTCGTGATCGCGCAGATGAATGGCGCGCACAAAGGCCGCATCATCGCCGCTGGCGGCAGCTTGCCAGATTGCCGGGTTTGCCGGCGTCGGCCATGCGGCGAGCTTGCGCACGTCTTCGGTTGGCGGCGGGTTGACGGCGTGTTTGACCGCCGATTGATGCGCCATCCACATGCCGCCATAATAAAGCGTCAAGACGATCAGCGAATAACGCGCCAGGCGTTCGCCCTGCCGCCCCCATCCCATCAATCCGCCGATCACGACCACGCCGAGACCGGCGAACCAGACCAGTCGCACAACGCCGGGCAAGGCTCCCATGCCCCGTGCGCTCTGTTGCAGCGCCAGCGCCATAATCAGCGACAATAGGACGCCGATCAATAGCCAGATAAGCGCGCGGCCTCGACTGGTTGTCGTCAGCCAGACGACCGCCGAGCCGAGGATCAGCCATATCCACGGGTCAACGACAAAGACTACGTCACCATAAAACCAGCGGCGGCTGAACGGCAGCAGCGGGCGCACGCCATAGTTATTGGTGAAATCCATGAAGGTGTGGCCGAGGCCGCCCACATACGCTAGCCAGAAGAGTCTGAACGGGCGCATGGGACGGCGGCGATGGTCGCGCCGCAGACGGAAGCGCCGGTCTATCCAGGTGAGCAGCAGGGTGATGATCAACGCCAGCAGCGCCAAGCCGACAAACGAGTGGGTGAAGCCGCGATGGTATTCGAGATAAGTCGAGGTGTCGCCAAGCAGGCTGCGCGGCAGCACGTCAATGTCCGGCAGGTTCGACGCGACAACCAGCGCCGTGGTTCCGAGCGGCGTGGCGCGCTCCAGCCCGGCCTTGGCGAATGATAGACCGAGCAGCGTGTGGGCGAAATTTTCCATGAGCAGTGGTCAGTCGTCAGTGGCCAGTGGTCAGAGCTATGCTCGGTACAACTAACTGGCAACTGACCACTGGCCACTGGCTACTGCCTTACGGCTGGAAGTTTGGATTTGAAATAGACGGCGGCAGGTCTTTGACGCGCTCCGGGGCGACGGCGGCCAGGCGCTTCTCGGCGTCGGTGCCGGCGCCCGTCATGCGGTCGGCTTTCGCGGCTTCAAAGAAATAGTCGGCGGCCTTCTGCTTGTCGCCTTTCTTATCGTACAGCTTGCCGAGCGCCAACTGCACAGACGGCTTCAAGACGGTCGTCGAGTTGAGCAGCTTCTCGTACAGGCCGATGGCTTCGTCGGCGTTGCCCTGCGCCGAGGCGTCTTCGGCCAGCGCCAGGCGGGCGAGGTCCGAAGCGCGGTCGTCGTTGCGGTCAGCGACCCCGCGCAACATGCTCAGCCCTTTCTCGCGGCTATCCGGCAGATGCAGATAAGCCGCACCCGCATAGTAACGACCAATGGTGCCATAATAGCTGGAATAATCGTTGGACAGTTGCTCGAAGGCGGCGGCAGTCTCTTGCCACTTGCTCGCTTCATCGCTGTAAGTCTTACTGGTCGGCATCGAGGTGGCCGGCTGCGTCGGGTCTTGGACCTGGGCGTTATATTTTTCAAAGGCGGCGGCAAATGCGCTCTCGGCGCGCGCCTGGCGGAACTGGAAGAAGTAGTTAATGAGAAAATAAAGCGCAACGACGCCGATAATGGCGCCAACGGCGATAACGATCGGGCGACCACGATCCTGTAACCAATCCTGCGTGCGCTCGTAAAACCGGATCATCGGATCGTGACCCTGCTTCAGATCCTTCACCGCAATGCGGCCTTTTTTCCTGCTTGTCTTTGCCAAAACGTTAAGCCTCCTGAGAGTGACGCATACATGACGTAGCTGCGCCGTCGGTAGAGCAAGAAACAACATAACGGCCCTAATTGCAGGTTGTCAAGGAAAGCGAACGTGCAGGCGGGAGGCGGCGCGGCGGGATCGCTGACGGGTTGCAGACGCAGCATCAGGCGGGATGTGCGCTGCAACCCATCGGCTTCAAGAAATCGAAGGGGATTAACTGCGGCGCAGGCTCAGGCTGCCCGAAACGCTCGACAGTTGCAGCCGGCGCGAGCCATTGCCGAGCTTGCCGCGGGCGCTGGTGCGCGGGCCGAAACGCTCTTTGGTCACTTCGATGGGAAAGTCTGTGTGGATGCCGCCGCTCAGGCTCGACATATCCACATCGGCGTCAATTTCTGATGGCATCCGCACATTGACGTTGCCGCTCACGGAAGAAAATTTCATGTCTTCGCTGGCGCCATCGAGGCGGTTGATCTCGACTTCGACATCGCCACTGACTGACTTGGCGGTGACCGAGCCGCTGACCCCCTCAACCTTGACTTCGCCGCTCACCGAGGTGGCGTGAACGCGCCCGCTCACCTGGCTGACTTTGACATTGCCGCTCACCGACGAGATGTGGTCGAAGTCGTACTTGACCGCGCGCGGCACCTGAACGTCGAAACGGATGCTTGCTTCGCAGTCGCAACGTTTCGGGTAGAGGGCGCGGACTTCGACGCGGCCCGCGCTGCTCAGGTCTTCGAAATCGAGGCGGTCGCGGTCGGCGCCTTCCTTGAAGCCTTTGACGATGACTGCGTCGCCGTCATAGCCGGTCACCGTAACGTCGCCTGAAACGTTGCCGATATGAATCTGTCCACCCGAGCCGAGCTTGTAGGATTTTTGAAAATCTTGCGCCGCCGCAGTCGCGGCAAATATCAGGCTGAGCATCCCTGAAGCGATTGCAAGCCGGAAGAATCGTCTGGTCATCTGATTACACTCCTCATTAAAGAATCGGTTTTAATGGTCACGCCGAGTGAGTGGCAGGGTTTGTGAAAAGGTTTCAGCCGCATTGAGTTTTTTTCAACCCCCCCCGCCGCAGTTGACGCGCCCCGACCTGCGACACAGAATGAGAAATGAGAAATGATGAATGCGGAATGATGAATGATGAATAAAGGCAAGGGATTGTCTATAGACAATCCGGCTTCCGTTTCCTCTTCAGTTCATCATTTATCATTCATCGTTCATCATTGATCGAAGGAGGAGCCATGACATTCATCGCGGACAAAGATCAGCAGACCATCCGCCAGCATTTCGAGGCGCATCTGGCGGGCGACGTCGAGATCGTGCTATTCACCGAGCGCGAATCGCCCATCATCGTTCCTCGTCTCCAGCCGTGCGAAACCTGCAAGGACACAGAAGCTCTGCTCGCCGAAGTCGCGGCGCTGTCAGATCAACTGACGCTCACCGTTCACGACTTGCAAGCGGCGCGCGACGAGGCCGCTGCTTATGGCATTGACCGCGTGCCGGCGTTTGTCTTGAAAGGCGCGGCGCGCGGTCAGGTGCGCTTCTTCGGCATCCCGTCGGGCTATGAGTTTTCGGCGCTGATTGCCGACATCATCGATGCGTCGAAGGGCACGACCGAGCTTTCCGAGGCGAGCCGCAGTTTTCTCGGCTCGCTCACCGAAGACATCAATATTAAAGTCTTCACGACGCCGACCTGACCCTACTGCCCGGCAGCGGCCAGGTTGGCCCACGAGATGGCAGTCGAAAGCCCGCACGTCACGGCGGACGTTATCGAAGCGATGGAGTTTCCCGATATGGCGCGGCGCTATCAGGTGCGCGGCGTCCCCAAGATCGTCATTAACGACACGGTCGAGTTTGTCGGCGCGCAGCCGGAAAGCGAGTTCGTGAAGTATATGAAAGAGGCCATCGGGCAGAAAGAGCAATAATCGGCTTATTCGCCCATCGTCGTGTGTGGATCAACGTAGCTCAGGCAGAGGCGCTCGCAGTTGTCCGGGCCGAGGTAGCGGTTGCGCACAACGGCGATGCGCGGCTCGGCATCGCCCGGCCCATAAACGCGGATGATGAAGAATTCCGGCGGCGTCTCCTGCAAGCGCACGCGCATGCCGCCGCGGCTGTAGTTTTCGGTTAAGACCGTGTCGCCGCCGACCGCGCGCATCTCTTCGTTAAGATATTCGATGCGCACGATCTCCGGCTTCTCGATGCGCTTCTCGCGGCGACGCTCGGCGCCCTTCCAGTTCTTCAGATTAAAGACCGCCCACGGTCGGTCGAGAAAACCGCTTGGCGGCTCCTCTCCCAAAAACTCCAGACCTAATATCTGACCGCCGCCCTTGACCGGCTCGACCCGCCGGACAAGCGCGTAGACTTTGTAGGTCGAATCCGAGTATCCGTGACTGCGCAGCTTCACCGGCAGCGGCAGCATCAAGTGGACGACGTTGCCCTGTTGCAGGCGGCGGCGCACGCGCACGCGCACGCCGGTACGGCTGACGTTGATGGTCTGCGTCATCTCGTCCCACTTGCGTTTGTCGTTGTCATAGCCCGTTACCCGCGTCGGCATGGCCAGCTTGAAGCGCTCGGTGCGGCGGCGGTTGTTGTCCTTGCTGTTGCCGCCGAATTCGCTATAAGCGCGCTGCGCCTCTTCGTTGATCGAGGCGACCGAATTGATGACCTCGGCGAATTGCTTGACGACGGCGCGCGGACCGCTGTCTTCGGACTCGGCGAAGCTGAACGCCTCTGCGGTGCCCGCCACGGGGCTCAACTCCTTGGTGCCCTGGAAGACCGCCAGCGCCTTCGAGAGCTTGCCCGACTCGCTGATGTCTTCGGTCAACGGCACCGCCGACTGGTTGAGCGATTGCTGATGCGTTTGCTGAATCAGCTCCCGCATGGATTGCGCGTCCACAGGCTTCGACAGCAGGTAGCCCTGCACGTACTGGCAGCCGAGGCCGGTGAGCTGAATCACTTGCTCACGCGATTCGACGCCTTCGGCGATGACATCCATGCCGAGGTTGACCGCAAGGCTGACGATGGTGCGGACGATCTCGGCATTCTTCGGCATGTGCATGCGGGTGACGAACGAGCGGTCAATCTTCAGCGTGTCAATTGGGAAGCGGTGCAGGTACGAAAGCGACGAGTAGCCGGTGCCGAAGTCGTCGAGCAGAATGCGGATGCCGAGCGATTTCAACTGCCGCAGAATTTCGGTCGCCGCATCGATGTTCTCGATGATGGCGCTCTCGGTGATCTCGATCTTCAAGCACGACGCTTCAAGGCCGGTCTCGGCCAGGATGCCTTCGATCTGCTTGATGAGATCGGGTTGCATGAACTGCTTGCCCGAAAGGTTGACGCTGACGGTAAGCGGCGGCTTGATCGGGAACTGCTGGTGCCAGGCGTGGAGCTGGCGGCAAGATTGCCGCATCACCCAGTCGCCGATGGGCAGGATCAATCCGGTCTCTTCGGCAACTGGGATAAACTGCACCGGCGGGATGAAGCCCTGTGTCGGATGCTGCCAGCGGATCAGCGCCTCGAACCCGGCGATGCGCCAGTCTTCGAGCGAAACGATGGGCTGGTAATAGACGCTGAACTCGTCGCGCTGGATGGCGCGACGCAGGTCTGTCTCTAGCTCAAGCAGCGCCACCGCCTTGGCGTGCATGCCCTTGTCAAACAGCTCGCTGCGCCCGCGTCCCTGATCTTTGGCGCGGTACATGGCGGTGTCGGCGTTGCGCAGAAAGTCTTCGGCCTGATCGTAAGGCGTCAGGCTGTGAGCGATGCCGACGCTGACGGAAGCGAAGACTTCGTGACCGCCGAGATTGAATGGCTGACTCATCTCCTTATGCACGCGCTCAGCAGCGTGCGCCGCGTCGTCTACGTGCTTGAGGTGGTCAAGGATGATGGCGAACTCGTCGCCGCCCATGCGCGCCACCAGATCGCCGGGGCGCAGACAGGCTTCGAGGCGGCGGGTGATGGCGACCAGCAGTTGATCGCCGAGTTGATGGCCGAGACTGTCATTGACCACCTTGAAGCGGTCGAGGTCAATAAACAGGACGGCGAACAGATAGCTGTCATTGTTCTTGGCGCGCTCCAGCGAGCGCGTCAGGCGATCCATGAAGAGGGCGCGGTTCGGCAATCCCGTCAGCACGTCATGGAAAGCGTTATGCAGAAGCCGCCGCTCGGCTTCCTTCTGCTCGGTGATGTCTGTAAGCGAGCCGGCCATGCGATAGACGGCGCGGCGCGCGTCCCAGATGGCCAAACCGCGCGTCAGCACCCAGCGGTAACTGCCATCGCGGTTGCGCAGACGGTGCTCGCTTTGAAAGCGCGGCGTGACGTGCAGCAGGTGCGAGGTGATGTGGGTCTGCAACAACTCGACATCGTCCGGGTGAACGCGCTTGAGCCATTCGTCCGGGCGGTTGCCGATTTCGTTTTCGCTGTAGCCGAGCATGGCTTTCCAGCGGGCGCAGAACTGCATCTCGTTGGTGGCGAGGTTCCAGTCCCAGAGGCCATCATTGGCGCTGCGTGTGACCAGCGCGTAACGCTCCTGGCTGGCGGTCAGCTCGTCGAGCGCTTTCTTGCGCTCTTTCGTCAGCCGCGCCACTTCCGAGTCTTTAAGCGCGAGCTGGCATTTAGCGATGATGGCGGCGGCCAGCGAGCGCAGCGCTGCCGCTTGCGAGGCGCTCAGGTGGCGCGGCTTGCGGTCGAAGATGGCGAGCGCGCCGATGGCCTGATCCTTGTCCGTGAGAATCGGAAAGCCCGCATAAAAACGGATGCCGGGATTGTTTGCAACGTATGGCGAGCCGGCAAAGCGCACGTCTTTCGCCGCGTCGGGAACGATGAACAGTTGCGGCTTGAGGATCGTCCAGGCACAGAAGGATTGGTTGCGCGGCGTCGGCGGTATCTCTAGTCCGACGGTCGAGGCGTACTGCACGCGCTCGGCTTCGACCAGGCTGAGACAGGCCATCGGCGCATCGCATAGCTCTGCCGCCAGTTGCACGAGGTCTTTGAACTCATCGGCAATGCGGAGCTTTCTGAGCAGAGCAAGGCGGCTCGCCTCACCCTTTGGCAGCGGCGCGCCCGGCTGGTCTTCTGGTTGGTTCTTGCGTGCCTGCAAGGTTTCTGTCCGTAACCCCCTCTCACCGTACTCTCTGTCGTCGCCTCTCTGCCCATCGCGAAGACTGCAAAATCCCCGATGGTGCGTGGAGGTCAAAAGGCGATGCAGAAGTGTCTCGATGCAGTGAAAGAGCAAGGGGGGTGCCACCAAACGGGGCGTGCGAATTTTGTTTAGCGCGGCAGTTGTCTTACCCGAAGCGGTGAGGCAATTGTCAGCACCCGTGGCCGAATGACCGAATGGTGTGACGCCGAACTGTCAAATTACTGCACAAGCTGGGAAGGGCGCGTGCCGTAGTTGATCGCCATGATGCCGCCGCCGAATTCGCGGAAGCCTGTGTCAACAAAGCCGGCCTCTTGCATCATCTGGCAGACGCCGCGCTGACCGGGATAGAGCTTTAAGGTTTCGGGGATATAGCGATAGGTGTCGGCATTGCCATGCATGGCTAAGCCAACCAGCGAGCCGACAACGGAGAGATAGCGCAGGTAGGCGCGGCGATAAAGCCGGTTCGACGGGTGGCCGAAATCGAGCGACAGCAAACGCCCGCCCGGTTTCAACACCCGCTTGATCTCTAAGAGCGCGCCCGCTACGTCGGGCACGTTGCGCAGGGCGTAGCCGCCGGTCACGCAATCAAAAGTCTGATCGGCAAACGGCAGGTGCATGATGTCGCCGCGATGAAAGCAGAGGTTGGCGATATCGCGCTCGCGTCGCTTGCGCTCGGCAATCCGCAGCATCGCCTGGGTGATGTCGAGCCCGACGGCGCGGCCCGTGGTCAACTGCGCGGCGGTCATAAAGGTAATGTCGCCGGTGCCGCAGGCGATGTCGAGCGTTGCCTCGCTGCCCTCGAGCTTGAGCATGCGGATCATCTCGCGCTTCCATCCGCGATCCATGCCATAGGACATGAAGGCGGTGAAGAAGTCATAGCGCGCGGCAATCGTTTCAAACAGGCGATTGACGTAGTGCTGCTTCTTCTCCTTCGAGGCGATATGCTCTTTTAGGTCGAGTTTCTCTATCGGCTTCATGGTTAACGGATGAACTCTAGCGCAAAACCAAAGGCTTGGGTAGCCGGCTGCCGGTGAACTGAATCTAGCCCTCCAGGTCAGCCTGAGCGCCTGCCATGAACCATCGCGCCTGAGGCTCAGCGCCGGCTCAGCGGCTTAGTAGTATGTTTTACTTTACACGTTAGAGTTGAGCTATAAAGCAATCTGTCCAGAGAGCCGCCGTAGACATAACCCCAATTGAAATAAGAGATTTTCCTCGCGCCGCACCCGATCAGTCTCTCAGTCAATTTGACCAATGCGATCTGTCATCTTGCTATCTATCAAAGCCTCATTAGGGAATTCCCTGCGAATGATTAAAGATGTGATAAGCGGCCTATTTTCAAAGCGATGGGCACCAACGCCGCCAGCCCTGCGGGTTTGCGAGCCTCTGGCACCAGGCTTGCCTATAGGCGCATCGGTTACCCCCGGTTCTTAGGCTTAGTTTCAGGTAGTAGTGAGCAAGAGGATGCTGTGATGATGAAAACCTTAGCCCTTGCTGTCAGCTCAAATCTGCGCCGCGCCCGCTCGGTGGTTGCGCTGGGAATGATCCTGGCGTTACTGAGCCTGACGCTGCCACTGCCGCGCTCCGCTGCGCAAGCCCCATCGCCGACTGATCCCATCACTAAGCTGTCAGCCGCCTTACAACAGGCGCTCACCAGCAACGACTCGCTGGTCTGGTCAAACTCGTCGCGGCAGACGGTGCGCGCCTTAATTCAGAGCAACGGCGCGGTGACCTCGGCGCTGCGTTCGGCCATTACCGCAGCCGGCGGCACGGTGGTGCGCCAGTTCACCTCGATTGATGGGCTGCTGGCCGAATTGCCGAAGAGCCAGTTGCTGAACATCGCGGGGCGCGACGATGTCGAGCGCGTGACGGCGGATCATCTGGCGCAGCAGAGCGCCAGCCATCTGGAAGTCGCCACCGGCGCCGATCTCTTGCGCACCTACAAGCCTTTGACTGCCAGCTTCAGCGGCCTCGATGGCAGCGGCGTCGGCATCGCCATTCTCGATTCCGGCATCATGTCCAGCCACAATGAGTTTGGCGGCTTGCTTGGACTCTCACGGGTGACGGCGACGACCGACATCGTTTCCAGCAACACCAATCTCGCAGCCTTTGAAGGTCTGCTGGGCATCCTCGGTGGCTTGCTGCCGATTCTCAGTCCGAACAAAGACGGCTATGGCCACGGCTCGCACGTCGCCGCTGCCGCCGCCGGGCGCAACCCCGGCAGCGGCAGCGCGCGCGGCTATGAGGGCATCGCGCCCAGCGCCAACCTGATCGATGTGCGGGTGCTGGACGGGCGTGGTCTCGGGCAGGCGAGCGATGTCATCGCCGGCATTGACTGGGTCATCGCCAACTGCGCGTCGAAGAATATCAAGGTGATGAACCTGAGCCTCGGCGCGTCGTCTACGGAATCATACGTGACCGACCCGCTGTGCCGGGCCGTGCGGCGGGCGGTTGCCGCAGGCATCACAGTCGTTGCCGCCGCAGGCAATTATGGCCAGATCAATGGCATGGAAGCCTACGGCACGATTGCCGCGCCGGGCAATGATCCGACGGTCATCACCGTTGGTGCCGCCAACACGCATCAGACCGACGGGCGCGGCGACGAATCGATCACCTATTTCAGCTCGCGCGGGCCAACGCGCAGCCACACCACGGACGCCGCGGGCGTCAATCATTACGACCACCTGCTCAAGCCCGATCTGCTGGCGCCCGGCAACCGCATCGTCGCGGCGGAGTCGAAAGACTCGTGGCTGGTGAGCAACTACCCGCAGCTACACACCAGCGGGACGGGCACCGCGGCCTTCATGCAGTTGAGCGGTACTTCAATCGCTTCGCCTGTGGTCGCTGGTGCCGTCGCCTTGCTGCTGCAAAAGAATCCCAGCCTGACGCCGCCGCTCGTCAAGGCGATCCTGCAATACACCGCACAGCAGGTGGCGAACGCCAACCTGGTGCAGCAGGGCGCCGGCTTGTTGAACATCGAAGGCGCGACACGTCTCGCAGGCGTCTTACGCCAGGACATCGCGCAGGCAATCGCTCAAGGGACACTCCATGTCGGCGACACGCTGCTGGCGCGTAATGCCGTGATGCCGACGCCGGTTTCCAGCATCGCCGGCCAGAGCGTTGCGTGGGGCGGGTACATCTTCGGCGGCGGCTCGCACCTGCTTGCCGGCCAGGAGCTGTTCAAACGCTACCAGGCTTTCTATAACCCGGCGCTTGTTTGGGTGCGCAGCAGTGTCACAGTCAATGAAGATCCGATTCTGAACGCCCAGTTGACTACTTCTGGAATAATTGACGCGGACGTTATTGCCGGCACGAGCGGCATCTTCATCACCGGCACCGCCATTGCCGCCGGCCTTACTGCCGGCCAGGGGATGACGCTGGCCGAAGGCATGACGCTGGCAGAGGGCTTTCTTCTCGCCAATGGCATGACATTGGCTGAAGGTTTCTTGCTGGCCAACGGCATGACGCTGGCCGAAGGGTTCCTGTTGGCCAATGGGATGACGCTGGCCGAAGGCTTTTTGCTGGCCAACGGCATGACGTTAGCCGAGTCGAGCAATATCGGTGAGCCATAATTAAAGAAAGGGTGAGCGCAGGCAGATGCTAATGATCTGAGGCTCCCGACCTCTGCTGAAGCCTCATAGAAGTTTGAGGATATGCGATGGATTGATATGTCGGACTACAACCGCGGCGCGCGCGCCTACTGGTGGCTCACCACCTTAGGCGGCGCGGTTGCGGTCGTCGGCGCGGTCGTCAGCCTCGTGCGCATGGATCAAGTCAGAGGACTTGAAGTAGTCGCCCTGATGGTAGTGGTATTTCTCGCCGGCCTGCGCCCTGTGCGCGTCCCTAGCACTCAGGTCATCATCACGCCCGGCGACATCTTTATGTATCTCAGCGCCCTTTTTCTGGGCGCGCCCGCCGCCACGCTGGTCGGCGTCACCGACGCTTTCAGCGCTTCCTACAGACTATCGCAACGCTGGACGAGCCGCCTGGGCGGCCCGGCGTTGATGGCCATTGCGGTTTTTCTCTCCGCCAATTTTTTCGAGCGCGAGTTGGAGTGGCTGCGCCGCAACGATATGTTCAGCCAGGCGGCGCTGCTCGGAGCGCTGCTGCTGTTTGCCTTGCTGCATTTCTTGTTGAACACCGCGCTGCTGGCGCTTCACCAATCGTTCAAGCGGCGCACCTCTATGATCAAGCTGTGGTGGGCGAACTATTCGTGGGCGATTGTGACTTATACCGCCAGCGCCTCGGCGGCGGGAATTATTTACCTGGGCATCAAGAATTATGGCATCACGTCGCTGCTCGCCGCCGGGCCGTTTGTGGCGGTGATCTTTGCCACCTGCCACTTCTACTTCAAGCAGGCCGACGAGCGCGCCCGCGCCAGCGAGCGCATCAGCCGCATGCATCTGGCGACGGTCGAAGCTTTAGCGACAGCCATTGATGCTAAAGATCAGGTGACCCACGATCATGTCTATCGCGTGCAGGTCTACGCCACGGGACTGGCGCGCCATTTCGGCCTGAGCGAACTGGATATCGAGGCGCTCAAGGCAGGCGCGCTGCTGCACGATGTCGGCAAGATCGCCGTGCCCGATTACATCCTTAACAAGCCCGGCAAGCTGACCGCCGCCGAGTTCGAGAAGATGAAGATTCACACCGTCGTCGGCGCGCAGATTCTTGAGCGCGTCGGCTTCCCTTATCCGGTGGTGCCCATCGTCCGCCATCATCACGAGCGCTGGGACGGCAAGGGCTATCCCGATGGCCTGAAGGGCAAGCAGATTCCGATGACGGCGCGCATCCTCACCGTCGTAGATTGCTTCGACGCGGTGCGCGAAGACCGCCAGTACCGCAAGGCGATGACCCGCGACGAAGCCTGCGCTTTCCTGCGCCAGTATGCCGGCTCGCAATTCGATCCGCATGCCGTTGAAGCTTTCTTGAGCAATCTGCCGCAGTACGAGCAAGAGATTGCGGTGCACAAAGCGAGTCTCACGCCGCTGCTGTCGCCGACGACGCAAGCGGGGCTGTCGGAAAGCGCGCTGCAAGCCGTACCGGCGGCGGGATTGGCGCAGGCCATCAGCGAGCCGCCCGATTACGTCAAACAGATTCACGCCTCGCACGCGGAAGTCGCGGCGCTTTACGAGATGGCGCAGACCTTCAGCGCCAGCCTCGATGTGCGCGACGTCGTGACACTCACGGTCAACCGCATCGAGCGCATCGTTCCATTTACGACCTGCGCCATCTATCTGCGCGAGCCGGACGATTCGTGCGTTGCGGCTTATGTGTTTGGCCGGCACGCCGAGCAGATACGCGGCAGCCGTCTGGCCGCAGGCCACGGCATCGCCGGCTGGGTGGTGATCAATGGGCGAGCCATGAGCAACACCGATCCGATGCTTGATCTTCAAGAATCGCTGGGCGACAGCGAAGCGGGCTATCGCACGGCGGCAGTCTATCCGCTGATGAGCGGCGACGATGCCATCGGCGCGCTCGCGCTCTACAGCAGCACACTGGATAGTTATAACGGCGACCACTTGCACTTGCTGGAATCGGTGGCGCGGCTGGCTTCGACGGCCTTGCAGCATGCGCAGCTCTACGAACAGACCAGAGTGAGCGCGCAGACCGACACGCTGACGGGATTGCCGAACGGGCGGGCGTTGTATGCGCGGTTCGCGCAAGACCTGGCCGAAGCGCAAGCGCAGGGCGGCCTGCTGACGGTGCTATCGCTCAATCTCGCAGGCATGCGCGCCGTCAATGACACGTTTGGTTATCAGGTCGGTGACCAGATGCTCGCCGAAGCGGCGCGGCGCTTGCGGCAGGTGATCGGCAAGTCGGGAATGTTGAGCCGCATCGCCGGCGACGAGTTTATCTGCCTACTCAATGGCCACAACAGCGACGAGGCCGGCGTGCTTGGCCTGCGGGCACGCGCCGAGATCGAGGCGCTCAAGCTCGAAGCGCGGCCCGGTTTGTTGGCGCAGGTCGGCTTGAATTTCGGCGTCGCCGAATGTCCCGCCGATGGCCAGACGATGGATGAATTGTTGCTCGCCGCCGCACTGGCCATGCGGCAAAACAAGCTTGCCCGCCAGCCGCTCCCGCTCCCTGTGGACTCGCCCATGCCGACGCCGGCAAGCGATTCGCCCATCGGCTTCGTCAACCTGATTACCTCGTGAAAGGGACTGGGGCTAGGGACTAGGAGCTAGGGCCGGGAGTTACACTGAGATGGTTGCCACCGCAGCTTTTCTCCTGACTCTAGTCCCTAGTCCCTAGCCCCCAGCCCCCTCCTCACGCCAGCCGGTAGCCGCCCGAAACATTGAAGGTCTCGCCGGTGATATTGCGTCCTTCGTCCGCGGCCAGAAACAGGGCGAGGGCCGCGATGTCGTCTTCTTCGACCATGCGTTTGAGCGCCGTCGGCTCGACGTACTGGCGCGCAACCTCTTCGACCGGGACGTTCATTTGCGCGGCGCGGTTGCGAATGACCGCTTCGATGCGCGGGCCGCGCACAGGGCCGGGGGCGATGGCGTTGGCCGTGATGTTGTGACGTCCCGCTTCTTCGGCGAGCGTCTGAGTCAGCCCGATCATTGCCCACTTCGAGGCGCAGTAAGGGCTGCGCAGCGCGTAGGCCTGCAACCCGGCAATCGAGGTAATGTTGATGATGCGCCCGCTCTGCTGCGCCATCATGTACGGCAGCGCGTGCTTGGCGCAGAGGAATGCGCCCGTCAGGTTGACGGCCAGTGTGCGCTCCCAGTCTTCGCGACGGACTTCGGTGATTGGCGCGGTCGGCCCGGCGATGCCGGCGTTGTTGACCAGTATGTCTATGCGCTCGAATTCGGTGAGCGTCCGCGCCACGAGCTGCTCGACCGCCGCTTCGTCGGCAACATCAGCGATCACGCTGATGGCGCGCGCGCCGCTCGCTTCGAGATCGCCCGTCGTCTGTTCGAGCGCTTCAGCGGACGTGCCGCTGACGACGATACCGGCGCCCGCCGCCGCGAAACGTAAAGCGATGGCGCGCCCGATGCCATGCCCGCCGCCCGTGATTACTGCCACTTTGCCGTCAAGCTTCATGTCTGCCTCCTGTAGACGAGCTATTGCTCAACCACGCCTCACCTATTGCAATTTGGAACCGGCTAATCATAGCCCATCGCGTGCTGCCAGGTAAGCGCGCTGCACACGAGCCGTGCACGGCGTGACGGCGATCAACGCCCGGCAAACGCTTTGAAGTTTGCTGCTTGAATGAATGGCGCAGCAAAGCGTCAACCGGCTACCCCAAAAAGGTAACGCGTTTTGTCATCCCATCAGCGATTTTCTGTTACTCGCTCAACGCCTCTCAACGCCGCTTGCCATGCCGGGTTCGAGGATCGTTAATAAGCGGTGTTGTAGACAACTTTAGCTCGCTTCTGTCGGATGCTCACAGTCAATAAAACCCTCAGGAAACCACCGAACGCGAAGGGGCATCAAAGTTGCCAGAGTCTATAGAGTCAGCGCAGCCGGTGCCGTTAGGCAATGCGGTGAAGCTGAAACGGAATGGACGGGAGCCGGGTTGGCAGGGCATCAGCGACAGACCAACACGGGGCAGGCGGAAGTACAAGGGCGCTGAAAGAGGGGTGTGAAATGACAAGCAGTCATCAGGCAAGAAAGTTGGTCGCGCTCAATCCAGAGATCAAGAGCGTGCGTGCTATGGAATTTGAAGCAGGCTTGCGCGCTCGCGTCATCGGCCAGGATCGCAGCATTCGCAGCATCACCTCGCTGTATCAGGTTTTCCACGCCGGGATGACCAACCCGACGCGCCCACTTGGTTCAATGTTGTTTCTCGGGCCGACGGGATCGGGCAAGACCCATGTCGTCGAAGCGGCGGCGGAAATCCTCTTCGGCACGCGCAACGCTGTGGTGAAGATCGATTGCGCAGAGTTTCAGCACTCGCACGAAATCGCCAAGCTGATCGGCTCGCCTCCGGGCTACCTCGGCCATCGCGAGACTGCGCCGATGCTGACACAGGAGAACCTCGACAAGTATCACACCGAGGCCAATCCGTTCACACTCGTTCTATTTGACGAGATCGAGAAGGCGAGCGACGCGCTCTGGCAGTTGCTCCTGGGCATTCTCGACAAAGCGACGTTGACCCTGGGCGACAACCGCAAGGTAGACTTCTCGCAAACAATGATCTTTCTGACGTCGAACCTCGGCGCCAAGGAGATGAGCGACTTGATCACCGGCTCAATCGGCTTTGCGCCGGCGCGCGGCAAAGAACTGGTCGAAAACGACCTCGACCAGAAGATCTACCGCACGGCGTCGGAAGCGGCGCGGCGCAAGTTTTCGCCGGAGTTCATGAACCGCATAGACAAGACGGTGGTTTTCCGCAGCCTCAAGCACGAAGAGCTGCGCAAGATATTGGACCTTGAGCTGTACGGCGTACAGCAACGCATCAACGAAGGCACCGGCGAGCGCTTCTACATCACGGCGACCGAGACGGCGAAAGAGTTCTTGTTGAGCGAAGGCATCGAGCTGCGCTACGGTGCGCGTCACCTGAAGCGCGCGGTCGAGCGCTTCGTCGTCAATCCGCTGGCGAATTTGTCGGCCACCGGGCAGGTGCGGCTCGGCGACGTGGTGGTGGTTGATTTGAACGACGAGAGCGGCAAGCTGACCTTCTACCGCGACGAGTCGGAAACGTCGCGCGCCGCCGCCGCGGCAGAAA